>DASPVR010000064.1:0-7901 GCA_035622255.1 Solirubrobacteraceae bacterium | reverse complement strand
CGAAACCGTCCCCGCATCGCGAGCCAGGCTGATCGCGAGCGTCAGCGGGTCCACGCCCCCGACTGCATCGACGGCGACGTCGACGCCGGCGCCGTCGGTGGCCTTGCGTACCACGCGCTTGGGGTCCTCGTCGGTGAGGTGGACAGGCGTGGCGCCGAACCGGCGCGCCATCTCCAGGCGCTCGGCGACCGTGTCGATCGCGAATACCTGCGTGGCGCCCGACGCGCGCGCGGCCTGCACGGCGCACAGCCCCACCGGCCCCAGCCCGAGCACGGCCGCAGTGTCGCCCGCGCGCATGCCCGCGTGCCAGATGGCGTGACAGCCCGTGCCCATCACGTCGCCCGCGAACAGCGCGACCTCGTCGGCCATGCCCTCGGGCACGCGGCGCAGCGTCATGTTGGCGCGCGGCACGAGCACCTGCTCGGCCTGGGCGCCGGGCAGGTTGCCCAGGAAAGAGCCATGCCCGAACGTGCGCCCGTGCAGGCAGCGGTGGTAGTCGCCGCGCAGGCACGCACGGCAGGTCCCGCAGGCGGTGTGAAAGCAACCGAGCACGCGGTCCCCGACCGCCGCCCGCTGCACCTCCGGGCCGGCCGCGATCACCGTGCCGACGAACTCGTGGCCGATCGTGAAGCCCTGCTCGACCGGAGTGCGCCCGTGGTAGATGTGCAGGTCCGAGCCGCACACGCCGCTGGCCTCGATCCTCACGACCGCGTCGTCGGGACGCTCGATCGCCGGCTCGGCCACGTCGTCGACGCGCACCTCGCCGGGCGCCTGGAAGGTGACCGCACGCATCGTCGACACCCTACCTTGGCGGGCGCCAACGCGGGCCCCTGGATGATCGATCCCCCGCTCCCGCTCATCTGGATGCCACATACCCCCTTCGCGGGACGAGCGCACGCTCGTGCACCGGCGGCCCGATGGCGTAGCCCTGGGCGAGGTCGACGCCGTGCTCGGCGACCATCTGCAGGGTCGGCGAGTCGGCCACGAACTCGGCGATCGTGCGGCGGCCCATCCCGTGCGCGAGCTGCACGAGCGCGCTCACGACCAGCTGGTCGGTGCGCGAGCTCGTCAGCCCGCGGATGAAGCCGCCGTCGATCTTCAGGTAGGTGAACGGCAGGTGCTTGAGGTACTGGAAGGAGCCGAAGCCGGCCCCGAAGTCGTCCAGCGCGATCGCGCAGCCGAGCCGCTGCGCGCCGGCGCAGAAGTCGCGTGCGCGCCGCATGTCGGAGATCGCCGACGTCTCGGTCAGCTCGATCACCAGCCGCGCCGGATCGACCGCTCGGCGCCCGAGCAGCCCCTCGACTCGTGCGAGCATGCGCGGATCGGTCACCGACAGGGCCGACAGGTTGACCGCGACCGCTGGCGCGCCCCCGCCCCGCTCCCCGGCGCGTGCGAGCAGGGCGATCGCGCGCTCGAGCACGAGCAGGTCAATCTCGCGGATCAGCCCATGGCGCTCGGCCGCGGGTAGGAAGGCGCCCGGCAACACCAGGCGTCCGTCCGGCTCGTCGGCCAGGCGCACGAGCGCCTCGTGGTGTGACACGCGCCCGTCGGTCAGCGACACGATCGGCTGGTAGCGCAGCGCGAAGAGATCCTCGGCCAGCGCCCGGCGCAGCCGCGCAACCCACGCGCCACCGCCGAGCCCCGCGCGCGAGGCCTGGCGACCGCGCGCGGTCCCCGGCCCGACGTAGCGCCGGTGCCCCCCTGAGCCCGCGTGGCGCAGCGAGAAGCGCGAGCTCGCGTATGCGTGCGTGGACGACGGCATCGGGCGTGGGTTTCGACGGGGCACGCGCGTCACCTGCGGCGCGCGGCGGCGTGCGAGCCCTCGCCCAGGCGGCGCGCGCGTGCGCTCAGCGGCGCGCCGGGTGCTCGTAGGGGCGGCGGGCGCGATCGGAGATCACGAGCAGCAGCGCCAGCAGGACGAAGTTCATCACCACCGACGAGCCGCCGTAGGCGACGAACGGGAGCGTCACGCCGGTGAGCGGGATCACGCGCGTCACCCCGCCGACGATCACGAACACCTGCATCGCGACGACGAACGCCAGCCCGGTGGCCAGCAGCTTGGAGAACGAGTCGCGCGCGAGCACCGCCGTCTTCAGGCCGCGCACGACGAGCAGCAGGTAGCACAGCAGCAGGGCGGCCGCGCCCACGAGCCCGAGCTCGTTGACGATGACCGCGTAGATCATGTCGCTTTCGGGTACCGGCAGGATCAGCGCGCCGTGATGGGGCGCACGCAGCAGCGACTGGTCGAAGCCCGTGCCGAGCAGCCCGCCGTCGGCCTGCGCGAACAGCGACTGCGCGATCTGATAGCTGCCGCCGACGGCCTGGTGGTAGAGCGCGGGATCGAACGGGTCTTCCCAGGCGAGCACGCGCGCGTGCACGTGGCTCACGTGCCCGGCTATGTACCAGGCGCCGAGCGCGAACAGGACCACGCCGATGAGCACGAACGAGAAGCGGCCGGTGGCGACGTAGAGCAGTGCCAGGAAGGCGCCGTAGAACATCAGCGAGGTCCCGAGCTCGCGTGTGAGCAGCAGCGTGCCCATCGCCGCTCCCCAGACCACGAGCATCGGGCCGAACTGCTTCATCGGCGGGATCGTGAGGCCGAGCACGCGGCTTCCGCCGGTGACGAGGATCTGCCGGTTGTCGTGGAGGTAGCTGGCGAGGAACACGACGATCGCGAGCTTGGCGAGCTCGGCGGGCTGGAAGGAGATCCCGGCGACGTGGATGGCGAGGTAGGCGCCGTTGACCTGTTCGCCGATCCCCGGCAGCCGTGGCAGGACGGTGATCGCGATCGCGATCACCGCGAGCGTGTAGCGGTAGCGCTCGAGCACGCCCACGCCGCGGCGGCGCAGGGCGATGATCGTGGCGGCGAACAGCACGAGCCCGACGACCATCCACTGGGCCTGCTGGCGCGCGAGCACGGGGTCGATGCGGTAGAGCATCACGATGCCGATGCTCGCCAGCGCAGCCGCCAGCGGAAACATGTAGGGGTCGGCGTCCGGAAGCGCCACCCGAATGACCACGTGGCCAAGCAGGCACAGCCCGAGGAAGATCGCTCCGTAGGTGAGCGACACGCTCGATGCGTGGTTGAGCGTGAGGTTGGTCGAGGCGCCCGGGGAGTTGCCCTCGGCCTGGACGAAGATCGCGGTGAAGCCGCCGATGACGAGCAGCGCGGCCGGCACGAGACCTAGGAGCTCGCGGTTTCTTGGGCTCAGCATGGTTGCGCGCGCGTCGCGCGCGAGAGCGCCCGACAGGGCCTCCGCGGGCCTCCGCGCAGGCACAGCCTAGATGATCGATCCCACGCCGATGCCCGCTTTTGATCGCGCTCGCCCAGTCGGCGCACACGCTGCGCTGAGCGAGCGCGCGCTCTCAGTCAGCGACCGCCGGTCGATCGAGGGCCGCGTTGACGAGCGCGTCGGCGCGCGCGTTCTCGGTGCGCGGCACGGTGCGGATCGACCAGCGCTCGAGGCCGCGCAGCGCGCTCATCGCCTCCCCGTGGAGCTCGCGCATGGCCGCGTGGCGGACCTTGTAGGCGCCGGTCAGCTGCCTGGCGATCAGCTCGGAGTCGCCGACGATCTCGAGCTCCGTGGCTCCGAGCGCGCGCGCCTGCTCGATGCCGAGCAAGAGCGCGCGGTACTCGGCCACGTTGTTCGTCGTGGAGCCGAGCAGCCGAGCGTGCTCGCCCAAGACCTCGCCTCCCGGCGAGCTGATCACGCAGGCGGCCGCCGCCGCCCCCGGGTTGCCGCGGGCGCCGCCGTCGACGTGCACGACGAGCTTCAGGAGATGCGCGCGAGCGGCAGGGGATCGCCCGTGACGCGCGCGCGGCGGCGGTCGCGCACGACTCGCCGCTGGGGCCCGTCGTCCGAGCCCGAGCGTCCACGCGCACCGCGCGCGCGGCGGTCGTGCTCGCGCCGGTCGACGATCACGGTCACGCCGGACTCGCCCTCGTAGTGCTTGGAGAGCCTCGAGTAGAGCTCGTCGGCGAGCGGCCGGGGTACCACGCAGTAGATCATTGTCGGCAGATGGTACTCGTCGCGCGGCAGAAAGCAAGCCCTGGGCGCGCCCTGGCCCGCGGTGCCCGGCTCAGGCGGGCGCGGCCTCGCGCTCCTCGCCGGCCGCGTCGATGACCTTCTGGGCGAGATGGCCCGGCACCTCCTCGTAGCGGAGGAACTCGAGCGTGTAGTCGCCCTGGCCGCCGGTGATCGAGCGCAGATCGGGGGCGTAGGCGAGCACCTCGGCCATCGGCACCTCGGCCTTGATCTCGGTCATCGCCCCGACCGGCTCCATCCCCTGCGGGCGGCCGCGGCGGCTGTTGAGATCGCCGATCACGTCGCCCACGTAGGCCTCGGGCACCGACAGCGTGACGAGCATGATCGGCTCGAGCAGCACGGGGTCGGCCTCGGTGAGGGCCTGCTTCATGGCCTGCACGCCGGCGAGCTTGAAGGCGATCTCCGAGGAGTCGACGGTGTGATAGGAGCCGTCGAACAGGCGCACGCGCACGTCCTTGACCGGATAGCCGGCCAGCACGCCCGCGTCCATCGCCTCCTGTACGCCCTTCTCGACGGCGGGGATGAACGAGCTCGGGATCACGCCGCCCTTGATTGCGTCGACGAACTCGAAGCCCCCACCCGGCGCGAGCGGGCCGATCTCGATGTGGCAGTCGCCGAACTGCCCGCGCCCGCCGGACTGCTTCTTGTGGCGCCCATGCGCCGTGGCCGAGCCGCGGATCGTCTCGCGGTAGGGCACGCGTGGAGGCTTGAGCGTGACCTCGACGCCGAAGCGCTCGCGCAGCCGGTCGACGATCACTTCGACGTGCACCTGGGAGAGACCCGCGACGATCTGCTCGCCCGTCTGCTGGTCGCGGTGCAGGTCGATCGTCGGATCCTCCTCCTGCAGGCGGCGCAGCGAGCTGAACACCTTCTCCTCGTCGCCGCGGCTCTTGGGCTCCACGGCGAACGCCATCACCGGCGCGGGCAGCTGGAGCTGGGGCATCTCGATCGGCTCGTCGCGCGCCGCCAGCCAGTCGCCGGCCCGCGTCTCCTTGAGCTTGGCCACGGCGCCGATGTCGCCGGGGCCGAACTCCTGCACGTGCTCGATCTCCTTGCCCTTGAAGACCACGAGCTGGCCGATGCGCTCCTTAGCGTGGGCGCGCGTGTTGAGCACCTGGCTGTCGGCGCGGAGCACGCCCTGGTAGACGCGCAGCAGGTTGATCCGCCCCGCGAACTGGTCGGCGCGGGTCTTGAACACGTAGGCGAACAGCTCGAGCTCCTCGGAGGGCTGTAGCTCCACGTCGCCCACCTGGAGCGCGCCGTGCTTGACCGGCGACGGCAGGTCCTCGACGATCGCGTCGAGCAGGCGCGAGGTGCCGAGGTTGCGTGTGGCCACGCCGCACACGACCGGGAAGATCCTGCCGTGGTTGGTGCCCTCCTTGAGTGCGTCGACGATCTCCTGGTGGGAGATCTCGTCGCCATCGAGGTAGCGCTCCATGAGCGCGTCGGACACTTCGCACACCTCGTCCATGAGCTTCTCGTGGTACTCCTGCGCGCGCTCCGCCTGCGCGTCGGGGATCGGGATCTCCGCGAAGCCGCCCTGTTCGGCCGAGTTCTGGCGAAAGGCGCGCATGTCCACGAGGTCGACCACGCCCTCGATCTCGTGCTCTGAGCCGATCGGTATCTCGGTCGCGACGACGTGCTGGCCGAAGGCCTTCTTGAGCTGCTCGAGCGCGCGGAAGAAGTCGGCCCGCTCGCGGTCGAGCATGTTCACGAACAGCATGCGAGCGATGTCGAGCTCGGCCGCGCGCGCCCACAGCCTGCTCGTCGACACCTCCACCCCCATGACCGCGTTGATCACGAAAACGGCCGACTCGCACACCCGCAGCGCGCCGAGCGTATCGGCCACGAAGCTCGGCTCGCCCGGCGTGTCGAGCAGGTTGATCTTGCGCTCGTGCCACTCGAACGAGCTCAGCGTCGCCGAAATCGACATCTGGCGGGCCTGCTCGTCGGGATCGGAGTCCGACGCGGTGGTACGGTCGGGCACACTCCCGAGCCGGCCCGTCACGCCCGCCTCGAACAGCAGCGCCTCGTGCAGCGACGTCTTCCCCGACCCCCGATGGCCGACCAGGGCGACGTTGCGTATACGGTCCGCTGCTGTGTGCATCTTCCTCTCCTTTACACGGGTCCGGGGACCATACCGCGGCGCTGGCCGGGGCGCCAGTTCTCGGGCCGCGAGCTCGCACCTCCGTCCAGCCGATCCCCGATCGCCCCTCCCTGCAGCCGCGCGAACCTAGGCCGCGGCGTCGTCTCGTAGCGGCACACGCGTGACGACTGTCAGCGTGGCTCGCTCGCGCACGCGAAAGCCGAGCGCCTCATACAGCCGGATCGCGCCGGTGTTGGTGCCCATGGCATGCAGGAAGACCCGCTCCGAGCGCCGCTGGATGTTTGCGATCAACGCGCCGATCAGCGCGGAGGCCAGTCCCTCGCCTTGATGGTCGGGCCTCGTGCAGATGGCGCTGATCTCGGTCCATCCGTCCGGCTTGAAGCGCTCGCCGCCCATCGCCACGAGCGCCCCGCCGCGCCGGATGCCGAGGTAACTGCCGAGTTCGATAGTCCTCGGCAGGAACGGCCCGGGCTCTGTCTGCGCGACGAGCTCGAGCATCTCGGGGACGTCACCGGCGCCGAGCGAGATGGCCTCCGTGCTATCGGCCCCGGCGACGTGCTCCTCGACCATCTGCACCAGGTCGAAGGCCCGCACCGCCCGCCAGCCGTCCGGAGGCTCCCCGTCGTCGAAACGCCCGGCGACGTAGGCTCCCGGCGCTACCAGATCTGCGGCGTCCCGCCAATCCTGTGGCGAGGGCGGGTGGGGTAGCGCGAGGAACGGCGCCACGTCGGCCGGATATCGACGCGCGCGACCGCGCACCTGCGCGAGTGGCGCATGCGCCCCGCACAGCGATGCGTAGGCGGGGTTATCGAGCGCGGCTTCCTCGGTCCCGAGCATGACTGCTTGGAATACCACGAGCAGCTGGCCAGACAAAGCCGAGGAGGGACGCTCACCTCCCCCACAGACCCCCTGGGGATCGGGAGCGCGCATGCGCGCTCCCGCGACCCGGCGCACGCGCCGGGTCGAAGGGGGCCGCACATGTGCGGCCCCCGCCGGGCCGCATGCGGCCCGGCCCGGATGAGATGAAGGACACCCGCACCGGCTCGGAATGGTCGGACGCAACGACGCTCGTGGGCGGCGAAAACAGCTTCGGCTGCGGCTGCAATCCGTTCATCGTCGCGGCAAGCGTCGCGCTGTCGGTGGACGGCACGACTGCGCTGATCGGCGATCAAGGGGACGCACCGACGCCCTCCGGCGGCGTCGGCGCGGCTTGGGTGTTCACCCGCTCGGGCTCGACCTGGATCCAGGACGGGCCGAAGCTGACCGCCAAAGAAGAGGTCGGCAGCGGTGAGTTCGGCCACGCCGTCGCGATCTCCTCGGACGGCTCGCGGGCGGTCATCGGCGGCGATCGCGACAACGGCCAGGTTGGTGCGGGCTGGGAGTTCGCGGTCGCGAGGCGCTGAAACGACCACGCCGAGCGCGGTCTAGTCGTCGAAGGACTCCTCCTGCATGCGCGAGCGCAGGCGCAGGACGGCCTTCGTGTGCAGCTGGGATACGCGCGACTCGGTCACGCCGAGCACCTCGCCGATCTCGCGCAGGGTGAGGTTCTCGTAGTAGTAGAGCGCGATCACGAGCTTCTCGCGCTCGGGCAGCTTGGCGATCGACTCGGCGATGCGGTCCTTGAGGTCGCCCACGTCGAGCGCCTTCGCCGGGTCGGGCGCGGCCGTGTCCTCGATCGTGTCCATCAGCGACACCTGGTCGCCGCTGGAGTCGCTCACGCTCCAGAGCTCGTCGAGAGCGACGAGCGA
>DASPVR010000063.1:0-9917 GCA_035622255.1 Solirubrobacteraceae bacterium | reverse complement strand
GTCGTCTGCAGAGTCCCGACCTGCGTCTTGGCCGCCGAGTCGCTGGCCTTGCTGGTCTGGCTCAGGAACGCCGGGATGGCGATCGCCGCGAGGATTCCGATGATCAGGATGACCACCAGAAGTTCGATCAGGGTGAAACCCCCCTCATCGCGTGTGCGCTGGCGCATTGTGTCCAACATTTCTGTTCGATCCTCCTCGGATCCGTTACTTGGGCGCCAGCCTTTCGGTTTCTCGCCTTTGTTATCGGCGACTTGCCCCCCGGTGAGCCGATCCTCGGACCGGCTTGCGCGGGAGGCCGGCTTTGCCATGCGTCCTGCGGACGCTCTGCCTAACACCTCCACGCTGGCCTTGTTGGTGTGACCATCGACCTGGGCACCGGCTCGCTTTAGTGCTGAAGGTTGCTTGGACACATGGCGGAGCGGACAGGCCCGGTCGCCTCGCCGCGACCTCGCGCCGGCTCCATGTGTACGCGCAAGAAGGGCTCGCCCAGGCCGCCTGCTCGAGCACGCGCGTGCACCCAGCGTCAGCGGACGACGACGCCGGGCGAGCGCCAGGTTGGGCCTAGTTGGGCTCCGATGCCGCCTCGGAGGCTCGCGCCTGGGCCCCAGCCGCGCTTACCGGCCCATCGTCGGCGGCTCCGCCCGTCTGCCGGACGTCCGCGACTTGGCCCGCCGACCCGCTCGCGGCGTGCGGCCAGTGGGCCTGCGCGTCGATCCCTGCACGGCGCACCCCGCCGCCCTCGCACCACGGGCAGATGACCTCCTTGGGCGTGCCGCCGAGGTTGCTTGTCACCTTGCCGGTGCCGCGGCAGGGCATACACTCCCGCGGCTCATGGGACTCCTGGTCGGGATTGGCGGCTTTGCCGTTCTCGCTCGCCGTCGCCACGGTCGATCAGACTAGCGTCTTGCTCTCGTGTCGGACATGAGTGGCGCGCAGGTATCCGTCGTCGGCGGCCCGCGAGTATCCGCTCCCAGCGTCTCCCCACGCGCGCTTGAATGGGGCGCGCTCGCGCTGATCACGATCGGCGCCGGGGTGTTGCGGCTGGTGGCGCTCGGCAAGGTCGCGCCGGACCCCTTCTACGACGCGGCCGTGCGCAGCATGGGCCTGTCGTGGCACAACTTCTTCTTCGGGGCCTTCGAGCCCGGCGCGAGCGTATCGATCGACAAGCCGCCGGTCGACCTGTGGTTGCAGGTGGCCAGCGTGAAGCTGCTCGGCTTCTCCTCCACCACGCTCAAGCTTCCGGAGGCGCTGGCCGGGACGCTCTCGGTCCCGTTGCTGTTCGTCGCCGTCAAGCGGATGTGGAGCACGCCGGCCGCCTTCGCGGCCGCTGTCGCCCTCGCGGTGCTGCCGATCGAGGTGATCACGTCACGCAGCGACACGATGGACGGCGTGATGATGGCGCTGATCGTGCTCGCCCTGTTGCTGATCGTGATCGCGGCTCAGAGCGGACGCACGGCCTGGCTGCTGGCGGGCGCAGCGGTGCTCGGGCTGGCGTTCAACGTCAAGCTGCTCGAGTCGCTGGTCGCGCTGCCTGGCCTTGTGCTGCTCGCATACCTGGCGTTCCCGGGCACGCCGCTGGCGAGGCTGTGGCGGATGGCTGTCGCGGGCGTCGTGTACGTGGCCATGGCGCTAGCGTGGCTGACCGCGACCCTGCTCGCGCCCGCGCACGACCGGCCGTGGGCGATCGGCTCGACGAACGGCAGCGCGTGGAACGCGGCATTCGTGTTCAACGGCACCGACCGCGTCGGCGGCAAATCGCCGGAACCGGGCGGCGTCATCTACGAATCCGGCCATCGCTACCCGACGGCGACGCAGACCGAGCGCGACCACATCCCGATCGTGCCGCCCTCCGCCACGCGGCTGCTGGCGACGATCGGACCGCTCTCGGGCGAGCGGCTGGGGCTCGAGCTGCTCGTCGCGCTTGTGCTGGGACTGCCCGCGCTGCTGTGGGCGCTGCGCGAGCGCCCACCGCCGCGCATGCGCCGCGCGGTAGCGATCAGCCTTCCCGTGTGGGCCGCGACGGGGATCGTGCTGTTCAGCGACATGGCACGTTTGCATCCGCGCTACATCGAGGGCTTGCTGCCCGCGGTGGCAGCGTTGCTGGGCATCGGCGTGGCGTGGGCGGCGACCGAGCGCGGACGCGCGCAGGCGATCGCGCTAGTGGCAGCGCTCGCGGTGACCGTCTACTACGCCGAGCGGCTCCTCTACGGGGTTCCGGCGGTGTGGTGGATCGCGCTCGCGTGCGCGCTGGGAGCGGTCGTGCTCGTGCTCGTCGTGCACCTGCGCTCCAGGCGCGCCGCCGCGGAGGTCGAGCGTTCAGGCGGGGCGCAGCAAGGTAACGAGCCGGCGGCCACCGGCGGGGCGGGTGCGGGCGCGGGCGGTGCGCTGCTAACGGGTGCACTGATCGCGCTCACGCTCGGGGCGGTGCTCGCGATCCCGCTCGCGGCCGACCTGAAGGCGATCCACGACCACGTCACGGACGCCGGCTATGTCGGTGCGCTGCCGGGTGACGAGCAGGGCCCGCTGAGTCACTACCTGCGGGAACACCAGGACGGCGCCCGCTATGAGGTGGCCGCCGAGTCGGCCACGCAGATCGGCTCGCTCGTGGTCGCCGACGCGCGCCCGATCGTCGTGCTCACCACCTACGACGGGCGCGTGTTCACGAGCGTGACAAAGCTCGAGCACCTGATCGCAGAAGGCAAGCTGCGCTACGCCTTCCTGAACACCTACTGCCCGCACCGCCCGTCACCCGACAACGCCGCCTGCTCGGCGCCCGCCGTTTGGATCCGTGCGCACGGGACCGACGTCTCGCGCCAGGCCGGGCTGCCGCGCGACAAGGTCCTCTGGCTGCTGCCGGGGGCGCCCCGGGAAACCCGCGAAGGCGGGGCGCCGGCGCCCGTTCGAAGGCGTGCCGTCCGCGTGCGAGCGCGTTGACAAGGCGATGCCCGTCCCTGCGCGACATCGACATGTGGGCCGGGAAGCAGTCCCGTGACGAGATCCACGTTCTCCGCCGACACCACCTACCCCGGGGATGAGAATTGGATCGAAGCCTGCGCCCGGCGTCCGATGTGATCCATAGCGTCGCGCCACCGGGACAGGGGCTTTCGGGAGAACGCAGGATGGGCAGGCCGTGGAAACGGAGTGGGCTGAGAGCCCGAGCTACCCTGTGGCCGCCCCTGCGACTCATCCGGTTGTGCCGAGAGCACGAATCCGTCCGTGTCGTTCTGCCCACCTGGTCTCCCACCGAGAAACATCAATGAGGAGGCTACATGCGCTTCATCGCGTTGGATGTGCACCGCGACTTCTGCGAGGTCGCGATCAAAGACGAGTCGGGGCTGCGGTTCGCGGGCAAAATCAGGACGGCGGTCGCCGAGCTTCAGCTGTTTGCCCAGGGCCTGGCTTCAGACGATCAGGTGGCGCTGGAGGCGAGCGAGCCGGCGCTTCAGATCGCGCGGATCCTCGAGCCGCACGTGGGTGGCGTGGCGATCGCCAACACGCGCAAGCTGCGCGCGATCGCCGAGTCCAAGGTCAAGACCGACAAGCTCGACGCGAGCACGCTGTGCGAGCTGGCGGCAGCGGGGTTCCTGCCCGCGGTGTGATCGCCGGATGAGTTCACGCGCGCGCTGCGCCGGCGCCTTCAGCGCCGCAAAGCTCGTGCGCGCACGTACGCGCGCCATGAACGAGTGCCACGCAGTGCTCGCCCGCAACCTGAAGGGCAAACCGCCGATGTCAGACATCTGCGGCAGGAAAGGGCGCCGCTGGCTGGCCGCGCTCGAGCTTGCGCCAGACGAGTCAGAAGCGGTCGCCCGCGCTCTGCGCGAGGTCGACTTCCTGGACTCGGAGATCGCGCTGATCGAGTCAGAGCTCGCCGCCCAAGCGCTCGGCTGTCAGAGGAGATCCGTCGGCTGACGAGCGTCCCCGGGGTCTCGCTCATCTCGGCGGCGACGTTCGTTGCCGTCGTCGGCGACGTCAAGCGATTCTCATCGCCGAAGAAGCTCGTCTCCTATGTGGGGCTTGACCCGCGCGTGCGCCAGTCCGGCCAGGCGCCCGCCCGCCACGGCACATCTCCAAGCAGGGCTCGCCAGAGGCGCGCCACATGCTGTGCGAGGCCGCCTGGGTGCTCATCAGAACGCCCGGCCCGCTGCGAGCCTTCTACGAGCGCGTGCGTGCGCGCCGGGGAGCGCAGATCGCACTGGTGGCGACTGCCAGGAAGCTGAGCGTGCTGTTCTGGCATTTGCTGACGCGCGAACAGGACTATGCCTTTGAGCGCCCCACGCTTAGCCGCCGCAAGCTGCTGGGGCTAGAGCTGAAAGCCAAGGACGGCCGGCGCAGCTGGCCTTCCGGCCACGCAGTGGGGACCAAGAAGGATCGCGAGCGTGAGCGCGAGTTCGCCGCACAGGTGGAGACGGCCTATCGCAGGCTCGTCGCCGACTGGCAGCCCAAAGCTCCCACAAGCGGTGCGGGCGCGACACGGGGGCGCGCATCTTCAAGTCATCTTCTTGGCGAAGAGACAGCAGCGCGGCAGGGATCAGCCCAAGAACCTGCGCTTTAGCTCGTCGTCGCCCGCACCGGCAGCGACTCTCGCACAAAGGAGAAATATCGTCAAAAGCCCTTGACTTTCATCCGCCCCGCTCCTTGGCGAGCCGTTCGGCGGCTGCGCGGGCCTCGTCGAGGTCGGCGTAGTTCGTAGTCCGTACGATCAGCCCGTCCCGCCATGTCCAGACGGCTGTCGACTCGAAGCAGCTCCCGCGCGTCATCTGTCGTGGGCTTCTCCGGCATCGTGCGCGGGCATTCTGGACGAACTCTCCCGCGCCCGCCCGGTCAGGTGATCGCCGCCCCGATCCCCGGCGATCTCGTGCGCCGAGATCCAAGCTGTCGAACGCCTCGAAGAAGCCCTGATCCATTCGCGTATCCGTCTGCACGGTAGGTCGTTTCGGTCACCGCCGACAGATGAATCATTCAAATTCCGGGACCGTGAACGTCAGCTTCTCACGGCCACTCTGGCTCGTGCAGGAGTACAGGCGCGCTGCCGACGAGCCCGGCGGTGGCGGCCCGACAGGCGATGTGCAGTAGAAGCCCTTGGTGCTGAACTGGGGGCCCGCCGGAGTGGCGACGAACGAGCCAGCCCGGATTGCGGCTGCCGCCTTGGTGCAGGAGATCCGCGTCGCGCGCAGGTTCTTCACGGCAACCCTGTCGATCTTCCCGCCGACAGGAACCCTCGCATGAATCGCGGGGCAAGCGGTGTGGGCAGCGGCGATCACGAAGCTCTTGACCCTAGCGCAAGGACGGACCCCAATCGTACCGGGGCCTCGTGACGCTCCGACGACGGCCGAGAGCGGTGTTCCGCGCGGCCCCACCGGCCCGGCATGGCGACCGGACTGTCGCCCTGTAGCCGTGCCTAGCGCGCCGGGAGCTTAGTCCTCCTGGTGCCACGGGGCCGGTCGTTGACGCGACGCGGCCCCACTTTTTGCTTGCGGGATCATACCTCGTCGCCCTCCGGCGTGAGGCCGAGGTCGGCGAAGGCGTGATCACGGTCGAAGTAGACCACGAGCGGGACGACCGTTCGGTCGTGAACCTGGAACAAGGCCGCTACTTTCGCCTGCATCTGTGCGAGCTCAATCCACTGGCCTTTCCTCGCCCCCGGTAGCTGACGAGCGCCAACACTCGTTCGCCATCGAGTCGCGGTAGGCCTCCACCTGTGGGTGGACCTCGTCCCAGGCGCTCAGAAAATCGCGCCAGGCTTCCACCATCGGGCCCACCCCTTTCCAGCTCCCCAGGTTCGGGCCATCGGCAAACACGAACTCAATTTCGGGATGCGCCCAGCCCGAGCTGAAGTAGCCGTCTTGTTCCCTGGCGGCGTAGATCGAGCGCACGAGGTCGAGGTTGGCGGACACCGGCTTCCCGTCTGGACGCTCACGCACGTCGTAGACGACATTGGGCGCAAGGAATCGGCGGCTGCGCGGGCCTCGTCGATGTCTGTGTAGCTCGTCGTGCGCTCGGCCCGTCCGTCCGTCCACGCCGTGACCGACGCATCGCGAAACTCAGCTCAAGCCGCGCTGCCACGGAGCCTGCTGCGCTGGCGAAACAGGCCGAGCGTGAAGCCACCGCCCAGGTCCGACACCTCCTCCAAATCCAACTCGTAGTCCTCGAACGTGGGCCAATGCTCGTCGAAGAAGGCGCGTGTCGCTGCACGTCCCTCGAACGTTCCCAGGCCCAAGGGCGAAAGGTCATAGACGCCATCCGGTGTGCCGAGGGTGGCCAGGGCTTCGGCATCGCGTGCGTTTACCGCATCAACCCCCCGCTGAATGAGCCCGGTCAGGTCAGGCGTCGTGGGCGGCACGCTTCCAGTCCGGGAGGATCGAACTGCTTGGCACTCATCGGAGGGTTGCCCTCGCCATTATGTGGGACCCGGTGAAAAACTTACGCGCGCGGGGAGAAAAGCGGCGACGCCAGCGGTCGCTCATCGGTGGTTCTCCACGACAAGGGGGGACCAACTACGCCAGCGGTCGTGCCGTGAGCGGGTGGGGACAACCGTACCCCGCCATATGCGTCTGCGTCACGCTGCGTGGCTGCCTGCTCGCGGTCAGGTCGTGGGAACATGGAGTCATGCTGCAGCGTCGCGCATGGTGGGGTGTGGTCGCAATGGCGGTCGCGCTGATCTTCGCCATTCGAGCGATCAGGTCCGAACACAACTCCGCCCCAAGGGCCGCGCTTCCCAAGACCGAACAGGTAGCCGAAACGCTGCGGAACGAAGGTCCGTTGAGCAGGCGACCGATCGCGACGTCCAGCTGCCGTGAATCGAGCCCAGGTCACTGGGCCTGCACAGTGAAGTTCACGACCGGTGCGCAGGCAAGCGTGCAGGGGGTCTGGAACGGCCAAGCGGTCGCGTACTCGTTGACCTCCGAACGCGGTCCCGCGGGTTAGACGCCTCATGCTGCGTGCGCCTCGTTTCCAGCGCGCTCGCGCGCCAGCGCGCCAGCGAGGCCTACGCCGATGGCGACTTGGTGTTCTGCGACGAGCTCGGTCGCCCGATCCGACCGAAAGCGCTCACCAAATGGTTCTCCGAAGCCCGCAAAGACGCCGGCATCCCAACCGGCAGCCTGCATATCCTGCGCCGCACCGCCGCGACGCTCGCCCTGACCGCCGACCCTCCGGTACCGCTGCACATCGTCGCTGGGGCGCCTGGGCGATGATCCGACGACGCTGCTCAGCGTCTACGCCCACCTGCTGCCGCAATCAGACGCGATGACCGCAGAAGCGGTCGCCGGGGTTCTCGTTGACAAGACGCTGACAAATACAGCGGCTTGACACCCGCAAATGGCTCTATAGAGCCATCGGGGCGACACTAGGGCTATTCGATGTTGTTGTAGACTTCGAACAGCGGCAGGTACATCGAGATCACGATGAACCCCACGATCGCGCCGATCACGATAATCATCACCGGCTCGAGGATGGAGGTCAACGCTTTGACCGACGCCGCGACCTGGTCCTCGTAGAACTCGGCGATCCGTTCGAGCATCTGGTCGAGGGCGCCCGACTCCTCGCCCACGCCGACCATATGCGTGACCATGTTCGGGAAGACCGGTGCCTGAGCCAGCGGCGCGGCGATCGTGCCGCCGCGCTTGACCGACGCGATCACGCCGTCCATCGCCTCTTCGACGACCACGTTGCCGCCCGTTTTGCCCGTGATCTCGAGCGCCTGCAGCAGCGGCACGCCGGCTGCGGTAAGCGAGGCGAGCGTGCGCGACCAGCGCGCGACCGCGATCTGCTGCACGATCGTGCCGATCTTCATCGGCACGCGCAGGCGGAAGCGATCCCAGATCGGCCGCCCCCAGCTGGAGCTCTTCCACTTGATGAACGCCACGATGACGACGGCCACCGTGAGGAACATCAGCCACCAGTATTTGGTGACCACGTGCGAGGCGAACACAGACACCTGCGTCAGCGCCGGGAGGTGGCCGCCGAACTGCTTGAACACGTTCTCGAAGACGGGCACCAGGAACGCGACCAGCGCCATCATCACGCCGACCGCGAAGATCACTACGAGCGTCGGGTAGATCATCGCCGATTTGATCTGTTTGCGAAGCGAGGCGTCCTTCTGGAGCTGGTCGGCGACGCGCACGAGCGCGCCCTCGAGCACACCGCCGGTCTCGCCGGCCTGGGTCATGGCGATGAACAGCGGGTTGAACACCTTGGGGTGATACGACATCGCCTCGCTCAGCGAGCGGCCCGCCTCGACATCCTTGCGCACGGCGACGATCGTTTCCTTGAGGAACTTGCTCTCGGTCTGGCCTTCGAGCACGTACAGGGCGCGCAGGATGCTCATGCCCGCGTTGATCATCGTCGCGAGCTGACGCGCGAAGACGGCCAGCTCGCCCGGCTTGACGCGCTTCATGAACGCGAGCTGGATCTCGCGCGAGCTGTGCTTGTCGGCGATGTCGAGGATGATCAGGCCGCGCGCCCTGAGCTGGTCGGCGACGGCCTGCTTGGAGTCGGCCTCGACCTCACCGCCGGCCTTCGCGCCTGCGAGGTCGATCGCCTTGTAGACGTAGCTGCTCATGCCGATCGTCCTAGGCGGCGGCCAGCGTGGCGGCCCCGAGCAGGCGCCTGAACTCGTCGGGCGCCGTCGAGCGGCTTTCGGCCATCTGCTGGGTGATCTTGCCCGCGCGCACGAGGCCGGCCAGCGACGCGTCCATCGTCTGCATGCCCGCAGCCATGCCCGTCTGCAGCACGGAGTAGATTTGGTGGGTCTTACCCTCGCGGATGAGGTTGCGCACGGCCGGCGTAGGCACGAGCACCTCGGTCGCCACCACCCGGCCAGAGCCGTCGGCGCTGGGCAGCAGCTGCTGGGTCATGATCCCCTGCAGCGCGACCGACAGCTGCACGCGCACCTGGCCCTGCTGATGAGAGGGGAACACGTCGATCACGCGGTCGATCGTCTGCGAGGTGTCCTGGGTGTGCAGCGTCGCGAAGACGAGGTGGCCCGTCTCGGCCGCGGTCAGCGCGGTCGAGATCGTCTCGAGGTCTCGCATCTCGCCAACGAGGATCACGTCAGGGTCCTGGCGCAGCGCCGCCTTCAGCGCCTCACCGAAGCTCTGGGCGTCGGAGCCCAGCTCGCGCTGGTTGACGAGGCACTTCTTGTGTCCGTGCAGGAACTCGATCGGGTCCTCGATCGTCATGATGTGCTCCTCACGGGTAGAGTTGATCTCGTCGATCATGGCCGCCAGCGACGTCGACTTGCCCGACCCCGTGGGCCCGGTCACGAGCACGAAGCCGCGCGGCTTGCGCGCGAAGTCGTGCACCGTCGAGGGCAGGCCGAGGTCGTCGACGCTAACGAGCCCGTGCGGGATCAGACGGAAGGCCGCGCCGATCGCGCCGCGCTGGTAGTAGGCGTTGACGCGGAAGCGCGCGTGACCGGGGATCGAGTAGGCGAAGTCCAGCTGCCAGTCGGTCTCCAGGCGCTGGCGCTGGTCGCCTGTGAGGATCGAGTAGATGACCTCGCGCGTGTCGCTCGAGGCGAGCTTCGGGTATTCCTCGAGCGGTGTCAGTTTGCCCCGCACGCGGACTGTCGGGTGCGCGCCGGAGCTGAGGTGCAGATCGGACGCGCGGCGGTTTACGACCTCCATCAGCAGGTCTGCGAAATCGATGTCCATGTGTCCGCCCATCGACGACCGGCCAGGCGCCGCCGCGTGCGCCGACTCGAACTGGACGAAAATTGGAGGGTGGCGCCCTCCAGCTAGTCGGCGTCGCCCACTGCGCGGGCGGCGCGGCGCATCGTCTCCAGAGGCGCCTTTCGGCCGGTCCACAGCTCGAAGCTGAGCGCCCCCTGGGCAACCAGCACCTCCAGGCCGTCGACGGTGCGCGCCCCGTGCTTCCGTGCGGCCTCGAGCAGCTTGGTGGAGCGCGTGCTGTAGACC
>DASPVR010000062.1:0-4399 GCA_035622255.1 Solirubrobacteraceae bacterium | reverse complement strand
CTGCCGCACGACGGCGCCTGATCAGTCTGCCGACCGGTCCCGCCGGTCTGAGCAGAGCTTCTCTCGCAAACTGCGGCCGGCTGCGCCGGTCCGCTCCAGCCTGCGACGATCCAGGCTTGACAAGCCCTGGGAAGAACTAGCGCGCGCGGGTCCCTACTGCAGGCCCTGGCGCCGAGGCTGGTGCAGCCCGGGGCGGTGCAACGGGCGCCTGCGCGTCGTGCGCGCGCTGGCGCGCTCGCCGTCGGCGCTGGCCGCGGCCCGCTCGTATACGGCCCAGGTGGCGCGCGCGGCGTACTGCCAGCTCCACGCTGGCGGCCGGGGTGCGGGCCGCCGGGCAGCCTGCGCGGCCGCCACGAGCCCGCCGAGGTCCCCGGGCGCCACGAACGTGGCGCGCTCGCCGAGCACCTCGCGCAGCGCCGGCACCTCGCGCGCGACGACCGGCGTGCCGCACGCGAGCGCCTCGACCGCCGGGAGGCCGGGGCCGTGCTCGGAGGGCTCGACGAGGGCGTGGGCTCCGCTGTAGAGCGAGGCCAGGTGCTCGTCGGACACGTGCCCGGTGAGGATCACATTCGGCAGCTCGTGCGCCCACGGGCGCGTGCGCCCGGCTAGCACGAGCGGCAGCTCGCGCGGGGTGGCCGCGAGCTCGGCGATGTGGCGCGTGGGATCGGGGTGCTCCAGGCATCCCACCCACAGCAGGTAGCGCTCGGGCAGCCCGAAGCGCGCGCGCGTCTGCGCGATCTCCTTGGGCGAGCGCGGGTACATCGACACGTCGGCGGCCTCGCCCACGATCGCGATCCGCCCGCGCTCGAGCCCGAAGTGGCGGACGGCGTCCTCGGCGATCGCCTCGGTCGGCACGATCACGCGCGCCGCGCGCTGGAGCGCCAGCTGGCGCAGGCGCAGGCGCAGGCCGCCACGCAGCTGCTCCCCGCGTCGCTTGACCGTCGTGAGGTCGTGGATGGTCACGACCATCGGGCACGGGCTGTGGAGCATCGCCCCCCCGATCCACGGCGCGTGGAAGACGTCGGCGCCGCGCGGGCGGTGGCTCTCGACCACCTCGTCGCGCGCGCCCGCGATCTCGCGCAGCGTGCGCAGCAGGCAGCGCGCGTAGCGGCCGAGCCCGTGCTCGTCGGCCAGCGGACGGCTGTCGAACGCTACCCTCACGTGCGTTCGAGCCAGCCGAGGTGATCCCCAACGCCTCGCACACGGGCAACATAGTCGTTTTTGCGAATGTTTGTGCAGGAATGAGAGTGCGCGTGCAGAACGCGCGCACGCGCGCACGCGCACGCCGGCGCGATCGCGCGGCGCGCGCCAGGTCCTCGGGGCGCGTCTAGCCTTCGGCGCGTGACGCCGCGCGACTACTACGAAGCGCTCTGGGAGAGCGTGCCCGAGGACTCGCTCCCGGCCGACTTCGCGCTGCGCCGCCGCTACCTGCTGGGACACGTGCGCGCCGGCGAGCGGGTGCTCGACGTCGGCTGTGGAGACGGTCGCTTCGCGGCGGAGCTCGTGCGCGCGGGCGCGCACGTCGTCGGCGTCGACGTGGCCGCCCGCGCGCTGCGCCGCGCCGAGCGGATCCCCCGGGCGGCGGCGGTCGACCTGCGCCTGGTCGCCGCCGAGGAGCCGCTGCCGCTGTCCGACGCGAGCTTCGACGTCGTCTGGGCGGGCGAGGTGATCGAGCACATCGTCGACACCGCCGCGTGGCTGTCGGAGCTGCGGCGCGTGCTGCGCTCCCAGGGGCGGCTGCTGCTCACCACGCCCGCGCACGGCCGCGCGCGCTTGCTCGCCCTCGCGCTCTCGGCGCGCGCCTTCGACGAGCACTTCGATCCGCGCGCCGACCACCTGCGCTTCTACAGCCGTCGCACGCTCGCGCGCCTGCTCGACGACCTCGGCTTTCACGACGTGCAGGTGCTCAGCGCCGGCGGGCCTCCGCTCGCGCGCCGGCTGCTGCTGGCCCGCGCGACGCGCTCGCGCTTCTAGCGTGTGCGCGCGGGCGACCCCGCGGTCGGCGCGACCGCCCCGGCGGTCGCCCGGGGGTTGAGCGCGCGCGAGTCTTCGGCGTAGTCGTTCTCGATCTCGATCGATTCGGGATCGCCGTCGGCGACCGCTTCGGGTGAGATCGACTCGGGGTTCAGGAAGATCGCCGCCTGCAGCTCGTGCAGCGCTTCGCGCGGTTCGATCGCGTGGTCGTACTCGGCCAGGCGCAGCCACGTTTCCGGATTGCTCGGCTGCAGGCGCACGGCCGCGCGCAGCGCGGCGCGCGCGGACGCGTCTTCGCCGAGCGCCCTCTCGACCTCGGCGAGCGCGAACAGCGCCTGCGCCGACAGCGGATCGCGTTCGACGGCGGTGTGCGCCGCTTGCAGCGCCTCCCCGGGATGGCTCGAGATCAGCGCCAGCGCCTGCTGGGAGGAGCTCGCTGAGCTCTGTGGCTGCCACTGTGTCCACGCCGCCAGCAGGCCGGCCGCCAGCGTGCACAGGGCGACCGCGCAGCGTGCGTAGCCGAGCTCGCGCGGCGAGCGCACGCCCCATCGCCGCGTGCGAGCCCCCCCGTCGCCCGCCGGGGCGTCGGCCGCCTCCGTGCCGGGGGGCGCGCCCTCGCCGAGCGTCTCGGGTCCGGGCAGCGGCGCGCCCGCCGGCTGCGCGACCGGCGCCTCGCCGTCCGTGAGCGCGGCGTCGCCTGCGCGCAGCGGCCCGCGGCCGGCGAGCCAGCCGGCGCACGCGAGCGCCAGGCACGCATCGCCGGGCACATACCAGGTCCAGTCGATCAGCGAGTGCAGGCCGAACACGACGACGAGGCAGAGCAGGCTCAGCGTGGCGATGCGCTCGGGCGGATAGGGCTGCGGCCAGCCTCGCCAGCCCGGGCGCCCAGCGGAGGAGCGCAGCTCGCGCCACGCGCGCCAGCGCGTCCAGCGACGATTGAACGGATGCGTGCTGCGCCCGGCGGCCGCCATCCATGTGAGCAGCAGCGCGAGCGCGAGCGCCAGCCCGACCGCGCCGAGGTCGGCGAGCGTCTGCACGACGAACCCATGCGCGTGCTTGACTTCGAGCAGCGCCGTGCGGTAGCGCAGCCGCGCCGTCTGGTAGCCGCCCGCGCCGGCTCCGACGAGCGGGTGGGCTTCGAAGACTTCGAGCGCCTCCTTCCAGTAGCGCGCACGCACGCTCGCGACGGCGGTCAGGCGTCCGGGCGTGTTCGGGGGCGGTTTGGCGTTGGGGTTCGTGAGCGCGCTGACCGCGTGCGAGACGCTGCCCTCCAGGCCGCGATGGCTGGCGGCGAGGGTGCCGGCGAAGGCGAGCAGCGCGAGCACGAGCAGCGCCAGGAGCACGGTCCCGGCGCGCCGGCGCGCGCGCGGCTCCGGCGCCTGCCTGGCGGTCTGAAACCCGAGCGCGATGCCGATCAGCGCGAGCACGAGCACCATCGCGACGAGCAGCGCCCCGAGCCGGTGCCCTTCCGAGCTGCGCGCGGCGAGCGCCACCGCTTCGCTGCTGAGCGCCGGCGTGGAGAACGTCCACGCCACGACGCCGCCGGCGCACATCCCCCCGGCCACGAGCACGGCGGCGCCGCGCAGGCGCAGCGGCACGACGCAGAACCACAGCGCCAGGCCGAGCGCGAGCGCGGCGAGCGCCCCGCGCGAGTAGGAGAGCAGGAGCGTGACGAGCAGCAGTCCCATCGCCGGATAGGCGAGCGCCGACAGCAGCGCGTGTCCGGCGCGCCGGGCCCCGAGCCACATGCAACCGATCACGCCCAGCGCCGCCATCAGCCCGGTCGCGTTCCAGTAGGCGAACGGGGCGCGCAGGCGCGCGTACTGGTCGTGCACGTCCAGCTGGGCCGGGAACACCTTCGTCGCCAGCGCGTAGCAGCACACGATCACGGCGGCCAGCGTCACGCCGCCGAGCACCGCCGGCCAGCGGGCGGGCGCCACGCGCGCGAGCGTGATCGCCGCCGCGAACACGCCGCTGTAGGCGAGCATGCGCCCGGCTTCGCGAAAGCTTTCATCCGGCTGCACCGACCAGACGACCGACAGCGCCGTGAGCGCGGTGAGCGCGAGCAGCAGCGCCAGCGACCACGCCCCGTAGAGCGGACGCGAGGCGCGCGAGATGCGCTCGGGCGGGGCGAACAGCGCAGCGCACACGACGATCGCCGCCGAGCCGAGCGTGAGCGCGATCTCGGTTATCGCGACCGCCGATGATTCGGGGTTCAGCCCGCCTTTCGCGTAGAACGTGACGAAGCAGATCGCCGCGGCCAGCAGGAGTGTCGCCCACCACATCCGCTGCGGCGGCGCGCTCCCAGGCGTGCGTCCGGGGCGCCGCATGCGCCGGGCGCGCGCCCGTGCGGGCGCGAGCGCCGGCGGCGGGGGCGCGGGCTCAGCGGGCGCGGCGTGCGCGGACACGGTCTCGGATCGCCCCG
>DASPVR010000061.1:0-3366 GCA_035622255.1 Solirubrobacteraceae bacterium | reverse complement strand
CATCGAGCGCCTGCTCGCGGTCCAGGCGCTGCTCGCGCTGCTCGCGGCCGCCGCTCTGGCGATCGCGCTGCGCCGGCGCGGGCACGAGCGGGGCGAGCACGCGGCGATCGAGGGCAGCGCGGCCAGGGCGCTGTGGGCGATGCCAGTGATGCGCACGCTGTGCGGGCTCGTCTTTCTCGGCTTTGGGATCTTCGTGGCGCTGGCGACGTGGCTACAGACCCTGCTCGCACCCTCTGGGGTGTCGGAAACCGAGGCCGGCGCGCTGCTCGTCGCGATGGTGATCTCGGGCATCGTCGGCTGCGCCGTGCTGCCGCCGCTGGTCGCCCGGCGCGAAACCGAGCGCGCCTTCATGCGCGCGACGGTGATCGCCGCCTGCGCGGGCTGCGTGCTGCTTGGCGTCGTCTCCTCGCTGGCGGGACGCGCCGCCGTGCTCGTGGTGATCGGGCTGTTCCTGCTGCCCGCGCTGCCGGTGATCCTCGCGGCGACCGAGCGCATCGCCGGAGCGGCCGCCGGCAGCGCCGGGGCGATCGTGTGGATGGCGGGCAATCTCGGCGGCCTGGCGATCGCCCTGCTCGTGCAGGCGCTCGTGCACCACCCGATGGCCGCCTTCGCGGCGATGGGCGCCGTGTCGCTGCTCGGGCTCCCGCTCGCCGCGCGCCTGCGGCTGCCGACCGCCGAGCCGCTCGACAGCCCGCGCTCCGCGGCCCCGGCGCGATAGCGCCCCGATGTGGCCGCACGCAAGTGCCCCAGCCAGCACGATCTGCCGGCGCCGCAGCGCGCCGCTGGCAGAGAGAGCCCGCGACCGGACTCGAACCGAGTGACCCCCGCTTTACAAGTGTCGAGCGGTCACGAGCTCGCGATCCGCGGGTCCTTGCGTGGAGCTAGGTGCATGAGAAGCAGACATTCCCCGTTCGGGTCATCCCCCCAAAGGGCGCGAGATCACCACTTTCAGTGATCCGACTGCATCTGTAGCCACGCCGGCGCATGAAGGAGATCAGTTCGGAGGGGTCGTCCGGCTCCATCTCGCACACAACCCACGAGGCCACGCGGTCCTCTATGATCCAGCCGGCGCCGCGGAGCACCGGGGCCTCGAAGCCCTCCACATCGATCTTTAGCAAGTCCGGTCGAAGGTCATGCTCGGTGCAGTAGTCATCGAGCCTTAGCACGGGAACTTGAAGGGTCGGTGCGTGGGGGTAAAGATCGGCACGCAGGGTCGATAGGCCACTGTTGCGATCCTCTGGCGACATGTGCAACGCCATCATGCCAGCGCGATCCCCACCTGCGGCACGCTCAAGGGTGATATCTAGCTCGGGGTTGAGGAGGATGCTTTGGGCGATCATATTCCCAAGCTGGGGGTTTGGCTCGAACGCTACGACGCGTGACCCCGGCGCACCCAGGCTGCCCGCGACCACTGAGAAATACCCGGCGTTCGCGCCGACATCTATCACTGTCCATCCGGGATGGGCGAGCCGACGAAAGAGTCTCGTCGTCTCGGGCTCCCACTCGCCGAGAAAGAAGATGGCTCGGTGGAGGTAGTCACCCACGTCTACTGCTAGCTGGCCCCCTGTCTTGAGCCGGGCGACTCTGAGGACGCGGCGGGCACGCTGTCCGAGTTTCCAGCCGAGGGCTGCTCCCACACGATCTGGCAGCGCCTGTGTGACGCGGGCCGCCAGGTGGAGCGGGTCGGACTGTTGGCGGAACCCTGATCCCGTCGTCATCCCATTACTCTACGCCCGTTGCGGCGATCGAGCGGGCACCGCATCACCGGCCTGGCGTGTGTTGGTCATCGTCGGTTCCTCCGTTCGTTGGGAGGCTCCGGGGACGACTCGAAGCGAGGAAGACACCGGCCGCGGGGGCTAGCGTGTCTCGCGCGCCGGGAGCCTTCTCTCTCGGTGCCATGGGCCCGCCTTCACAGCGCGCGGCCCCACTTGTTTCCTTGCCGAGATCATTCCTCGTCTGATGATGGCGTGTCGCGCTCTGGCGTGAGCCCGAGGTCGGCGAGGGCGTGATTGCGGTCGAAGTACTGCACGATCCTGGTCACGCGACCGGCGCGCAGATGGAACAACGTCGCCCCTTGAGTGTGGAGCCGCCCTGCCTCCAATTCGCTCGCCCTGCCAAGGGCGCTGAAGTGGTATGCCACGAGTATCCGCTCGCCGTCCACGTCGATGTATTCGTCTGCGGTGACCTTCCAATCAGTCCACGCTTTGAGCATGCCGCGGAATGCTTCGTTCATTCCGCGAACGCCTACCCAGACACCGGGGTCTGGGCCACCCGCCATGACGTACTCGAGCACGGGGTCCGCCCAGGCGACGTCGCTGTAGTCGGCCCGCTCCCAGTTCGCGTAGATCGAGCGCACGAGGTCGAGGTTTACGGAGTCGGTCATGGGCGCTCGTCCTCCGGCGAGAGACCGAGGTCGACGAAGGCGCCGTCGCGGTCCCAGTAGACGACGAGCCTCGTGACGCAGCCTCCTTGGAGATGGAATACGTTGGCCGTCTTTCCCCGCATCTCCCCAAGCTGCAGCCCGCTGATCCTTCCCCGCCCTGCCAGTCGGACGAGGACCAAGACGCGCTCGGGATCGAGCTCCCGATACCCATCGGCAGCGACACGGACTTCCTGCCAGGCGCGGAGCCGGTTTCGGAATCCCTCGGCCATCCCGGCAAGTCCGATCCAGGCGCCGGGTTCGGGGCCGTCGGCGATCACGAACTCGATTTCAGGGTCGGCCCAGTCGGTCTTGCTGAAGTCCCCGCGTTCCCAGTCTGCGTAGATCGAGCGCACGAGGTCGAGGTTGGCGGAGCCAGTCACGGTGTGTCGCCGTCCGGCGCGAGGCCGAGGTCGGCAAAGGCGGTGGCGCGGTCGAAGTAGCTGACAAGGCTCGTGACCTTACCGTCGCGGACCTGGAATATCTGTGCGAAGCTCGTCGACTCGGGCGGGAGCTCGATGCCGCTCTCCCTGCCGCGGGCGCTGGCGTGGACGAGCACGAACACGCGGTCGCCGTCGAGCTCGCGGATCTTGTCGACGTGAACGCGCCACTCCTCCCATGCACTTAGAAAGTTGCCGAAGCTCGTGGCCGCCTCGGTGACCCCGATCCAGGTGCCAGGTGTCGGCCCGCCGACCCACACGTACTCGAGGTTGGGGTCCGCCCACTCGAGCGTCCTGTAGACCCCACGTTCCCAGTCGTCGTAGATCGAGCGCACTAGGTCGAGGTTGGCGGACATGGGCTACGCGTCTAGACCCTATGAAGGGTCGGCTCTCCGTCGCGGTGAGGCAGGGTAGGCCGGCACCCCGCGCATAGATGTGCGGGGACTGGGCGTCGGGATGGGCCCGGCGCCGACACCCCAGCTATGGGAGGTGCCGACCATGTCGGAG
>DASPVR010000060.1:0-2492 GCA_035622255.1 Solirubrobacteraceae bacterium | reverse complement strand
GATCGCGAGGCCTCGTCCTCGACCCCATCCGGAGGCCAGCCGGCGCTCAGCTCGATGTCGAACGGCGCCGTGGCTCCGTCGAGCTCGAGCGGCTGGCCCACGGTGGGCAGGTCCAGGGGCTCCTCGGCCGCTCCCATCTCGCCCGGCTCCAAGCCCGCCGCCCGTGCCGCCTGGCCGAGCGCGCGCGCCGCCCGCCGCAGCTCGGCCGGCGTATGCGACGCCATCGCCGTCAGGCGCAGGCGTGACGTCCCGGAGGGAACCGACGGAGGGCGGATCGCCTGGGCGAACACGCCGCGCTCGATCGCCTCCTCGCACATGTGCACGGCCGCGAACGGGTCGCCGACGATCAGGGGAACGATGTGCATGTCCCCGTCGGCAACCGCAAACCCCTGCTCGCCGAGGGCGGCCCGCAGCGCGCGTGCGTTGCTGTTGAGGCGGCGCACGCGATGGGAGCGCTCGCGCAGCAGCTGCAGCGCGGTCAGCGCACCGGCGACCGCCGGGGGCGGGGGGGCGGTTGAGAAGATGAGCGAGCGCGCGGTGTTGACCAGGTAGCCGACCATCGCCTCGTTGGCGCACGCATAAGCCCCGTAGGAGCCGAGCGCCTTGCCGAGCGTGCCGACCACGACGTCTATCTCGCCCTCGAGGCCCGCCAGCGCCACGGCGCCCCGTCCGTTGGGGCCCAGCGCGCCGACCGCGTGCGCGTCGTCGACGACCGTGCGGGCACCGTGGATCGCGGCCAGCTCGGCGATCTCGGGCAGCGGCGCGAGGTCGCCGTCCATCGAGAAGACCGAGTCGGTGACGATCAGCCGGGCGGCACCCGGGCCGCCGCGGCGCGAGCCGTGGCGGTGCAGGAGCCACTCGAGGTGCTCGACGTCGAGGTGGCGGTAGACGACGACCTCGGCGCGCGACAGCCGGCAGGCGTCGATGATCGACGCGTGGTTGCGCTCATCCGAGAAGACGACGTCGCCACGTCCCGCGAGCGCCCCGATCACGCCGAGGTTGGCGAGATAGCCGGAGCCGAACAGGACGCACGCCTCGCTGCCGGCGAACGCCGCCAGGTGCTGCTCCAGGCGACAGTGGATCGTCATCGTGCCCGAGACCAGACGCGAGGCCCCCGCGCCCACCCCCCAGCGCATCGCCGCCTCGGCGGCGGCCTCGCGCACGCGCGGGTGGTCTGCGAGCCCGAGGTAGTTGTTGGAGCACAGCACCAGCACCGGGCGGCCGTCGAGCAGCACGCGCGGCCCCTGCGGCCCGGAAACCATCCTCAGGCGGCGACGCAGTCCATCCAGCTCGAGCTCGGCCAGGCGCTCGTCGATCTCGTTCATCTCCGTCCTTCCTCTCGACTCAGTCTCCCCAGCCGGCGACGACCGGTCCGGGAACGGTGTTCGGCGCCCCGTCGGTGCGCCGGGGGGCCTTGCGCCTGGGCCTGAAGCGAAGCTGGGTCGACGGATCCCAGAGGCGCACGCGCAGCGTCGCTCCGCTGTCGGCCCCCTCGCTCGCTCCCTCGCCTTCGCGATGCGAGCCCCGGGCCGCAGTGCGGATGTGCTCGGCGACCACGTCCGGGGTATCTCCCGCGAGCCAGCCCGAGCGGTTGTCGGGGCGCGGGTTTGATCCGTTGTCGGGCTGGCGCGCAATGTTGAGACCGTGGGCCGCGAACATCTGCCGGTCCTCCTCGGGGTCGGCGCCGAGCGTCGTCAGGAAGTTGCCCATCATCACGCCGTTCAGCCCGGCCTTGATCGCCAGCGGCTGGAGCTCGCGCAGGTTCTCCACGCGCCCGCCGCACAGCCGGAACAGCGCATCGGGCAGGATCAGGCGAAAGATCGCCACCCACTTGACCGCCTCCCACGGGTCGATCAGCTCGCGATCGCCGAACTTGGTCCCCGGGCGCGGGCTGAGCAGGTTGATCGGGACGCTCGTGGGATCGATCGCGGCCAGCTCGAAGGCCATCTCGACGCGCTGGGCCCTCGTCTCGCCTAGGTTGAGGATGCCCCCCACGCATGTCTCCAGCCCGGCCTCGCGCACCGCGCGGATCGTCCGCAGGCGGCCCTCGTAGCGGACCGTCGTGGAGACCTCGTCGTAGTAGCTGGCGGCGGTCTCGACGTTGTGGTGCACGCGCTGCACGCCGGCCTCCTTGAGCGCCCGCGCCCGCTCGACGGACATGTGGCCGATCGAGGCGCAGCGCTTGAGGCCGGTGCGCTCGGCCACCAGGCGCACGCCCTCCAGGTACTTGTCGAAGTCGCGCTTGGACAGCCCCTGGCCTTGGGTGACCATGCAGAAGCGGTGCGCGCCGGCGGCCTCGGCCGCGAGCGCGTGCTCGAGGATCTGCTCGGGCTCCATCAGCGGGTGCATCGGCGTCTGCGCCTCGGCGAAGCGCGACTGGGCGCAGAAGCCGCAGTCCTCCGCGCAGCCGCCGGACTTTGCGTTGACCAGCGAGCACATGTCGGTCGAGTCGCCGAACCGCTGCACGCGCACCTGCCAGGCGCGCTGGACGA
>DASPVR010000059.1:0-4233 GCA_035622255.1 Solirubrobacteraceae bacterium | reverse complement strand
CAGGTCGCGATACCAGCGCTCCACCGGATGCTCGGTCACGTAGCCGTGACCACCGAGCAGCTGCACGCCTTCTGAGCCGATACGCGACCCCTTCTCGACGCACAGCGAGCGCGCGAGCGCGACCTCGCGTGCGAAGTCCTTGCCCGCGTCGGCGCGGGCGGCTGCGCGAAGCGTCGTAAGGCGCATGCCCTCCAGCTCGACGGCCAAGTCGGAGACCGCGAAGGCGACCGCCTGACGGTGGCTGATCGGTTCGCCGAACGCCTGACGCTCGTTGACGTAGGGGATCACGTAGTCGAGCACCGCGCGAGCGGTGCCGAGCGCAAGCGCACACCAGGCAAGCCGGGCCCTGCGCACGCACTCGCGATAGACGTCGGGATCGCCGGCCGCCAGCAGCGCCGTGGCGGGCACGCGGACGTCCTCGAGCCGCACCTCGCCGGTGCCCGCCGCGCGCACGCCCATCGCGGGGGCGGTCTTGGTCAGAACGCCCGCGCTCGCGGCCTCGACGATGAACAGCGCCGGTCCGGCGTCGGCGACGGTCGCCGCGACCAGCAGCAGGCTCGCTTCGGCGGCACGCGGCACGAGTACCTTGGCACCGGCGAGCAGATAGTCCCCGCCGTCGCGCCGCGCGGTCGTGCGCAAGCTCTGCGGGTCGAACAGCGCCGCCCGCTCCTGCAGCGCGATCGCGGCCGCCGGGGCCTCGTCGCCCACGAGCGCCGGCAGGTAGGTCGCCTGCTGCTCGTCGTCGCCCCACAGGCCGAGCGCGCTCGCAACCGACGCCGGCGCGAGCGCCGCCGCCGCAAGCCCCATGTCGCCTTGCGCGAGCGCCTCGGCGACGAGCACCGACGTGACCGTCGAGCGCTCGCTGGACACGCCGCCGAGCTCTTCGGGCACGCCGAGCATCGCCAGCCCGAGTTCGCCTGCCTGCTTGAGCACGTCGGCAGGCGGCGCGCAATCGACGTCCGCGGCCGGGGCGGCCGGCCGCAGCCGCTCCTGCGCGAAGGCGCCGACGCTTTCCTTGAGCATCTGCTGCTCGTCGGTCGGCGTGAGGTCGAACACGCCCGTGTCGCCCGCGGGCCTCAGCCGTGCTGGGCTGCCGTTTCGCCGGGCGCCCTTGAACGTGCGCGCGGCGGTGCCGGCGGCGCGAAAGCCGTTGCGCGTGGCGCGATAGAGCAGGCGCTCGGTCGGGGCGCGCGCCCCAAGGCGATCGATCAGCTCGGTCCCCGCCACGCGGCGTAGCGCGCGCAGGCCAAGCCCCATGCTGCGTTCGCTCACGCTCATGCGCTCACCGTCCCCTCCAGGTGGATCGTCGCCCGGTCCTCGCCCGAGCGCACCCCGAACGACGTCGCGTGCGGCTCGCCCGCGCTCGCAAAGAAGACCGCTCCGGGCAGGAGAATCGGTCGGCGGAACTCGACCTGTGCAGTGTAGGCGTCAGGCAGCGTCGCCGACAGCGCGGCCAGGCAGCGCGCCTTCGTCCACATGCCGTGGGCGATCGCGCGCGGGAAGCCGAAGAGCCTCGCCGCCAGCGCGTGCATGTGGATCGGGTTGCGATCGCCCGACACCGCGGCGTAGCGACGTCCGAGGTCCTCGTGCAGCGTCCAATGCTGGGCGATCTGTGGCGCACCAGGCTGCGCGCTCGGCGACGGCCGCGCACGCTGAGGAGACTTGCCGCTGCGCGCGCCGTCACCCCCCCGGCGCAGCATCGTGCTGCGCTCCTCCCACACGAGCTCCTCCCCTGCGCGAGCTTCGCTGATGAGATCAAACGAGCGACCCCTGCCGTGTACCTCGAGACCTGTCGCGCGGACTTTCATGCCCAGTGGCTCATCGACACCGATCGGCCGGTGCAGCGAGATCTGGTTGGCCACGTGCACGAGCCCGATCGGGGCCACCGGGAAGCGGCCGTCAGTCATCAGCAGCATGTGCAGCGGGAAGGCGATCAGGTGGGGCGCCGTCGCCGGCAGGGTGTCCGCCGGCGCAAAGCCGCACACCTCCAGATAGGCGGTCAGCCGGTCCGTCTCCAGCGTCGCCTGCTCCAGGCTGAGCACGGTGTCGGGCATCGCGCTGCCGCCACCGGCTACGAACGGCAGGCGCGAGGCCCCGGGAATCATCGGCAGCGCCGCGCGCAGCGTCAGGTCCAAGCTGCGGGGGGGTTGTGACAGCTCCCGCACGCCCATCGTCATGCTCCCAACAGGCTCTGTCCGCACACACGGATCACGTTGCCGTTGACGCCGCCGGACGCCGGTGAGGCCAGCCACGCGATCGTCTCGGCCACGTCGACGGGCAGGCCGCCCTGTGACAGCGAGTTCATGCGCCGCCCGGCCTCGCGCAGCGCGAACGGCATGCTCGCCGTCATCTGGGTCTCGATGAACCCGGGGGCGACCGCGTTGATCGTCGCCCCATGGGCGGCGAGGAACGGCGCATAGGCGTCGACGAGACCGATCACGCCGGCCTTGGACGTCGCGTAGTTGGTCTGCCCGGCGTTGCCGGCGATACCGCTGATCGACGACACGCACACCACCCGCCCGCCGGGGCGCAACACCGGCTCTGCCCCGTCCCCGATCAGCGCGTCAGTGATCAGCTGGGGCGCACGCAGGTTGACGTCGATCACGCTGGCGAAGCGCTCGGCGTCCATGCGCCCGAGCGACCGATCGCGCGTGATGCCCGCGTTGTGCACGACCACGTCGACGCCCCCGTGCTCATTGCGCAGGTGGGCAGCGATCCGCTGCGGCGCATCGCCAGCCGTGATATCAAGCGCCGGGCCGCTGCCGCCGAGGGCGTCCATCGCCGCCCGCAGGTCATCGGCCAGCGCCGGCACGTCGATGCCGACGACGTTCGCTCCGTCGCGTGCGAGCGTCGCCGCGATCGAGGCGCCGATTCCGCGGGACGCGCCCGTGACGAGCGCGACGCGCCCCCGTTGGGGTTGTGTCCAATCGAGATCCGCCCGCGGCGCGCCCGGGCCCACGCGCACGACCTGTCCCGACACGTAGGCCGAGCGCGGTGAGAGCAGGAAGCGAAGTGTCGAGGCCAGCTGGAGCTCACCGCCGGGCGCGACATAGACGAGCTGTGCGGTGGCGCCTCTGCGCAGCTCCTTGCCCAGCGAGCGCGTGAAGCCCTCCAGCGAGCGCTGCGCGATCGCCTCGGCGGGATCTGAGCAGTCAGCGGGCGGGAGCCCGAGCACGACCGCGCGTCCGCAAGGCGCGAGCGCACGTATCGAGGCGGAGAAGAACTCCTGCAGATCGACCAACCGCGCCGGCTCCGCGATCCCGGTGGCGTCGAACACGAGCCCATGCACGGTCGGCGTCGCGCCGGTGACACCGCGGCGACTCAGCTCGGCTCCGGCCTCGCCGAGCGCCTGCGCCAGCTGCGACCTCAGGCGCCCGCCCGGCGCGGCCTCGAGCAGGACAGGACCGGGCGGCGGCGCGCCGGCGTCGCCGTCCCGGCGCAACGGGACGGGCGCGGGCAGGCCGACCTGCCGCGTCACGAGCCGCCCGATCGGCGTGTTCACGAGCTGGGTGTACACGTCGGTCACGTCAGGCATCCCGACCGTGGGGCGCCTGCAGGATCGCGACCACGCCCTGGCCGCCGGCGGCGCAGATGCTGATCAGGCCGCGTCCGCCGCCGCGCTCGTGAAGGGCCTTGGCGAGCCCGGCGAGAATGCGCCCGCCCGTGGCGGCGAACGGGTGGCCCGCCGCCAGCGAGCCGCCGTTGACGTTGAGCCTGTCGCGATCGATCGCTCCGAGCGGCTCAGCCAGCCCGAGGCGCTCGCGGCAGAAGCGCTCGTCTTCCCAGGCGGCGAGCGTGCACAGAACCTGCGAGGCGAACGCCTCGTGGATCTCGTAGAGATCGAAGTCCCGGAGCTTCAGCCCCACCCGAGCAAGCATGCGTGGCACCGCGTGGACCGGGGCCATCAGCAGGCCTTCCCGGCCGTTGATGTGATCGACGGCCGCCGTCTCGGCGTCGACGATGTGGGCGAGCACCCTCAGCCCGCGCGCCCTAGCCCACGCGTCGCTGGCGAGCAGCACGACCGCCGCGCCATCGGACAGCGGCGTGGAGTTGCCGGCGGTCATCGTCCCCTGCGGCCCTCCGAACACGGGGTTGAGCCGGGCAAGCTTCTCCGGCGTGGAGTCGACGCGCAGGTTCTGGTCGCGCCGCAGCCCGCGAAACGGTGTCACGAGATCGTCCTGAAAGCCACTCTCGTAGGCGGCCGCGAGGTTGCGATGGCTGCGCAGCGCGAGC
>DASPVR010000058.1:0-14513 GCA_035622255.1 Solirubrobacteraceae bacterium | reverse complement strand
CCGCTGTCGAGCGCGGTCGATGCGGTCGAGCGCGGGATCGAACGGCGCGCGGCACGCGTGTGGACGCCGCGCTGGGTGGGCGCCGCGATCGTGCTGCGCGGCCTCGTGCAGCCGCTGCTTGAACGCCTCGCCGGGCGCGACTCCGATCAGCTCGTGGCCGCCATGCGCCTGGCCGAGGACGCCGGCTACGAGGACGCGATCGATCCGCAGCTCGGCGTCTCCGCGCAGGCGCTCCGGGACCCCGCCAGGCGTTAGCGGCTGTCAGTCGTCACCCTCGGCGAGGATCCCGTACAGCTCGCGTCGTACGCGCACGAGCACCTCGCGGGCGGCGGCGAGCTGGCTCTCGCTCCCCGTGCGCATCACCTGGGCGAAGGCAAAGGCGACCTCGCGCATCAGCCGACCCAGCTGAAAGCGCGGCTCGCTGACGTCACCGCTCATCTCCTCCCACGGCGCCGGCTTGTCCTCGCCGCGCTGGGCGAGCAGCTCCCGTCCCGCGTCGGTCAGGTGCAGCAGCTTGCGCCCGTCGGTCTCCTGTGAGCGGATCAGCTCCTCGTCTTCTAGCTGGGACAGCGCCGGATAGACCGAGCCCGGGCTCGGGCGCCACACGCCGCCGCTTCGCTCCTCGACCTCCTGCATGATCTGGTAGCCGTTGCGCGGCTCCTCGGCGAGCAGTAGCAGCGCGGCCGTGCGGATGTCGCCGCGGCGCGCCTTGCGCCAGCGCCCGCCCGGTCCGGCGCCGAATGCGAATGGGCCTTCGCCGTGGCGGCCCGGGCCATGGCGGCCACGCCTGCCTTCGCCGTGCCGGCGCCCGCCCTCACGGCCGCGCTCACCTCCACGTTCGCCACCCTGGCTGCGACCTGTCATCGCGCTCCAGATCGCCCCGAGGTCATAAGGATCGCGGCGCCGGCAAGCGCCTTCGCCGCGTGGATCGATCGCATGAGCAAACATCAAAAAGCACTCCTATCGTGAGCTATCAAGTTGTTACACGATATATCGTAAATCTTCCCGCCCTTCAACCCCTCCCTTCAGACGCCGTGGATCGGGCGGGTGCGCGCAGCGAGCGCCGGGCGGGCACGGCGCGAAGCGTCGTCGGGCACCCGCGAAGCGAGGGCTGAGGGCTAATGGCGGAAGTGGCGGCGACCGGTCGCGACCATCGCCACACCGGCCGCATCGACGGCCGCCACGACCTCCTCGTCACGCACCGAGCCGCCCGGCTGAATGATGGCCGTCACGCCCGCGTCGATCGCCAGCTGGGGGCCGTCGGCAAACGGGAAGTAGGCGTCGGAGGCCAGCGCCGAGCCGCTCAGCAGCTGCGGCTGGAAGCTCTGGGCCTTCTCGACCGCGATGCGCACGGCGTCCACGCGGCTCATCTGACCGGCGCCGATCCCGATCGTCGCCAGCCCGCGCGCGATCACGATCGCGTTGGAGCGCACGTGGCGGCAGACCGTCCACGCGAACAGCATGTCCTCCCATTGGCGCTCGTCCGGGATGACCTTGCTCATCGCGCGCATCTGCTCGCGCGTCTCTGACACGTCGTCGCGCGTCTGCACGAGCTGGCCGCCGATCACCGGCTTGGCTTCTACCTCGCGGGTGGGCACCGGCCAGTGCGCGAGCTCGAGCAGGCGCACGTTTTTTTTCTGCATCAAGAGCTCGCGCGCCCGCTCGTCGAAACCCGGGGCGAGCAGCACCTCGATGAACTGCTCGGAGAGTGCCTGGGCGAAGGCGCCGTCGACGATGCGGTTGACGGCGATCACGCCGCCGTAGGCGCTCTGTGGATCGCATGCGAACGCGCGCTCGTACGCCGACTGGCCGCTCTCGCCCAGCGCACACCCGCAGGGATTGTTGTGCTTGACGATCGCGCACGCCGGCGTGTCGAACTCCTCGACCAGCTCGCGCGCCGCGCTGAGGTCGAGCAGGTTGTTGAAAGACAGCTCCTTGCCGTGCAGCTGCTCGACCCCGGCGAGCAGGTGCGTCGGGGAGCCGACGCGCGCGTAGAAGGCCGCGCTCTGGTGCGGGTTCTCACCGTAGCGCAGGTCGCCGACCTTCTCGTAGGCGTCGCGCCAGCTCGGCGGCAGGCCCTCGTAGGTGCGCAGCGAGAACCACGTCGAGATCGCCGCGTCGTAGCGGGCCGTGCAGGCGAAGGCCTTGGCCGCGAGTCGCCCGCGCGTCTGCAGCGAGAGCGTCAGCGGCGCCTCGGCCGGCGGCCCGCCGTCCTCGCGGCCGGCGCGCAGCTCCGCGAGCAGCTGCGCGTAGTCGTCGGGGTCGACGACCACGGCCACGAAGGCGTGGTTCTTGGCGGCCGCGCGGATCATCGTCGGGCCGCCGATGTCGATGTTCTCGATCGCCTCGGCCTCGCTCACGTGCTCGCGCGCGACCGTGTCCTCGAACGGGTAGAGGTTCACGCACACCAGGTCGACCTGCTCGATCCCCTGCTCGGCGGCCGCGCGCAGGTGCTCCTCGTCGTCGCGCCGCGCGAGCAGGCCCGCGTACAGGCGCGGGTGAAGCGTCTTGACGCGCCCGTCGAGGATCTCGGGGAACCCGGTGAAGCTCTCGATCGCGCGCGTCGGCACGCCGGCGGCATCGAGCTCGCGTGCCGTACCGCCCGTCGACACGATCTCCACGTCCAGCTCGGCCAGCCCGCGACCGAGCTCTACGATGCCGCGCTTGTCCGACACCGACAGCAGCGCCCTGCGCAGGCGCACCTCGCCCGGCTGCGCGGGCTCGATCCCGGCCGCGCTCCCGCCGGACCGCCGCGTGCCCGTGATCGCGCCCCGCGCGCCCGCCTCAGGCGGCCCGGCCGCCGTGTCCTCCGCGCGCGCGAGCACGTCGTCGGCCGCCACCTCCTGGTCGGCGAGTTCCTGGTCGCCAGTCACCCTGAGAGCCTACCCCGCGCTCGCCCGATCCGCGGCTCGCGCCCCGGTCGAGACCCGCCGGGGGTTGTCGTCGTCGATGCACAGCTGCCCGAGCGCGAACGCGCGCACCGCCTCGGTGAGCAGCGCGTGCTCGAGCGGGCGCAGCGCCTCGCGCACGGCCCCGGGGTCGCGCTCGTCGGGCAGCTCGATCGCGCGCTGGGCGATGACCGGCCCCGAGTCCACCCCGGCGTCGACGAAGTGGACCGTGACCCCGAAGACCTTCACCCCATAGGCGAGGGCCTGCTCGATCGCGCGCAGCCCCGGGAAGGCGGGCAGCAGCGACGGGTGGACGTTGATGACCGCTCCCGGGAAACGCTGAAGGAAGAGCTCGTCGAGCAGCTCCATGTAGCCGGCCAGCACGACCAGCCGCGCGCCGCGCTGCGACAGCCAGTCGGCCATCGCCTCGTCGCGCTGCGCGCGGTCGCTAAAGCTCGAGCGCGGGAATGTCCGGGCGCTGACGCCCGCAGTCCGCGCCCGCTCGAGCGCGGGCGCGTCGCCCGTGCTCGAGGCGACCGCCACGATCTCGACCTCACGCCCGTGCACGCCGTCGAGCAGCGCCTGCAGGTTGGTGCCCGCACCCGACACGAGCACGGCGATCGGCAGGCGCGAGTCCACGCGCGCCACCATAGCGGGGCTCGTTGCGGCCGCCACGCGTTTCGTGTGACCCACCTCACAGGCATCGGCGCCGTCCCCTGTTTGACTCGCAGGCGACACCCCACAAGGACAGCGAGGTACCTCAGATGCTCACAGCGATCCTGATCACCCTGATCATCGTGGCCGCCTTCGCATACGCGCAGCGGTCCGGTCGTGTCGGAAAGACGATCGTTCGCCACCCCTACAACAACGTCTACACCGACGCTCCTGGCGCACGCGACGAGGACACCCCGTAGGACTTCGCGGAGCGGCCGGACGGCGCTCAGACTCGCACGAGCGCGTCCGGTCGCTCCTCGAGCGCGTACTTGCCGTTGGCCTCGCCCGTGCCGTCGAGCGGGTAGTGGCCGCTGAAGCAGGCGTCGCAGTGGCCGGCGCGCGAGGCGCCGATGGCCTCATACACGCCCTGCAGCGACAGGTAGTGCAGCGAGTCGCACCCGAGCTCGGCGGCGATCTGATCGGTGCTTTTGCCGTGCGCGATCATCTCCTCGTGCGTGGACATGTCGATGCCGTAGTGACACGGGTGCTTGATCGGCGGCGCCGAGATGCGCATGTGGATCTCGCGCGCGCCGGCGTCGCGCAGCATCTCGACGATCTGGCGCGTCGTGTTGCCGCGCACGATCGAGTCGTCGACGACGACTAGCCGCTTGCCAGCCACGACCTCGGGCAGCGGGTTGAACTTCAGGTGCAGCCCGTGCTTGCGCAGCTCCTGGCCGGGCGCGATGAACGTGCGCGCGACGTAGCGGTTCTTGACGAAGCCGTCGTCCTGGGGTAGCCCGGCGGCGCGCGCCAGACCGCGGGCGGCGGGGTTGCCCGAGTCGGGCACCGCGATCACCAGGTCGGCCTCCACGGGCGCCTCGCGCCACAGGATCTCCCCCATGCGCCCGCGCGCGACCTGGAGCACCTGGCCGTTCATGCGCGAGTCGGGGCGCGCGAAGTAGATGTACTCGAATATGCAGAACGCATGGCGGTCGTCGGGCGCGACCATGCGGCTGCGCAGGCCGTGCTCGCCGAGCGTCACGACCTCTCCGGGCTGCACGTCGCGCAAGAAGCGCGCGCCGATGATGTCGAACGCGCACGACTCGCTCGCGACGCAGTAGCGCGGCTGCGGGTCGTGACCGTCGCTCGCCAGCGTGCCGATCGCCAGCGGGCGCAGCCCGTGCGGGTCGCGGAAGGCAACGATGCGGTCCTTGGTCATGGCCACGATCGAGAAGGCGCCGCGCAGCCGCGGGAGCACGTCGGCGATCGCGTCCTCGATGCGCTCGGCGGGGTTCGTGGCGATCATGGCGGCGATGATCTCCGAGTCCGACGTCGAGCTGAACGTGACGCCGCGCGCCAGCAGCTCCTCGTGCAGCGCGACGGCGTTGATCAGGTTGCCGTTGTGCGCCAGCGCGACCTCGCGGCGCGAGCCGTTGGTGCCCTCCGAGCGCTGCACAGGCTGGGAGTTCTCCCAGGCGTTGGAGCCGGTCGTCGAGTAGCGCACGTGGCCGATCGCGAGCTCGCCGGCGAGCGTGCGCAGGTCGTTCTCGCTGAACACCTGGCTGACCAGCCCGAGCTCGCGACGCGTGACGATGTGCCCGCCGCGGTCGGCGGCGGCGATTCCGGCCGACTCCTGGCCGCGATGCTGAAGCGCGTACAGCCCGAAGTAGGACAGCCGCGAGACATCGTGGCCGGGCGCATATATGCCGAACACGCCGCACTCGTCGCGCGGTCCATCGCGGTCATCCGACACGACCTCCCCGGCCGCTGCGCCAGCCATCGCAGCCATCACGCTATCACGCGGCCGAGCGCCTCACGGGCCGCGACGAGCTCTGAGAGCGCCACGGCGATGAGCTCTCCGCGGCGCTCGATCCGCAGTTGCTCGCCCCCGGCGGCGCCGATCAACCGCACGTCGACGGCGCCCGCCAGCTCGCCCAGCCGCGGTTCCTCTCCGCTGACCACGAAGCCACCGGCGCCCTCACCGAAGAGGGTCTGGAGGAGCGAGGCGCCCGGGGCGACGTCCTCGCCGAGCGCGACCTCGGCGCCCACCCCACCGGCCGCACAGCACTCGGCCAGCGCGACCGCGAGGCCGCCCTCGGCGATGTCGTGGGCGCTGGCGACCGCGCCCGCACGCACGGCCTCGCGCAGGGCCACTTGCGCGGCCCCAACGGCGGCGAGGTCGATCGCGCCGAGGCCGTCGGGGAGCTCGTCGCCGCGCAGCTTGGACAGCTCGCTGGCCGCCAGCGAGGGCGCAAACGGCCCGACGAGCGCGATCGCGCAGCCCGCGGCGGGGAAGCCCGTCTGCCCAGCCCGGCGGGCATCGGGCAGGCGGCCGACCATCCCGATCACGGGCGTCGGATAGATCGGGCCCTCCGGGCCCTCGTTGTAGAGCGACACGTTCCCGCCGACGATCGGCGCGCCCAGCGCGCGGCAGGCGTCGCCGAGCCCGCGCACCGACTCGCTCAGCTGCCAGGCGACGTGCCCCTTCTCGGGGTTGCCGAAGTTGAGGTTGTTGGTCGTGCCGAGCGGCTCGGCGCCCACGCAGGCGAGGTTGGAGACGCACTCGAGCACGGCCGCGACCGTGCCCGTGTAGGGGTCGGCCGCGACGCGCCGCCCGTTGCCGTCGATGCTCGCCGCCAGCGCCCCGCCGTCGGGCAGTGCGAGCACGGCGGCGTCGGCCTGCTCGGGCCGGCGCACGGTGCGCGACTGCACGATCGCGTCGTATCGCTCGAACAGCTCGCGTCGCGAGGCGATGTTGGGGCTCGCGAGCAGCGCGAGCAGCGTCTCGCGCGCACCCGCATCGCGGTCGATCGTGGCCGGAGGAGGTGCATACAGCGCGCGCCTCGGCCTGACCGGCCGCAGGTCATAGAGCGGGCACTCGTCGACGAGCCCCGACACCGGCATGTCGGCGAGCACGCGGTCGCCATCGAGCACCCGCAGGCGTCCGGCGGCGGTGACCTCGCCGATCGCGGCGCCGTTGACCTCCCAGCGCGCGCACAGCGCGAGCACGTCCTCGAGGTCGCCCGGCGCGACCACGCACAGCATCCGCTCCTGGGACTCTGAGACCATCACCTCGAAGGCCTCCATGCCAGGCTCGCGCAGCGGCACGCGCGCGATGTCGAGGTCGATGCCGACGCCGCCCTTGGAGGCCATCTCGCTCGCGGCGGACGTCAGCCCGGCGGCGCCGAGGTCCTGCAGCGAGACGACCAGCCCGCGTGCCAGCAGCGCCAGCGAGCACTCGAGCAGCTTCTTCTCCTCGAAGGGATCGCCGACCTGCACGCTGGGGCGCCTGTCGGCCTGGGCGCCGCCGGCTGCGCCGAGCTCGGCCGAGGCGAGCACCGAGGCCCCGCCGATGCCGTCGCGACCGGTGCTCGCACCGAACAGCACGACGAGATTGCCCACGCCGACGGCGGCGCTGCGCACCAGCTGCTCGCGCGAGGCGAGCCCGAGCGCCATCGCGTTGACGAGGCAGTTGTGCTCATAGGGCGCCTCGAAGTAGACCTCGCCCCCGACGGTGGGAACCCCGACCGAGTTGCCGTAGTGCCCAATGCCCGAGACGGCCCCGTCGAGCAGGTAGCGCGAGCGTGCGCTGGAGAGCTCGCCGAAGCGCAGCGAGTCGAGCACCGCGATCGGCCGCGCGCCGAGCGCGAAGATGTCGCGCAGGATCCCGCCGACGCCGGTGGCCGCCCCCTGAAACGGCTCGACCGCGCTGGGATGGTTGTGCGACTCGACCTTGAAGGCGCACACCAGCCCGCCCCCGACGTCGACCGCGCCGGCGTTCTCGCCGGGCCCCATGACGACGTGCTCGCCCTCGGTGGGGAGCGTGCGCAGCAGGCGCTTGGAGTGCTTGTAGGCGCAGTGCTCGCTCCACAGCAACGAGTACATGGCGAGCTCGACCTGGTTGGGCGCGCGCCCGCCCTGCTTGGCGCACACGAGCTCGTACTCGGCCGCCGTGAGCCCGAGCGCGATCGCATCCTCGACGGTGGGCGTGACCGCGGCGCGCGAGGAGGCGCTCACCCGGCGCCGGCCCCCACGCCCCCGGCCGCGGGTGCCTGCGGCGTGCGGGCGATCGACTGAAACAGCGCCAGACCGTCGGCCGAGCCGCCGACGAGCTCGTCGACGGCGTGCTCGGGGTGGGGCATCAGCCCCAGCACGTTGCCCGCCTCGTTGCACACTCCGGCGATGTCGCGCAGCGAGCCGTTGAAGTTGTGCCCGGGGGCGTAGCGCAGCACCACCTGGCCGCGCGCCTGGAGCGCGTCGAGCGTGAGCTCGTCGGCGTAGTAGCGCCCGCAGGCGTGCTTGGCGGGGATGCTGAGCCTCGCGCCGGGCGCGCACGTGCGCGTGAACGGGGTGTCGGCGCGCTCCACGCGCAGCGCGACCTGGCGAGAGGTGAAGCGCCGGTTGGCGTTGCCCAGCAGCGCGCCCGGGAGCAGGCCGGCCTCGCAGAGCACCTGGAAGCCGTTGCAGATCCCGAGCACCAGGCCGCCGTCGCGCGCGAAGGCGATCACCGACTCCATCACCGGCGCGAAGCGCGCGATCGCGCCCGCGCGCAGGTAGTCGCCGTAGGAGAAGCCGCCGGGCACGATGATCGCGTCGGCGCCGCGCAGGTCGCGGTCGCCGTGCCAGAGCAGCGCTGCCTCGCCGACCCTCGCGGCCGCCGCGAGCGCGTCGACCTCGTCGCACGAGCCGGGAAACTGGATGACGCCGAACTTCACCGATCAGGCGCTACCGTCGAGCAACTGCAGCTCGTAGTCCTCGACGAGCGGGTTGGCGAGCAGCTTCTCGCACATGGCCTGCAGCTGTGCGGGGTCGGCCACGTCGAGCTCGACGAGGCGCCCGACGCGCACGTCGCCGACGCCGTCGAAGCCGAGCGCAGGCAGCGCGCGCTTCACGGCCTCGCCCTGGGGATCGAGGATGCCGGCCTTGGGGCGAATCAGCACGCGCGCTCTCACGCGACCGCGACGCCCGTGCGCGCGAGCCACTCGCCGAACGGCTCGCCGGTGAGGAGCTCGTAGGCCTGGACGTAGCGGGCGCGCGTGCCGGCGACGACGTCGTCGGGGAGCGCCGGCGCGGGCGGGCGCTTGTCCCAGCCGCTCGACGCCGCCCAGTCGCGCACGAACTGCTTGTCGAAGCTCGGCTGCGGACGGCCGACCTCAAAGCCGTCCGCGGGCCAGTAGCGCGAGGAGTCGGGCGTGAGCACCTCGTCGCCCACGACCAGCTCGCCCTCGGCGTCGAGACCGAACTCGAACTTCGTGTCGGCCAGGATCACGCCGTGCTCGCGCGCGTGCTCGGCGGCGTTCAAGTAGAGCTCGATCGAGACGTCGCGCACGCTCGCCATCAGCCCGCCGTCGCCGACGAGCTCGCCCGCGCGCGCCAGGTCGATCGCCTCGTCGTGGCCCACGTCGGCCTTGGTGCTCGGCGTGAAGATCGGCTCGGGCAGGCGCTCGGACTCGCGCAGCCCGGTCGGCAGCTCGATGCCCGAGACGCTGCCGGTCGCCTGGTAGTCCTTCCAGCCCGACCCGGTGATGTAGCCGCGCACGACGCACTCGACGGGCAGCATGCTCAGCCTGCGCACGACGAGCGCCCGCCCGAGCGCCTCCTCGGGCACGCCCTCCACGGTCGAGAGCATGTGGTTGGCGACGATGTGGGAGGTCCGTTGAAACCAGAAGACCGACAGACCGGTGAGCACCCTGCCCTTGTCGGGGATCGGGGTCGGGTGGACTGCGTCGTAGGTGGAGATGCGATCGCTTGCGACCATCAGCAGCTGGTCGTCCTCGCCGGGCTGCTCGGCCTGGGCGAGCGCGTACATCTCGCGCACCTTGCCGCTCGCGATCAGGGGCAGGTCGGCTAGCGCGGTCATGCCCGCTTGACTCTAGCGAGCGCTCAGGCGATCGCGTCCAGGCGCGCGATGATCTCCTGGGCGTTGCGCATGTAGTAGCCGTAGTCGAAGATCGCGTCGAGGTCCAGCGCCTGCGTGCGCGCGTCGTGGGCGAGCGCGTCGCGCAGCGCCAGGCCGTCGTCGAAGGAGCGCTGCGTGAGCTCCTGCACGGTGCGATAGGCCTCGTCGCGGCCCAGGCCGGTCTCGATCAGCGCGAGCAGGACACGCTGCGAGAAGAGCGCGCCGTGGGTCAGCTCGAGGTTCAGGCGCATGCGCTGCACGTCGACGACCATCCCGCGGACGACGGCGCTGGCGCTGTGCTGGAGGTGGTCGAGCAGGATCGTCGAGTCGGGCAGCACGATCCGCTCGACCGAGGAGTGGGAGATGTCGCGCTCGTGCCACAGCGCGACGTCCTCCAGGGCGGCCTGGGCGTTGCCGCGCAGCACGCGCGCGAGGCCCGAGATCTGCTCGCTCCTGATCGGGTTGCGCTTGTGGGGCATCGCCGAGGAGCCCTTCTGGCCAGCGCGGAAGGGCTCTTGGGCCTCGCGCACCTCGGTGCGCTGGAGGTGGCGCAGCTCGGTGGCCAGGCGCTCGAGCCCCGCCCCGGCGAGCGCGATCGCGCTCAGCAGCTCGGCGTGGCGGTCGCGCGCGACCACCTGCGTCGAGACGTCCTCCCGCCCGAGCCCCAGGCGCGCGAGCACGCGCCGCTCGAACTCGGGGCTCGTGGCCGAGTAGGTGCCGACCGCGCCCGACAGTGCCCCGACCTCAGTCTGGGCGAAGGCGCGCTCCAGGCGCAGCGCGTTGCGGTGGGCCTCGAACGCAAAGCCCGCGAGCTTGATGCCGAACGTGGTCGGCTCGGCGTGCACGCCGTGCGTGCGCCCCACGCAGAGCGTGCCGGCGTGCTCGTGTGCGCGCGCGGCGAGCGCGGCGACGAGCTCTCGCGCGCCGTCGACGACGAGCTCCCCAACGGCCTTGAGCTGTAGCGCGAGCGCCGTGTCGAGCACGTCAGATGAGGTGAGCCCGAAGTGGATCCAGCGACCGGCCTCGCCGGCCGACTCTGCGAGCACATCGACGAAGGCGGCGACGTCGTGGTCGGTCGTGCGCTCGCGCTCGTTGACGGCCTGCACGGTGAACGTGGCCGCCCGGATGGCCTCGAGCTCCCGCTCGCTGGGGCCGTGCTCGCCGAGCAGTCCTGGAAGCTCCTCGCACGCCGCCAGCTCGACCTCGCGCCACGCGTCCATGCGAGCCTGGTCGGTCCACAGACGGCCGAGCTCGGGGCGGGTGTAGCGGGGGATCACGTCTATTGATTATCGCCGCCTGCCGGCGGCGGCGTGCGTGCGCGCCGCGCCACCGCACGCCGTGTGTGCTGGCTCCAGCGCGTCGGCCCGCCCCAACGCTAGACAGCGAGGATCTGGGAGGCGAGGATCGCCGCGTTGCGAGCGTTGTCGAGGCCCACGCACGCGATGGGCACCCCGGGGGGCATCTGCACGATCGAGAGGATCGCGTCCAGCCCGCCGGCGGCCGTGAGGCGCCCGGACAGCGGCACGCCGATGACCGGGATGTCTGTGTGCGCCGCCACGGCGCCGGGCAGCGCCGCGGACACGCCGGCCCCGGCGATGACCACGCGCAGCCCCCGGTCGCGCGCGCTCTTGGCGTAGTCGGCGACGACATCGGGTTCGCGGTGGGCCGACATCACGCGCACCTCGTGCTCGATCCCGCGCTGCTCGAGCTCGCTGGCCGCCTTTGCCATCTTCTCCATGTCGCTCTCGGAGCCCATCACGATGCCCACGCGCGGGCCGTCCACGTCGAACTCCTCCAGCTGGGCCTGCGCCTCGGCCTCGGCGCGCGGGTCGGGCACGAGCGAGATCGCCGCACCCGGGTCGGGCTGGCCGCGCTGGCCCGTGGGGCCGCCCCGCTGGCGAGTCCGTGCAGGCCCGCCGTGCGGCGGCCGTATCCCCCCGTCAGCGCTCATCGTGTGTGCGCGCCAGCATACGCCGCGTCGCGGCGGCCAGCCCAAACCTCGCGCTCGGCCGCGCCGCTCGCAGCGCGGCTCACAGCGAGGCGATGAACTCCTCGACAGGGATCGCGGCGAGCGTCTCGTAGCGCCCGGTTCCGCGCGAGCCTAGCTCGAGCGAGACGCGCGCCATCGTGGCCTCGTCGGGCGCCTCGACGATCGAGATGAAGTCCACGTGCCCGAGCGTGGCCCACTGCGCCTTCACGGTCGCGCCGAGCTGCTCGACCTCGCTGTTGACCTCCTGGATGCGCTGCGGGTTGTTCTTGACGGTCTGCACACCCTCGGGAGTGAGCGTGGAGAGCATGACGTAGGTGGGCATGGGGGCAGCTCCTCGGTCGTCGTGGGCGCGTTCGCACGCGTTGAGCGATCTCGTGCATCCGTTGTACCCCATCACGGCCGTGTACGCACGATCAGCAGGGCGGCCCCTACTCCGAGGCCGCCGCGACCGGCTCGCCGCGGGGCGCGTTCTTGTCGAGCGTGAGCTCCCCTTCGCTGGCGTCGATCGTGACCTCGTCCCCTTCGCGCAGCTCGCCCTTGAGCAGCGCGAGCGCGAGGCGGTCGGTGAGCTGCTTCTGGATCACGCGGCGCAGCGGGCGGGCGCCGTAGGTGGGGTCATAGCCCATGTTCGCGAGCAGCCCGCGGGCCTGGTCGGTGAGCGTCACCTCGACGCCGCGCTCGCGCACGCGCCGCACGACCGCGTCGACCTGGAGGTCGACGATCTCGGCTATCTGCTCGCGCGTGAGCGCCTGGAAGCGCACGATGTCATCGAGACGGTTGACGAACTCGGGTTTGAAGTACTGGAGCAGCTCGGTGCGCAGGCGCGCGTCGGCGCCGGCATCGTCGCCGACGCCCAGCTCGGCGCCTGGAACGGGGAGGTTGGAGGTCATGATCAGGACGGTGTTCTTGAAGTCGACGGTGCGCCCCTGGCCGTCGGTCAGGCGGCCGTCGTCCATGACCTGCAGGAGCGTGTTGAAGACGTCGGGGTTGGCCTTCTCGATCTCGTCGAGGAGCACGACCGAGTAGGGGCGCCGGCGGACGGCCTCGGTCAGCTGGCCGCCCTCTTCGTAGCCGACGTAGCCCGGCGGGGCGCCGATCAGGCGGGCGACGGAGTGTTTCTCCATGTACTCGCTCATGTCGATCCGAACGATCGCCTCTTCGGAGTCGAACATGAACTCGGCCAGGGCGCGCGCCAGCTCGGTCTTGCCCACGCCCGTGGGGCCGAGGAACAGGAACGTGCCGATCGGCCGGCCCGGGTCCTGCAGCCCGGCGCGCGAGCGGCGCAGCGCCGTGGCGACGGCGTCGATCGCCGCGTCCTGGCCGACGACGCGCTCGTGCAGGCGCTCCTCCATGTGGATCAGCTTCTCGGTTTCGCCCTCGAGCAGGCGGCTGACGGGGATGCCCGTCCAGCGCGCGACCACCTCGGCGACATCGTCGGCGTCGACCTCCTCTTTGAGGAACACAGGGCCGGCGCCGTGCTCGCGCGCGTCCTCGGAGGCTTCGCTCTCGGCGAGCTGGCGTTCGAGCTCGGGGATGTCGCGGTAGAGCAGTTCCGAGGCGCGGCCGAGGTCGGCTTCGCGCTGGGCGCGCTCGGCCTCCGTGCGCGCCTGCTCGAGCGTCTCCTTGAGCTCTGAGACGCCCTGGATCGCCTCCTTCTCGCTGAGCCACTGGGCTTCCATATCGCTCGCGCGCCGCTTGAGCTCTGACAGCTCCGACTCGATCGCCGCGCGCCGCTGCATGGACGCCTCGTCCTTCTCCTTTTTCAGCGACGTGAGCTCGATTTCGAGCTGCATCACGCGACGTTTGACCTCGTCGATCTCGGTCGGCAGCGAGTCGATCTCGATGCGGATCTTCGAGGCCGCCTCGTCGACCAGGTCGATCGCCTTGTCGGGCATGAAGCGGTCGGCGATGTAGCGGTCCGACAGCGTCGCGGCGGCGATCAGCGCGCTGTCCTGGATGCGCACGCCGTGGTGGACCTCGTAGCGCTCCTTGAGCCCGCGCAGGATCGCGATCGTGTCGGCGACCGAGGGCTCGCCGACCATCACCGGCTGAAAGCGGCGCTCCAGCGCGGCGTCCTTCTCGATGTGCTGGCGGTACTCGTCGAGCGTGGTCGCGCCCACGCAGCGCAGTTCCCCGCGCGCGAGCATCGGCTTGAGCAGGTTGGCGGCGTCGACGGCGCCCTGGGCGGCGCCCGCGCCCACTACCGTGTGCAGCTCGTCGAGGAAGAGGATGATCGTGCCCTGCGCCTCGGCCACCTCCGAGAGCACGCCCTTGAGCCGTTCCTCGAACTCGCCGCGGTAGGCGGCGCCCGCTATCAGGGCGCCCATGTCGAGCGCGATCACGCGCCTGTCGCGCAGCGACTCGGGCACGTCCCCCGAGACGATCCGCTGCGCCAGCCCCTCGACGATCGCCGTCTTGCCCACGCCGGGCTCCCCGATCAGGACGGGGTTGTTCTTCGTGCGCCGCGAGAGCACCTGGATGACGCGGCGGATCTCCTCGTCGCGCCCGATCACGGGGTCGAGCTTGCCCTGCTCGGCGACCTCGGTGAGGTCGCGCCCGAAGCGCTGCAGCGGGCTCTGCTCCTCCTCGGGCTGGGCCTGCTGGGCCGGCGGTGCGCCGCTAGCTGCCATCGTTGCTCCTCCGTTTGGTCTGGTTGAAGGGTGTGGAGACGTCGCGCAGGCGCACGATGTCGGTGCCGCCGGTGTAGGGGACGAGCTCGGCGCGGAATGAGCGGCGGACCTCCTCCAGGCGCTCGGCGAGCTCGACCTGGGAGCGCAGCGCCGCGACCTCGAGCTCCTCGATGCGGGCGTGCATGCCCTCTATCTCGGCCTCGAGATCGAGCACGCGCTCGACCCCGGCGAGGTTGAGCCCCAGCTCGGCGGTCATCTCCTGGATGCGCCGCAGCCGCTCGACGTCCTCCTGGGAGTACAGGCGGGTGCCCTTGGGCGAGCGCTTGGGCTCGATCAGGCCGCGCGCCTCGTACATGCGCAGCGTCTGGGGGTGCATGTTCGCCAGCTCGGCGGCAACCGAGATCATGAACACGCCCCGGTCGCCGGAGACCTCCACGCGCGTGACGCGCCCG
>DASPVR010000057.1:0-5600 GCA_035622255.1 Solirubrobacteraceae bacterium | reverse complement strand
CGCGGGGCCGTCGTGAACGCTTTCTTGCGGCCCCGTCCCGCAATGCGCCCTGGCGGCGCCGGTCCGATCGCGCGCCCGCGCCGGTCCTCGCCCGCTCTCGCCCGGCGGGCGATGGACTAGATTGCCCGAGCATGGATGGCGCCGAGCTCGCGTTCGCCGGGATCGCCAGGCAGGCAGAGCTGATCGCCGATGGAGCGGTGTCCTCGCGCGAGCTCGTCGACTCCTACCTGCAGCGCATCGAGCGCTACGACGACGAGCTGAACGCGTTCAGGGTGGTGCTCGGAGAGCGCGCGCGCGCCGAAGCCGAGCAGGCCGACGCCCGCGTTCGCGCCGGCGAGCGCCGGCCGCTGCTCGGCGTTCCGTTCGCGATCAAGGACAACACCGACGTAGCCGGCGAGGTGACAGCGCTCGGGACCAACGCATACGGTGCGCCGGCGCGCGAGGACAGCGAGATCGTGCGCCGGCTGCGCACCGCCGGCGCGATCGTGCTCGGCAAGACCAACGTGCCCGAGCTGTGCGCCTTTCCCTGGACGGACTCGCCGACGTGGGGCGTCACGCGCAACCCCTGGAACCTCCAGCACACCCCGGGCGGCTCCAGCGGCGGCAGCGGCGCGGCCGTCGCCGCCGGCCTCGTGGCGGCCGCCACGGCTGCCGACGGCGGAGGCTCGATCCGCTATCCGGCCGCCTACTGCGGCCTGTTCGGCTTGAAGCCCGAGCGCGGGCGCTTGCCGCTGGCCCCGCGACGAGACTCGTCGTCGCACGGCCTGGAGGTCAACGGCGTGCTCACGCGCTCGGTTCGCGACACGGCGCTGTTCTTCGACGCGATCGCCGACGGGCCACCCGATCCCGGCGCTTCGGCGCTTGCGCCCGTGCGGCTGCTCGACTCGCTCGCCGCCGCCCCGCGACCACTGCGCATCGCGGTTTCGCGCGAGCTGCCGCCGTCGCCGCTGACGCGCCTGGCGCCCGCCAACGCCGCGGCGCTCGACGACACGACGAGGCTGCTCGCGGGGCTCGGGCACGAGCTGAGCGTGTGCGAGGTCGACCACGGCCCAATCGCTCCGGCGCCCGAGTTCACCGCCCTGTTCCTCGACGCCCTGCGCGAGGAGGCCGCGGAGCTGCCCCACCCCGAGCGCCTGGAACGCCGTATGCGCGCGCTCGCGCGCGTGGGTGCGGTCGCCTTCGGCGCGGTCGGCTGGGCCGAGGGGCGCAGGGCGGCCTATGCCGCGCGTCTGAACGAGGCGCTCGCCGAGCACGATGTGCTGCTCACGCCCGTGACGCCGGCGCCACCGCCGCGGGTCGGCGCGGTGGAGGGACGCGGCTGGCTGTGGACGACGGTCGTGGCCGCTTGCACCGTGCCCTATGCTGCCTGCTGGAACTTCACCGGACAGCCGGCCTGCTCGGTACCGGCCGGGCACGACGCCGACGGGCTGCCGCGCGCTGTCCAGCTGGTTGGCAGGCACGAGGACGAGGCGACGCTCGTCGCGCTCGCGGCTCAGATCGAGTCCGCACGCCCGTGGGCCGACGGGCGCCCGCCGGGCTTCTCGTGAGCGACGAAGACGAGCTGCTCGCTGTCGCGAGCGAGGCGGTGCGCGTGGCAGGCGAGCTGCTGGTGGCGCGCGCAGCGCGCGGTCGCGAGCGCGACGTGGCGGCCAAGACCACGCCGACCGATCCCGTCAGCGAGGCCGACCACGCCTCCGAACGCGCGATCCGCGAGCTGCTCGCGCGCCGGCGCCCCGAGGACGGGTTCGTGGGCGAGGAGGGCGGCGGCGAGCAGCCGGGGGCGAGCGGGTTGACCTGGGTCGTCGACCCGCTCGACGGGACGGCGAACTTCGTCTTCGGCATCCCGCAGTGGTGCGTGAGCGTGGCGGTGCGCGATCGGGGAGGCACGACGCTTGCCGGCGCGGTGTATGACCCAAACCGCCAGGAGCTGTTCACGGCGTCGCGTCGCGGGCCCGCCGTGCTCAGCCGGGGCGAGCAGGCGGCGCGGCTGAGCGGGCCGCGCGGCGGGGAGCTGGCGACGGCGATGGTGGCCACGGGCCTGGCCTATGACGCGGGCGTGCGCGAGGCCCAGGGCCAGGTGCTCGCGGGCCTGGTCGGGCGGGTGCGCGACATCCGGCGCTTCGGCAGCGCGGCGCTCGATCTCGCGTGGACGGCGGCCGGGCGCTTCGACGCCTACTTCGAGCGCACGGTCAAGCAATGGGACATCGCGGCCGGGGCGCTCGTATGCGAGCGCGCCGGCATGGCCGTCGTCGAGCTCGCGCCCCGCGAGCGCCTGCCATGGGGGGTACTCGCCGCGCCGCCGGCGCTGGTCGCGCCGCTTTTGGAGCTCGTCGGCTGAGGGCGTCCACTATGTCTCGCGACATCTGTCTCCGATGTCGCGATACATCACAGGATGCGGCGGGTGGGATTCGAACCCACACGCCCTGTTGGACAAGGCCTTTTGAGGGCCTCGCGTCTACCGTTCCGCCACCGCCGCGGGTCCAGGGCCAGTGTATGGGAGCGTCGGGCGGCCGGGAGGGCGTCGGGCAGCCCGCGCTGGTGCCCCCGCCCAACGGGCGGGAGGGGAGCCGATCGCTCAGGCGGGGTGCGGGGGCGGTTCGACGTAGAGGTCGCCGGCCATCGGCGCCCCGTGCTCGACCTCGACGTTCCAGCCCTGTTTGAAGCCGCGCATCGCGAAGGCGATCAGCAGCATCTGCACGGGCACGATCAGCAGCGTGATCACCCCGAGCACGCCGGAGTTGATCAGCGGCTCGGCGAAGCCGGCCTTGTTGCGGTCGAACCAGCTCGGCCCCGCCACGAGCGCGAAGATCATGAGCAGCACGGCCAGCGCAGAGGCGACCGGCAGCACGCCGCGGTTCCAGCGCCCGGCGAAGAAGGCGAGCGTGACGTAGATCACGATGTAGGCGATCTGCACGATCCACGCTCCCTCGAGCACCGACCAACCCCCGACGGTGATGATTGCGACGAGCCCGGCGGACACGAGCAGCAGCATGACCACGGTCGCGCGCGTCGCCTGCACGACGGGCTTTTCGCGGTTGGGGTGGGTGATCGTGACGCCGGGCGCCGGCCCGCGGTCTGGGAGCGAGGACATCGCGCCCATGACCATACAAGCTCGGGCAGGCCGTTCGGGACGAACTCGCGAGCACAGCCTTCGCACGCCGGCCCTCGCGCGGGCCGCCGCGGCGCGCTGGCCGCGCGCGCATCGAACACGGCGCGCGACAGCGCGGCGGTGCCGGGGCGGCTAGCCTCTGCCTCTGCGTGCGGGCGTGGTGGAATTGGCAGACACGCCGGCCTTAGGAGCCGGTGGGCGAAAGCCCTTGGAGGTTCGAGTCCTCTCGCCCGCATCGGCAGCAAACCTAAGGGATTTTGAGCGTTGGCCCGACCTCGTCGCGTCCCACGAAACAGAGCCGGGTAACACTTTCGGGTAACATCCCGGGTCGATCGCGCTCGGGCGCGTCAAACCGACCCAATGAAATCCCGAACGAATCTGCCCACGTACTCGCTGCGCCTGCACGAGCCGCGCCCTGGCCAGCCCGTCTGGGACGTTTCGTTTCGCATCAGAGGCCGCCAGCTCAAACGGGCGGGTCGGCCGCGCCTGGATCAGGCGCCGGGCGCCTTGCCCCGACGGTGCCTTCACAGAGGGGGCCGCGCACGACCGCGCGCGCGAGCTCATCGCCGAGCTCGTCGCGGCCGCCCGGGAACCGCCACCCGCCGGCCCGACATTTCGCGAGGTCGCTCATGGCTACCTCGACTGGCTCGCGCGCGTGCGGGGCGCGAAGCCGTCCACTCTCGCCGACCATCGCACGCACTTGGCGGAGCCCGGGGACAGGATGTCGGGCAGGATCATGGCGGCGATCGGGGACCGGCCGGCAGCCGAGGTGACGCCCGCCGAGGTCGAGCGGTTCCTGGAATCCATCGAAGCGGCAGGCGGTAGCCCGCGGACCGTCAACAAGAACCGCGCGCTGGTGCACGCCGTGTTCGAGTACGGAGTGAAGCGAACCGGCCTGACTACCAATCCTGCGCGCGGAACCGATCGCCGGCGCGAAAAACAGCGCGACGCGCTGCACACCTACACGGTTGCCGAGGTCGAGGCGCTGGCGGAAGCGCTGGCTGAGGGCGTCCACAGAGCTAAGGACGCACGAAACGACGCGGAGCGCGCCGAGGACGCTCAGGACGCAGAGCTCGTGCGCGTGGCGGCCTACACCGGACTCCGCCAGGGCGAGCTTCGAGCGCTTCGCTGGCGCGACGTGGAGAAGGGGATCATCACGGTGAGCAGCGCCATTTCGGCCGAGCAGCTCACCGGCACGAAGGGTAGGCAGGTCCGCCACGTCCCGCTGGTGCCGCAGGCGGCGCGCGCGCTGGCGCGGCTCAAACAGCGCGGCGACTTCACTGCTCCAGGCGAGCTCGTCTTCTGCAACTGGAGGGGCCGGCCGCTCGACAAGAGCGCTCTGGTGGCGCGATTCAAGCGGGCGCGCGACGCCGCAGACCTTCGTCCGCTTCGGTTCCACGATCTCCGACACACGTACGGCAGCCTGCTCGCACAAGCCGGCGTGGACATCCTCTCGATCAAGAATGCGATGGGTCACTCCGACCTCCAGACCACGCAGCGCTACCTGCACGCCCGTCAGGCGTCAGAGCAGGTGGAGCGGTTCGCACGGGCGTTCGAAGACTAGCTGGCTGCAGCACGCGAGCGCCGGTCTCTCACGATCAAGCGCTCTCGCTTCCCGTTTGCGAAAACCAGCAGGCCGGTGCGGCGCTCAGATCCCGGCGGAGGAGCACTCGCGCGTTCACGTGCAGGCCGCGCGCTTGCTGCTGGGGTCACGCGAAGGCAGTCGTCCCGGGCTGCTTCCGAACGACGCGTGCTTTCCGCGCCAGGCAAAGAAGCTGCTGGCGCAGTCGACATGCTCGCGCCGGGAGCGAAGCAGGACGGGGGCGAGAGTTCTGCTTGTCCCAACAATGCAGCACCCCGCGCGAGCTCGGGTTCAGCTCTCGCTCCTCGTCCGGAGCGACAGCTCCCGGCAGGTTCGACGACACACTCGCTCAGCTCGGTGAAGCAGCAGTCGGGATACTTCCTGGCATGCCCGAGGAGTCCCCGACCCCCGACCTGGCCGAGCTCTTTCGTCGAGGCTTCGAGGCTTTGGATTGCCGGGACTTCGACGCGATCATGAGCAGTTACGCGCCGGGGGCAGTTTTCGATGTGTCGGCTCTGGGAATCGGCAGCTTCGAGCGCAGGGAAGCAATCCGCCGCCACTTTGAAGATTGGAGAGCCCCATACGAGGAGTATGAGACCGATTTGGAGGAGTGCTGGGACGTAGGCAACGGAGTCGTTTTTGCTGTTGCCCGCCAGGCCGGTCGCCCCCGACAGTCCCCGCCCTATTCAACAGCGGCCAGCATTTGTGTCCGAGTGGGTTGATGGGTTGATCGTGCGTGTCGCTGTCTATGACGACATCGACGAGGCCCGTGCCGCCGCCGAACGGCTCGCCGAGGGACGGGGGTAGGCGGTGTCGCAAGAGAACGTGGAGGTCGTGCGTCGCGCCATCGAGGTGTTCAACCGCGATGGACCGGAGGCCGCGACAGCGTTCATAGATCCCGAGATCGAA
>DASPVR010000056.1:0-14431 GCA_035622255.1 Solirubrobacteraceae bacterium | reverse complement strand
CGCGGCGCCCTACCGGGGCAGGCGGCGGCGGTGGCGCTGTCGGCGCTCAGCTGTGTGGCGCTCGGAGTGCTGCTCGCGGCGGTCACGCCGCGACGTTGGCTGGCCGGGGGGATCGTGGCGATGGCGGTCGCCGACACGGCGCTGGTCGTGTCGGACCTGCTGCAAAAGCCCAACAACGCGCTCAACGCGGCGCATCCGGCGGCTGGGCTGCCGCAGCTGCAGAGCGCCGCGCTCGGATCGGCGGTGATGGGCTATGGCGACCTGTTCGTCGCCGCGGCGCTCGGGGCGCTGCTGGCAGTCGCCGCGACGCGCGCGGTCCAGCTGCGTGGAGCGGCGCTGACGGCGCTGCTGGCGCTCGGCATGGACCTGCTGTTCTTCGTAGTCGACGAGCTGCCGGCGACAGTCCCCGCGGCGCTCGCGCTGATCGCGCTGATCATCGCCGGTCGGCGTGGATCGCCTCGCTGGGCGATTGGGCTCGACGCGCGCTCGCGCGGACGATACCCTCGCGCGGCCACTCCTCGGCCGCATGCGTCGGCTCGAGCTCTGCCAGCGCCGTCTGAGGCAAGCGCGCGGGCGAAGGGCCGGTTGGCTCGGGCAGCTCGGACTCCGCCAGGCGCGCCGTGACCGCCCGTGCGCCCGTCTCGACCGGCGCGGGCGGGGCGACGTCGCGCTCGGAGGAGGCGCCCGCCTGCTCGATGCGCCTGACCTGCGGGATGACGCGATGGTCGAAGGAGCCAACCGCCTCGTTGTAGGCCGACACGGCGGAGTCCAGCTGGCGTCCGATCTTGGCGAGGGGTTCGACGAAGCGCCCCAGGCGCCTGTGCAGCTCGCGCGCGGACTCGGCGATCTCGCGCGCGGACTCGGCGATCAGCTCCTGGCGCCAGCCGTAGTGGACCGCGCGCAGCAGGCCGATCAGCGTGGTGGGAGTCGCCATCAGCACCTGCTGGGCGACGCCGTACTCGATCAGCGCCGGATCCTCGGCCAGGGCCGCGTGGTAGATGCCGTCGGAGGGGACGAACATCACGACCAGCTCGGGGGTCGAGTCGAACTGGCGCTGGTAGGCCTTGGAGGCGAGCTTCGTGATGTGCTCGCGCGTCTGCTTGGCATGGCGGGCCAGGTGGATCTCGCGCTGGGGCTCCTCGCTGGCCTCGAGCGCGGCGAGGTAGGCGTCGAGCGGCACCTTGGAATCGACCACGATCACCTTCCCCCCGGGCAGGCGCACGAGCACGTCTGGTCGCAGGCTGCCGTCTTCGGTGTGAATCGTGCTCTGCTGCACGAAGTCGCAGTGCGCGACCATGCCCGCCATCTCCACGACGTTGCGCAGCTGGATCTCTCCCCAGGCGCCGCGCGTGGAGGGTCGCTTCAGCGCCGACACGAGGTTGCCCGTCTCCTGGCGCAGGCCGCCGACGCCCTCGTGCAGCTGGCGGACCATGCTCGCCAGTTCTCCTTGCGCCTGCTTGCGCTCGCGCTCCAGCCGACCGATCTCGTTCTCGACGCGGCCGAGCTTCTCGTTAACCGGGCGCACGAGCCCCTTCCATTCCTCGGTGCGCCGCGCCATCTCTCCGATCGCCGCGCGCTCGCGCTCGCCCAGTCGCTGTGCGAGCGAGTCGCCGGTCTGCTTGAGCACGTCGGCCGAGATCGCCTTCATTTCGTCGCGCATGCGCTCGCGGCTCTCGGCCGAGAACCCTCGCAGATCCTCGAGCAGCGCCGCGCGCTCACGCTGCCCGCGCGTGCGCACGAGCGCGATCACGCACGCCGCGCCGAGCAGCAGGGCGACGATGACCACCAGGATGCCCATGTCGCTATCAAGGTGACATCCCGCCCGGACGCGAGCGCGCGCGTTGCGTCCGGTGCGAGCGCCTACCTCAGGCCGCCAGCGAGGTCGCGAGCGCCTCATAGTGCTTGGCCGCCTCTTCGAGCACGCCGAGCATCGCAGGCGCAGCTGGTACCAGGCGTGCCCCGGCGGGCACGGCCGCGATCACCTGCCTGACGGGTGGCATGGGCGAGAGGGCGCGGATCACGACGTCCTCGCGCACGACCGACAGCGCCAGCTCGGGGATCAGGGCGACCCCGACGCCGGCCGCGACCAGGCCCTGGACCGTCTGGTAGTCGTCGCTCTCGAACGACACGTTCGGCTCAAAGGAAGCTGCATGACAGCAGCGCACGACGTGACGTGCGCAAGGACTCTCGCGGGAGGTCTGCACCCAGGCTTCCTCGGCGAGGTCCTCCAGCCGCACGCGGGCCCTGCCGACGAGCGGATGCTCGCGCGGGAGCGCGAGGTACATCGGATCCTCGAGCAGCTCCACGCGTGTCGTGTCGCCGTGCAGCCCGCTCTCTTGCTCGAACTCGAACAGCAGCGCGAGATCGAGCTCGCCGGCGCGCAGCCGCGGCACGATGTCCTCGGGCTCGCGCTCGGCGAGCGTCAGCTCGACGTCCGGGTAGGACGCGCGGAAGTTGGCGATCGCCAGCGGCATCAGCGTCGCCCCGGCTGTCGGGAAGGAGGCCATTCGCAGCCGCCCGCCGCGCAGTCCGGCCAGCGCTGACAGCGCCTCCTCGGCGGCGTCCAGGCGTGCCAGGATGCCCTCGGCGTGCCCGACGAGGGTCTGGCCCGCCGCCGTCAGGCTGACGCCACGCGCGTGACGCTCGAGCAGCGCCATCCCGGCCTCGGCCTCGAGCGCCGCGATCTGCTGGGAGACCGCCGACTGCGTGTAGGACAGCGCCTCGGCGGCGGCCGAGAAGGACCCGCGATAGGCCACCTCGCGGAGAGCGCGCAGGCGGGCGACGCTCAGCATCGGCGGTTCGTGGGGCGGCAGGAATACATAAGTTTTTCTAATGATAGCTATCAAAAGAATCATTGGAACTGATGGCAGGAGCGTGGCACCATTGGTGCGAACATCCCCAAAGTCAAGACAGCATCCGCTGCCCCCAGCCAATAGGAGAACAGTCATGGCCCTCAAGATCATCGCCTCATATGACGGGACCGCCAACGAGGACGACGCCCTGGCGCTCGCCCGGGTGCTGGCTCAGGCCGGCGCAGAGGTCTCGATCGCCTACGTGCGCCACACGCACGAGCCCGACAGCCAGGAGGAGACCCTCGCCCAGGCCGAGGCCGAGGAGCTCGTCTCGCGCGGCGTCGAGCTGCTCGGGGTCCCCGGCGCTCAGAAGCACGTCGTGACCGACCGCTCGACGCCAGCCGGGCTGGGCGCCCTGGCCGAGCAGCTGGGCGCGAGCGTGATCGTCTTCTGCTCGGACTCGCACACCGCGAAAGGTCACATCGGCGTTGGCAACTCCGCCCAGAGGTTGCTCGACGGCGGGCGCACCGCGATCGCCGTCGCCCCGGCCGGGCTGGCCCATGCGGGGGGCAGCGTCCGGCAGATCGTCGCGGTCGGCCAGGCGGGCGGTGGCGCTGCAGCCACCGCGAAGGCGCTCGCGGGTGCGCTGGGCGCGAGCGTCGCGCCGGTCGCCAACGAGGACACGGACCTGCTCGTGTTCGACTCGCGTTCAGAGGCCGAGCAGGGCCAGGTGTCGCTCAGCTCCTCGGCGACGCACCTGATCGAGATCGCCACCTCTCCCGTGCTCGTGCTCGCGCGCGGCTTGCCGCTCCAGTTCGCGGGCACCGCGGCGACAGCCGCCGCCTAGGCACCCCGATCGACGCGCCCACCGTGCCCGGCTCGCAGCCGGGCACGGTGGGCGTCACCACCACCCGCCGCCAGGTGCGCCGCCTGCCGGCGGGTGCTGTGCGTCCGCGCACGCGCCCGCAGGTGCAGTGTGAGCGCGGCGAGGATGTCGAGCCCGCCACCGACGAGGTGGCCCAGCGGACCGGTCCACAGCCAGGCCTCGAGCGCCCTGGCGGATCGTGCGCGCGCGCGGGCGGTGGGCATCGTGGCGCACGGTATCGTGGCGGCGATGGCGGGAGCGGTCCAGACGACGGTCACCGAGCTGCCCGAGTCGCGGGTGCGCGTGGATGTGGAGGTCGCTCCCGAGGAGCTGCAACGTCGCGTCGAGAGCACCGCGCGCGAGCTCGGCCGCAGCATGAAGCTGCCCGGCTTTCGCAAGGGCAAGGTCCCGGCGCCGCTCGTGCTCCAGCGCGTCGGTCGCGACGCGGTGCTCGACGAGGCGGTGCGCGAGGGGCTTCCCGGCTGGTATGCCGGCGCGATCGAGGTCTCCAGGATCGTCCCCGTGGGCGATCCCAAGATCGACCTCGCCGGCCTCCCTACCCAGGGCGACGCGCTCCAGTTCTCGATCGAGATCGGCGTGCTGCCCAAGGCCAAGCTCGGTGAGTACCGCGGCCTGGAGGTGGGCCGAGCAGAGCCGGCCGTGACCGAGGAGCAGGTGGACGCGGAGATCGAGCTGGTGCGCGACCGCCTCGCGCGGCTGGAGACGGTGCAGCGCCCGGCCGAGGGCGAGGACTTCGTCGTCGTCGATTACACCGCGCGGCTGGCACCGGTCGGGCGAGCGTCCGAGGCCGCGACCGGCCAAGCAGCCGACGCCGAGGACGCGCCCGGCGGAGCGTCTATCCCGGGCGCCGAAGGACGCGATCAGCTCGTCCAGCTGAGCGGCGACCTGATTCCCGGGTTTCGCGAGGGTCTACTCGGGGCCAGTGCCGGCGAGCGGCGCACGCTCGCGCTGACGTTCCCCGAGGATTACTCCAACGATCAGCTGGCCGGGCGCGACACGCACTTCGACGTGACGGTCAAGGAGGTCAAGAGCAAGCGCCTGCCCGAGGTCGACGACGAGCTGGCGATCGACGCCGGCTTCGACGACCTCGTGACGCTGCGCGAGGACATCGCCGCCCGCCTGACAGAGCAGGAGCGACGGCGCGCCGATGAGGAGTTCCGCGAGGCGGCGCTGGACGTCGCCGTGGCGCAGGCGCAGGTCCCCGTCACCGAGGAGCTGATCGAGGCGCGGGCGAAGGAGATGTGGGAGCGCATGCTGCACACGCTCTCGCATCGCGGGATCTCGCGCGAGGCCTACCTGAGGATCGTCGGCCGGTCGGAGGCGGAGATGCTCGGCGAGATCAGGCCCGAAGCCGAGCGGGCGCTGCGGCGCGAGGCAGTGCTGACGGCGGTCGTGGTGCAGGAGCAAATCGAGCCCTCCGATGAAGAGGTCCTGGAGGCGCTGCGTCCGAGCGCTGAGCGCGAGGGGGTGCAGCCGCAGAAGCTGATCGACGACCTGCGCAGCGCGGGGCGGCTGGAGGAGCTGCGCGAGAGCCTCGCCGCCCGCCGCGCGATCGACCTCATCGCCGAGACGGCTACCCCGATCGCAGCGGAGCGGGCGCGCGCCAAGGAGAAGCTGTGGACGCCCGGGCAGCAGGGGGAGGAGGCGGCCGTGGCGGCACCCGCCCGCCTGTGGACGCCGGATCGCTAGCCTTCAGAAGGAATCGGGGCGGCGAAGCGAAACCAAAGCGAGGACTATGAGCCCACTTGTGCCAATGGTCGTTGAGCAGACCTCGCGAGGTGAGCGAGCGTTCGACATCTACAGCCGCCTGCTCAACGAGCGGATCATCTTCCTCGGCACGCCGGTGGACGACCAGATCGCAAACCTGATCGTCGCCCAGCTCCTGCACCTCGAGTCCGAGGACCCCGAGAAGGACGTGTCGCTCTACATCAACTCGCCGGGGGGATCTGTGTACGCGGGGCTGGCGATCTACGACACGATGCAGTTCATCAAGCCGGACGTGCAGACGATCTGCGTCGGGATCGCGATGTCGATGGGCGCGCTGCTGCTGGCCGGCGGTACCGAGGGCAAGCGGATGGCGCTGCCGAACGCGAAGATCCTGATCCACCAGGTGTCCTCGAGCTTCCAGGGCCAGGCCACAGACATCGAGATCCACGCCAAAGAGATCATCGACGTGCGCCAGCGGCTGGACGAGATCATCGCCAAGCACACACACAAGGATCTCGAGCAGGTGCGAAAAGACACCGAGCGCGACTACTTCATGAGCTCGGAGGAGGCCAAGGACTATGGGATCATCGACCGCGTGATCACGGAGCACTAGGCGACTCGAGATGGCGCGCCCGACCGACTCCAACGAGCAGCTTCTATGCAGCTTCTGCGGCAAGTCCCAGCGGCAGGTGAAGAAGCTGATCGCCGGTCCCGGCGTCTACATCTGCGACGAGTGCATCGACCTGTGCAACGAGATCATCGACGAGGAGCTGTCGGCTCCGCCCGCGTTCGATCTCGAGAACCTGCCCAAGCCGCGGGAGATCTACGACGTGCTGGACGAGTACGTCGTCGGTCAGGACGCCTCCAAGCGCACGCTCTCAGTGGCCGTCTACAACCACTACAAGCGCGTCCAGATGATGATGTCCGGCGAGTCGGACATCGAGCTGCAGAAGTCCAACATCCTGCTGCTCGGGCCCACCGGCTGCGGTAAGACGCTCCTCGCCCAAACACTCGCGCGGATCCTCAACGTCCCCTTCGCGATCGCCGACGCGACTGCCCTGACCGAGGCGGGCTATGTCGGCGAGGACGTCGAGAACATCCTGCTCAAGCTCATCCAGGCGGCCGACTACGACGTCAAGAAGGCCGAGACCGGGATCATCTACATCGACGAGGTCGACAAGATCGCGCGCAAGGCCGACAACCCGTCGATCACACGTGACGTCTCCGGCGAGGGCGTCCAGCAGGCGCTGCTGAAGATCCTCGAGGGCACGCAGGCTTCGGTCCCGCCCCAGGGGGGTCGCAAGCATCCCCACCAGGAGTTCTTGACGATCGACACGACCAACGTGCTGTTCATCTGCGGCGGCGCGTTCGCGAATCTCGACAGGGTGATCGAGCGGCGCATCGGGCACAAAGGCGTCGGCTTCGCGGCGGCGATAGAGGTCAAGGCCGAGCGCGACACCGGCGAAGTGTTCGAGCACTGCCTGCCCGAGGACCTGATCGAGTACGGCCTGATTCCCGAGTTCGTCGGCCGTCTGCCGGTGATGAGCGCGGTGCACCAGCTCACGCGCGACGACCTCGTGTCGATCCTCGTCGAGCCACGCAACGCGCTGGTCAAGCAGTTCGGCCGCTTCTTCGCCTTCGACGGGATCGAGCTCGTCTTCTCCGAGGACTCCCTGACAGCCGTCGCCGAGAGGGGGCTCGCACGCGAAACGGGAGCGCGCGGGCTGCGCTCGATCATCGAGGAGATCCTGCTGGAGGTCCAATTCGAGCTGCCCTCGCGTCGCGACGTCAAGAAGTGCGTCGTGACCAAGGAGACCGTCGAGAAGGGGCTCACGCCCACGCTCGTGACCGAAGCGGCGCCCGAAGACACCTCCGACGCCGCGCTGCGCGAGCGCTCGGCCTGATCGACCGCTCGCTACCATCGCGGCTGTGTCCAGGCAGGCGCGCGACCGCTCGAGGCTCGATCGGCTGAGGGCGGTTCCGTGGCTGGGGATGATGCGGGTCGGGCTCGCGTTTGCGCGGAGAGTCGGCGCCCTGTCGGCGAAGGATCGCGCCCGCCTGGCGGGGCTCGTGCGCCAGTCGCGGGGCCGGCCGGGCAACCTCTCAGAGCGCGAGCGCCGCGAGCTGATGGCGATCGTGGCAGAGCTCGATCTGCTCGGGGTCGCGCGCGAGCTGTCTGGCCTGCGCGCAGGAGGCCGGCGCCACGGGCGCCGGTGATCGGGATTTGACGTCGAGGCCCGGTAGCGGAGCGGTTTGGACCGAGGATCAGGCCGAATGCCAGCTGCGCTCGCTGGAGCTGTTCGGGATGCGCTTCGGGCTGGATCGGATGCGCCGGATGATGACCGCGCTCGGGTCTCCGCAGGCGGGCTTTGACGCCATCCAGGTGCTCGGCACGAACGGCAAGACATCCACCACGCACATGATCTCGGGGATCCTCGGGCGTCACGGGCTGCGCACCGGCGCCTACACCTCGCCGCATCTCGTCTCCTACCGGGAGCGCGTTCGCATCGCTGGGCGCGAGCTCGCCCCCGCCGCGTTCGTGGCGGCCGTCGCGCGGGCCTCGCGCGCGGCCGAGCAAGTCAACAGGACGCTGTCAGAGGACGATCACGTGACGCAGTTCGAGCTGCTCACCGCGGCCGCGCTGTGGGAGATGGCGCGCTGCGAGGTGGAGGTCGCCGTGGTCGAGGCCGGTCTCGGCGGGCGTTATGACGCCACGAGCGTGATCGCCGCGCCGCTGAGCGTGCTCACCAACGTCGGCCTGGAGCACACGCGCTGGCTGGGGCCGACGATCACCGACATCGCCGAGGAGAAGCTCGCCGCGCTCGCGCCGGGGGGCACGCTGGTGGTCGGGTCAGACCTCGCGTCCGACGCGCTCGCCGTCGCGCGGCGCGTGGCCAGCGAGCGAGACGCGCGGCTCGTGTGGGCCGACGCCGCGGCGGGCGATCTGGCACTCGAGCCCGATGGCGCGCTGGCGGCGAGGGGCGGCTTCCAGCGCACCAACTTCGCGCTCGCCGCCGCCGCCGCGCGTACCCACCTGCTCGGCCTTGGAGTCGAGCTCGACCCGCGCGCGGTCGCCGACGCCGCCGCGAGCACGACGATCGCGGGACGACTTGAAGTCGTCGCGATGGCGCCGCTCACGGTGTTCGATGCCGCCCACAACCCGCACGCCGTGCGCGCGCTCGTCGAGTCGCTCGGTGAGGTCGTCTCCGGACGCGATACGGCGCTCGTGATGGGCGTGCTCGACGACAAGGACGCGGCGCAGATGCTCGAGCTGCTGCTCCCGCTCTGCCAGCGGGCGTGGTTCACGGCGCCGGCGAGCCCGCGCGCGCTGCCCCCAGCCACGCTCCAGTCGCTGGCACGCCAGCTCGGCTACGAGCAGACAGCATGCGAGCCGCGCCCTGATCGCGCCCTGCGCGCCGCGCGCGAGTGGGCCGCCGAGGTCCCGGGCGAGGGGGAGCGCGAGCTGGAGCGGGCCGTGCTCGTCACCGGATCGGTTTACCTCATTGGAGCGCTGCTCCGCGGCCGCGAGCCCGTGGAGGCATCGCGGTGAACGGCGACGGACCCTGGATGATGATCGGGGGCGTCGCGCTCCTGGTGGCCGTCGTGATCCTCGTCTTCTTCGCCGCCGGCTACGGCTTCGGTCGCCTGTTCCTGTGACCCCCCTCACGGGGTGGTGCTGGGCGTCCGGCAGGTATCGCCCCCTGCAGGGCGAAATGTAGGTTTGCAGCCACAAAGACTCTAAACTCAGCCAGCCGGCACGGCCCCGCGGGGCCGGAAAGGCTTGCCATGGTCCCCTTTGCCTACTTTGGAATCGAAAGCAGCGGGCTGAGCCTGGGCATCGACCTGCTGATCGTCTTCGTAGTCGTTCTGTACTTCTCGCTGATCTACTGGACCTACGCCGACGCGCGGCGGCGGATCCTCGATCCGATGCTCGTCGGGTGCGCGACGGCGGCCTCGCTGTTTCCGTTCGTGGGCACGATCATCTACGTGGTGCTGCGCCCGCCCGAGTACCTCGACGACGTGCACGAGCGCGAACTGGAGATCCAGGCGGCCGAGGCCAGGCTGCACGAGTTCGACATCGGCCTGTGCCCGCACTGCGACTACCGCATCGAGCGCGACTTCGTGCGCTGCCCGAGCTGCCTGCACAAGCTCAAGGAGCGCTGCCTGAACTGCCAACGGCCGCTGGACCGCGAGTGGGCGATCTGCCCGTACTGCGAGACCGAGGTGCCGAACGCGCCGCCACCGCGCCGTCGCCGTCGCCGGCCCGCCGAGCCGCCCAGCCCGGCAGCGCAGGAGGAGCCGTCGGCGACCCGCACCGCCGAGACGTGGGTCGGACGCGAGCTGATCGACAGTGGCCTGGTCGACAGCGGATCCACCCCCGCCGACCTCTGATCACTAGAGCAGATCGAGCATGGAGCGGACGCTGATCCTTGTCAAGCCCGACGCGTTCGCACGCGGGCTGACGGGCGAGATCATCGCCCGGTTTGAGCGCAAGGGGCTGCGGATCGTCGCGCTCAGGCACATGACGATGACGAGCGAGCTCGCCGAGCGCCACTACGCCGAGCACGCCGAGCGCCCGTTCTTCGGCGAGCTCGTGTCGTTCATCACGTCGGCGCCGCTCGTGGCGATGGTGCTCGAGGGCTCCGAGGCGATCCGGGCCGCGCGCCAGGTGATCGGCGCGACCGATCCGCTCGAGGCCGCTCCGGGGTCGATTCGGGGCGACCTGGCGCTCGAGGTCGGACAGAACATGGTTCACGGCTCAGACTCGCCCGAGTCGGCCGCGCGCGAGTGCGCGCTGTTCTTTGGCGAGCTCTAGCCGCCCCGCCGCGCGACGGCTGACGCTCGCCTCGGGCTCGCCCCAGCGACGGGCGATCCTCGAGCGCCTGAGCGTGCCTTTCTCGGTCTGCGTCGCCGGCGTGACAGAGCTCGACGTCGGCGAGCCCGAGGAGGTGGCGCGCGAGAACGCGCTGCGCAAGGCGCGCGCGGTGTCGGCCAGGAGCGGTGGCGGACCCGTCCTCGGATGCGACACGCTCGTGGCGCTCGCAGACCAGATCTACGGCAAGCCCGCCGACGAGCACGCGGCGCGCGCGACGTTGAGGGCGCTCAGCGGCGCCACGCACGCGGTCGTCGGCGGGCTCGCGCTGGTGCTCGACGGGCAGGAGCGCACGGCGACGGCGCGCACGGCGGTCAGCTTCCGCGTGCTCGACGAAGGACTGCTGGACTGGTACCTGGCGACCGGCGAGTGGCGCGGGCGCGCCGGCGCCTATGCGATCCAGGGTGCGGGGGCGGCGCTCGTGCGCAGCGTCCACGGCGACTATGAGAACGTCGTGGGACTGCCGCTGGCGGCTCTGCTCGACCTCTACCCTGAGCTTCTCGACGATCCCGAGCGGTGACGTTTTCGCCTGCAAATCCGCTCGCAGCGCTTGTCTGGCGAACATCGACGTTCGCTAGACTGCCCCGCGGTACGCCCCGGGTCTTGCCGGCTGGTCGGCCGGCGGCGCACCGCCGAAAGCGGCGCGCGCGAGAGCGGGCGTGCCGTTTGTCTCTATGGGCATATTCAGCTATCTGACCGGGTTCGGCGGCCGCGACATGGCGGTCGACCTGGGGACGGCGAACACGCTCGTGTACGTACGCGGGCGCGGCATCGTGCTGTCGGAGCCGAGCGTCGTGGCGATCGATTCGCGCAGCGGCGAAGTGCACGCCGTCGGCATCGAGGCCAAGCGAATGCTCGGGCGCACGCCCGGGACGATCCAGGCGATCCGCCCGCTCAAGGACGGCGTGATCGCCGACTTCGACGTGACCGAGGAGATGCTCAGGCACTTCATCCAGAAGGTCCACCAGAACCGCTGGGCGCACCCCCGCGTGGTCGTGTGCGTGCCCTCGGGGGTGACGGGCGTCGAGAAGCGTGCGGTCGAGGAGGCCTGCCTGTCGGCAGGTGCCCGCACCGCGTACCTGATCGAGGAGCCGATGGCGGCTGCGATCGGAGCCGGGCTGCCCGTCGGAGAGCCGACGGGCTCGATGGTCGTCGACATCGGCGGCGGCACGTCTGAGGTCGCGGTCATCTCGCTCGGCGGGATCGTCGTGTCGCAGTCGATCCGCGTCGGTGGCGACGAGATGGACGAGGCGATCATCAACTACGCCAAGCGCGAGTACAAGCTGCTGATCGGCCAGCAGACGGCCGAGGAGCTCAAGCTCGAGATCGGCTCCGCCTGTGCGATGTCCGAGGAGCTCCAGGCCGAGATTCGCGGCCGGGACATGGTCGCCGGGCTGCCGAAGACCGTCGTGATCACCAGCGAGGAGATCCGCCAGGCGCTGGAAGAGCCGCTCAACCAGATCATCGACGCCGTCAAGGAGACGCTCGACCGCACACCGCCGGAGCTGGCGTCGGACATCATGGATCGCGGGATCATGCTCGCCGGCGGCGGGTCGCTGCTGCAGGGGCTGGACGAGCGGCTGCGCGAGGAGACGCAGATGCCGGCGCACCTGGCCGAGTCGCCGCTGACGTGCGTCGCGGTCGGCTCGGGACGCTCCCTGGAGGAGTTCGAGGCGATTCACCGCTCAAACCGCGGAGCCCGCAAACGGCGTTAGTGACATGCGGTGACAGGCGGTCGCACCCCTGGGTACTCTTTTGTGTCGGTCCCGTCAGGCCGCGGTGGGCGGCGGGAATAGGCCCTGGACGAACGGCTTGGAGGGTCGCAATCGGTGTACGACAAGACGGTCCGACGTCGACGTGCGGTCCTCGCGCTGCTCGTCGTGCTGTCGCTGGCCCTGCTGACCGCGTACTTCGGCGAGGCGCCGGGGGGCCGTCTGCATGACGTGCAGCGCGGCTTTTTGACGGTCATCTCGCCGATCCAGGACGGCGCCAACAAGGCGCTCGCGCCTGTTCGCAACCTGTTTGGCTGGTTCGACGACACGCTACACGCCAAAAGCCAGCGCGACCAGCTGCGCAAGCAGGTCGACCGGCTGCGCAGCGAGCTGGTCGCCAACGAGGCCGAAAGGCGCTCCTATCAGGAGCTCGTGGCCCTCTACCACCTCGACCGCCAGCTGAACGTGAGCGACTACGACCCGGTGACCGCGACGGTCGTCGGGAAATCGCCGAACATCTGGTACGCGACCGCGACCATCGACCAGGGCCAGGACGCGGGCGTGCAGGTCAACGACCCGGTGATCAACGGCGAAGGCCTAGTCGGCAAGGTCACGCTCGCGGCCCCCGACGGCGCCCAGGTGAGCCTCATCACCGACAGCACGATGGGCGTCTCGGCGCGGATCGGCTCCAGCGACGCGACCGGCATCGTCCAGCCAAAGGTCGGGGATCCCAACGACCTGCTGCTGCAGTACCTGCCCGCCAACACGCAGGCGAACCCGGGCGAATATGTCGTCACGTCGGGAACCATTGCCGGGCCCGACGACTCGCTGTATCCGCCGGGCATCCTGATCGGCCAGATCACCTCGGTCGATGAAGAAAGCGCCTACAAGTCCGTCAACGTACATCCGACGGCCAACCTGCATGACCTCGACGTCGTGCAGGTGCTGACCTCGACGCAGCACAGCCTGCCGGCCAGCCTGAGTCGCATCGCCGCCAGCATGCCACCCGGCCAGAGGGGCGCCACGGGGGCTTCGGGCGAACAACTCGCCTCAACGGGGGCCGGCGAATGACCGGGGTCCCATCGCTGGGCCTGGTCGGACGCATCGCCGCGCTCTCGCTGGCGGTCGTGTTCTTTCAGATCGGCGTCGTCTCCGAGGTCCCCGTGTTCGGCGTGAACGTCGATCTGTCGCCGCTGCTGGTCGCGTTCGTCGGGCTGCTGTGCGGCTCGATGCTCGGCGCGGTGAGCGGCTTCGCGGTCGGCCTGCTCGTCGACCTCGCGCTCGTGCAGACGCTCGGCGTGACCTCGTTCATCTTCACGCTCATCGGCTACTGGGCGGGACGCCTGCGCGAACTGCGCGATCCGCAGGCAGCCCTGACGCCGCTGCTGGTGGGCGCGGCGGCGACGGCCGGCTCGCTGGTCACCTACTCGCTGATCGAGTTCATGCTCGGTGTCGATGCTCCTGTGAGCTTCGAACTGGTGCGACAGATCGTGCTGGGGACCCTCGTGAACGCGATCGTGGCGCTGCCGATGTGGGCGCTGGTGCGGCGCTGCCTGGTCGGCGGGCTGCCCGACGATCCGCGCCGGCGGCGGCGACGCGCGTACACGACCGGCGGCCTGAGCCCGCTCTCGCGCGTGCGATGAGCGCGATCGAACCCTTTCCCCCGAGCGACGGAGGCGGGGCGGGCTCCCATGTGCCCGTCTCGCCGCAACTCGCATTCCGCGTGGCGGTGCTCGGGGCGGTGGCGATGGCGATGTTCGCGATCATCTTCTTTCGCCTGTGGTTCTTGCAGGTGCTCTCGGGCGAACAGTACGTGCAAGAGGCCAACGCCAACCGCGTGCGCAACCTGCCGATCGCCGCGCCGCGAGGAGAGATACTCGATCGCGAAGGCCAGCCGATCGTCTCCAGCCGCGTCACCAACGCGGTGCGCATCGTCCCCTCGGCGCTGCCTGCACCGGGCCATCCGCGGCGCGTGCTGTACCGGCGCCTGGGTGCGCTGCTGGGCATGAGCGCCCGGCACATCGAAGCGCTCGTGATCAAGGGGCGCACGACCGTCCCCTACGCTCCGGTGACGATCAAGACCGACGCCGGTCCCGGGGTGCTGACGGTCCTGGCCGAGCGCCAGAACGATTACCCTGGCGTCGTCCAGGAACCGGTCTCGATCCGCGACTACCCCTACGGCGAAATGGCGGCTCAGGTGCTTGGCTATGTCGGCCAGGTCTCAGAAGCAGAGCTCAAGCTGCGCCCGTTTCGCGGCGTGCAGCAGGGCACCGTGGTCGGCCAGGAAGGCTTGGAGTACTACTACGACCGCTACCTGCGCGGGCAGCCGGGCGTGCAGCGCGTCGAGGTGGACGCCGCGGGCTATCCGGTGCCGAGCAACCTCGCACCTACGCAGCCGGTGGCCGGCCAGAGCCTGAAGGTGACGCTCGACCGTGGGCTGCAGCAGGAGGGTGAAAAGGCG
>DASPVR010000055.1:0-5667 GCA_035622255.1 Solirubrobacteraceae bacterium | reverse complement strand
CGGACGCGGCCTGCCAGGCAGCCACGGCCACGCCGCACCCCAACCAGAGCGCGCGCGGCAGGCGCGGCCCATACCGAACCTTGTCCTCGCGCTGCCGAACTTCGTCCTCGCGGGCCTCGCGCGCGCGTGGATCGCTTACGCGGGCGGGCTCGGCACGGGCGGGCTCGGCGCGGGCGGGCTCTCGCGCGCTGACCGTGGTCCTGGGCCACGGCGCCGGCGCCGGCTCATGCGGACGCTCCGGCGCGGGTGCAGGCGCGCTCCCATCTGCGAGCGCGCGCTCCAGCGCGTCGCGCAGATCGCCCAGCGTGCCGCGCTCGGCCGGCGCCGGCGAGAGCGCCCGGTCGAGCGCGTGCGCGAGCGCGCGTGGGAGGTTGCGCCGCGAGCGGCGCAGCGGGGGAAGCGGCTGGCCGATGCGCCGGGCCGTCTCGGCCGGCGTGGTCCCGCGCACCGGGTTGGCACCGCTGAGCGCCTCGTAGAGCACGAGCGCCAGCGAGTAGAGGTCGGCGGCGCTCCCCGCCTCACGGCCGTCGCTCTGCTCGGGCGCCATGTAGGCGAGCGTCCCGAGCACGTCCCCGGTGCGCGTGAGCACGTCCTCGCCCGCCAGGCGCGCGCCGCCGAAGTCCGTCAGCTTGGCGACGCCGGCGAGCGCCCCGCCAGACCGGCGCTCGACACCCGCGCGCGCGGGCACGAGCACGTTCTGGGGCTTGACGTCGCGGTGGATCACGCCGCGCGCATGGGCGTGGGAGAGCGCATCGGCGAGCGCCACGCCTATCTCAAGGACCTGGCGGTCAGACAGCTCGTGCGCGGCGATCAGCTGAGCGAGCGTGCTGCCGTGGACGAGCTCGGAGATCAGATAGAACGCGTCGTCCTCGGCGCACGCCTCGTACAGCGCGACGATCGCCGGGTGCGACAGACGCGCGCCGGCGAGCGCCTCGCGGCCGGCGCGAGCGCCGTCGGTCCCGGGCTCGAGCGCGATGCGCTTGACGGCGACCTCACGGTGCAGCAGCTGGTCGTGCGCGCGCCACACGACTCCGAACCCGCCGCTGCCGAGCCGCTCGATCAGCCGGTAGCGTCCGAGCACGGGCGCCTGCAGCACGGTCCCCGACGGCCGCTTGACCCTGCGGGGCTGAACGAGCGTCTGCGGCGACTGCACCGTGTTCGCGTTCGCCGCGCGCGTGCCTACCACCTGCCGCGGCGCGCAGGAAAACAGGGGCTGAGCGAGAAGTTGCACGCGCGTTCATCGGTCAGACCCGGCCGCCAGTCATACTGCCCTGGTCGCGCAAATCCTGCAAGGAGCGAGCTTTGTCGTTCTTCGACGATGGTGAGGACACAGCTTCCCAGCCGTCACGGCGAGCGTCCCAACCACGTCCAGCCGCCGCTCCCTCGGGGCGCGCCCCACGACCACGCCGGCCCCAGGGAGCTGGGCGCTCCTCGCCGCTGGACCAGCACACGCTCATGGTGCGACGACGCGTGGCGGCGGGCGTCGGCGTCGTGCTGCTGATCGTGATCGTGCTCGTCGTCAACAGCTGCCTGAAAAGCGAACAGCAGCAGGCGCTGCGCAACTACAACCACGAAGTGAGCCAGCTGGCGCTCGAATCCGACGAACAGGTGACCCACCCGCTGTTCACGACCCTCACCAACGCGTCGAGCAAGTCGGCGCTCAACGTCTCCGAGCAGGTCGACCAGCTGCGCATCCAGGCACAGAACCTCGCCGGCCGGGTGAAAGGGCTGAGCTCCCCGGGCGAAATGTCATCGGCACAGCGCTACCTGCTGCTCGTCTTCGACCTTCGCGTCGAAGCGCTCGACAAGCTCGCCAGCCTCGTCCCCACGGCGCTGGGTGGAAAGGACAAGCAGGCGTTCACGTTCATCGCCGGCGCGATGGAGATCTTCCTCACGTCCGACATCCTGTACTCACAGCGGGTCGCGCCGCTGATCCAGCAGACACTCGCCTCGAACAGCATTCACGACCTGACGACGTCGCCGACGCACTCGCTGCCGAACACGGGCTGGCTGGAACCGTCCACCGTCACCGCGCGCATGACCGGGCAGAGCAGCTCGGCGCAGAGCTCGACTGCCCCCGGCCATCACGGCAGCGCGCTCACCGGTGTGAGCGTCGGCGAAACCGCGCTCGAACCCGAACCGGCGCTCAACCACGTCAAGGGCACCGGCACCGTGACGTTCACCGTCAACGTCGAGAACGCCGGTGAATTCACCGAGACCAACGTCACGGTCGATCTCAAGGTCACGGCGTCCGGCAAACAGCTCACGGCCTCGAAGGTGATCGAAAAGACCGAACCGGGCAAGACGGTCAGCGCGGCAGTTCCCGTCATCGGGATACCGTCGGGGGCGGGCAAGATCGAAGCCGCCGTCGAGCCCGTGCCCGGCGAAACGAACCACGAAGGCACCCAGAACTCCTACCTGGCGATCTTCGAATAGGCGCACCGAGCCGATGGGTCTCGCGCGTGACTGCACGCGCGACGGGGTTTTCGCTGGGAGCGCGAAGGGCATGCTCAGGCGTGCGCGGGCGCCAGCGCGAGCGGCTAACTTGTGCCGGTGGCCACCTCGCTCACCGACACGCAGGGGATCGTCGCCCTCGCGGCGGCCGCAGCAGCGCTGGTCGCGCTGATCGCCTGCGCAGCGCTCGCATTCAAGCTGCGCCGCGTGCGCCGCGCCCAGCGGGTGCTCTTGGGCGGGCAGGAACAGAGCGACGTGGTCGCCCACGCCGCCGCGATGCAGGCGGCCTTCGAGTCGCTGCGCGAGTACGTCGAGGACGCGGGGCAGCGCGTCGATGCGCGCCTCACCAAGATCGACGCGATCCTGCGAGGGACGATCGCCCACCGCGCGCTCGTACGCTACGACGCCTACAACGAGCTCTCCGGTCGGCAGTCGATGTCGATCGCGCTGCTCGACGACGAGCAGTCGGGGATCGTGCTCTCGTGCATCCACCACCGGGACCAGGCGCGCGTATACGCCAAGCAGGTTCACCGCGGGCAGGGCGAACTCGAGCTCTCCCCCGAGGAGGCCGAAGCCGTGCGCATCGCGCTGGCGGGCGATGCCGCCAGCCGAGCCGTCGCCGGGGACGTTGCCTGAGGTGACGGCCGCGCGGCGACGCGTCGGCTACCTCGGCCCAGAGGGCACGTTCAGCGAGGAGGCGCTGCTGGCCAGCGCCGCGCCAGATGCCGTCGAACCGATCGCGCTGGCGAGTATCTACGACACGGTCGCCGCGCTGCGCGACGACCTCGTCGACTGGGCGATCGTGCCGATCGAGAACTCGCTCGACGGCTCGGTGAGCGTCACGCTCGACCTGCTCGCGGATGCGTCGACCGGTGTCGAGATCGTCGGCGAGTGGCTGCTGCGGGTCAGGCATTCGCTCATCGCAGCGCACCCGGTCGGCCTGCGCGAGATCAAGACCGTGCTCTCCCATCCCCAGGTGCCGGGCCAGTGCGAGCGCTTCCTGCGCGACGAGCTGTCACACGCCACGATCCTCGCGGCGAGCTCGACCGCCGAGGCGATACGCACCGTGGCGGCGCGGCGGCGCCACGACGAGGCCGCGCTCGGCACCGCCCTGGCCGCGCAGATCTACGGCGCCGTCGTGCTGCGCGAGGGCGTCGAGGACCGCGACGACAACCAAACCCGCTTCGTCTGGCTGGCGCGCGCGGGACAGGCGGGCGAGCAGCCGCCGCTGCGGGCGGCGGGCGGCGGGCGGTGGAAGACGTCGCTGATGTTCTGGGGCGCAGGAGCCGACCACGCGGGCTGGCTCGTGCGCTGCCTGGACGAGTTCGCGCGCCGCGACATCAACCTCACCAAGATCGAGTCGCGCCCGCGGCGCGAGCGCCTCGGCAGCTACATGTTCTTCGCCGACCTCAGCGGACGCGCAAGCGAGGCACCGGTGTCGCAGGCGATCGCCGGCCTGGCCGCACAGTGCGGCGAGGTCCGCGTGCTCGGCTCCTACCGCTGCGCCGCACCTGTAACCGCTGGGCCGCGCTGAGAGCCGCCCGCGCCGCGCGGCGGCCGCCTCCCGCTAGACTCCGGCGCTGAGATGTCCAGCATCGTCCCACCAGAGCGGGTGGGGTCCGTGCCGCCGCCAGAGCACCAGCGGTACGGACCTGACACATCGCCGTCAACGGCGATGGGTGGCCGGGTGCTCGTTCTCAACGCGACGTATGAGCCGATCAACGTGTGCACCGTGCGTCGCGCCGTCGTTCTGTTGCTCAAGGCAAAGGCCGAGCTGCTCGAGCGGGCCCACTGGGAGCTTCACTCCGAGAGCACGACCCTCGCACGCCCGGTCGTGATTCGGCTCGTCAGCTACGTGCGCGTCCCGCGCGACGCGCACCGCCGCAAGATCACCCGCCGGGCGGTGTTCGCGCGCGACAGCTGGACCTGTCAGTACTGCGGCTCGCGCTCGAATCTGACGGTCGATCACGTCATACCGCGCTCCAAGGGAGGCGCCTCGAGCTGGGAGAACATCGTCGCCTCGTGCGCGCCCTGCAACCGGCGCAAGGGTGACCGCCTCCCGCGCCAGGCCGGGATGCATCCGCGGCGCACGCCGCGCACGCCGCGCGCCGAGATCTTCATCCACGTCGCCAGCCCGTCGATCCCGATGGCCTGGCTGGCCTATCTCCCGCAGGCGGCCTGAGAGCGCCTGACATAGTCGAAGGGCGCCCGGCCGGGCGCCCTTCGCGCGCTGCGCTGACTGGATTGGCCGAGACGGCGGATACAGCGTCCGGGGGGACCAGGACCGGCAGCCGTCTCGGGGTGTCCCGGGTTGGATTCCGCCAAGCGGTCCAGCCTGTCCGACCTAGCGGCCGGTCACCTCCAGGGTCCCGCAAAAACTGTCACTTGACGTACGGACCACCTCCTTTCTCTGGTCCCCGCAGCGTAGCGAACCAGAACGACGATCAGCGCATGCGCGAGCGTGATGCTGTCAGCGGATGATGACCCCGAACTCCTGCGTGTACGTGGCCCCGGGAGCGCCTTCGCCGAACGGCACGGGAACCTGCGGGGCGACGTCGATGCCCGTTTCGAGGTATGCGGCTTCGAGGATGTTCGCACGGTGCCCCGGCGATGCCATCCACGCGGCGACGATCGCTTCCGGGGTGGCCAGGGAGAGCGTCCCCCAAGCCAGGTTCTCGCCGATCACGTAGCCGACGAGCGCGTTGGGTATGTAGCCCTCGCTCGTCGCGCGCGTGACCGGCGTCGAGCCGGCGGGCGAGACGTGGTCGAAGTAGTCCTCGCTGATCATTTCGGCGGTGTGCAGTTCGGCCGCCCGCTGCAGGTCGGGGCTGATCGTCAGCGGCGTCTCGGACCGCTGTGCGCGGGCGCGATTGATCAGGCACAGCACGGCCGCGCGCACGAGATCCACGTTGGCGGCTGACGGCGCGGCTTCGGTGTTCTGGCAGGGCGTCGCGAGCACACCGGCGATCATCGACTCGCGCGCCCGCTCGAGCGCATTTGCGTCGAGGGCGGGGCGGCGCGGTGCGGCTCTGGCGCGGCGCGGGCGCGCGGCTGCGCGACACGGTGAAGGCCGGCGCGCGTCGCGGGCGCGCGTCGAGGATCGGCGCGTGCGGGGGACCGCACAGCGTGTGGCATGCCTCCCGCCCGCGCGGTCGCGGCTCTTGGCTTCGCGCGCGGCCGCGTGTGCTCTGATCGCGGGCTGGCGTGGCAACG
>DASPVR010000054.1:0-5514 GCA_035622255.1 Solirubrobacteraceae bacterium | reverse complement strand
GAGAACGCAGCTGGCGCTCGCCTACGGCCGCGGCGCCGCTCGCCGAGCAGGTCTGCGAGCAGCATCGCGCACAGTGGGAGCACGATCGCCAGGTAGAGGACGTAGGGGATCGTCGCGGCGTCCTGGCCGAGGCGACCGAAGTCCAGGCGCAGCAGGATCGTCGTCGCGAGTGAGATCACCAGCGAGCGGTGCGCGCGCAGCTCCCACGCGCCGAGCGCGACGACGAACGGCAGCTCGTAGTAGACGTGGTCGGAGGGATCCAGGAGGCAGCGCAGCGCAAAGCCGAGCGCGAGCAGCGCAAGGCAGCGCCGGCCGTCGATGGCGATGCGTGCGCCCCTTGCACGTAGGACCAGGGCCCCGGCGGCGACCAACGCGAGCAGCACCGCGAGCGTGCGGGCGTGGTCGGCGAGCAGCGCGGGGGGCACCGGGTAGAGGCCGTCCATGTGCGACAGCGGCCACCACACATCCTGGGGATGAGCGACGATCGAGGCCTGCGCCCCGGCGACCGTGAGCAGTGCGTGCGAGGGGGCGACGAGCAGGTCGGCGAGCAGCCAGCATCCGAGGATCGTCGCGGCCGGCCAGAGCGCGCGGCGCCACTGAGCTCGCGCGCACAGCAGCACCGGAGCCACGGCGAGCACTCCCCAGGGCTTGTTGACGAGCGCCAGGCCAAGGGCCGCCCCGGCAACACCCGGAGCGCCGGCGTCAGCCGCGAGCACGGCACCGACGCAGAGCGCCGCGCCGAGCGCCTCCTCGGGATGACCGAAAACGACAGCTTCCAGGGCGGCGGGGGCGCCGGCCAATAGCGCGATAACACCGACGACCGCCGCCCAGGGGAGCGCCCCCCGGCGGGTGTCGGCGGCAAGGTAGAGGCCGAGCGCCCCGAGCGCCAGCAGACACATGAGCGCGCCGAAGCGGTAGATCGCCAGCTGATCGCCGATGATCAGCCGGCCGAGCTCCGAGAACGGCGCGCGCAACAGAATCGAGCCGCCGGCGCCGTTCACGGGCAGGTGGGCGAAGAAGGCGCCGATGCGGCCCACGAGCAGGGCGTTCGTGGATGCGGCGTAGTCGGCGGAGTAGTCGCCGCCGCGCACCTGCCATGCATCGCCCTGCCAGGCCGTGACGGCGGCGATCGCCACGGTCGCGATGCTCAGCATCGCGAGCAGGCAACGGCGCGCGAGCCCGCTCGAGCGAGCCGGCCGCAGGAGGGCCGTGGGCAGCGCGAAGTCCCGATCGGCATGCCACGCGGACATACGATCGGTATCGACTCCGGCGCCGCCCGCCTGAAGCAGCGTGGCCCGCTACAGCGCGGTCGTGACCGGCCCCGGGCGTTCGCGCTCGCGCTCGAAGGCGTCGATCTCGCCGGCCGAGGCGAGCGTCACACCGACGTCGTCCAGGCCCTCGAGCAGCCGGCGGCGAACCTCGTGGTCGATCTCGAAGGCCACCTCGCGCCCGGCGAAGCGGACCTCCTGTTCGCGCAGGTCGACCTGTCCGTGGCCGGCCTCGGCGAGCGCGCGGCAGTCCTCGTCTGAGAGCACGACCGGCAGCAGCCCGATCTTCGTGCAGTTGGAGTAGAAGATGTCGGCAAAGCTCGGCGCGACGATCGCCTGAAAGCCGTAGTCCTGCAGGCCCCATGGCGCGTGCTCGCGCGAGGAGCCGCAGCCGAAGTTCTCGCCGGTGACGAGGATCGGGTTGGCCGGGAGGTCCCAGCCGGGCTCCTTGGCCCAGTCGTAGAAAAGGAACTCCCCGAAGCCGCTTCGCTCCACGCGCTTGAGGAACTGCTTGGGCATGATCTGGTCGGTGTCGACGTTGGCGCGGTCCAGATGGCTGACCGGCCCGCTGATCGTCTCGATGGCCTTCATCACATCTCGCCCCGGTCTGGCCTATCGGCGGCGCCACCGGGCTCACCCGCCGCGCCTGTCGGCTTGACCGCGCCGAAGACCGCAGCCTCGGCCCATTTGAAGTGCACTTCGGCCTGATCGAAGCCGGCCGCGGCCAGCCACGCTATCTGATCCTCGGCGGTGTCGGGCAGGTCTTCGTCACCCACGCCGTCGTCGGTCAGCTGGCGGCGTACCTCGTCGGCCTCGCGGTGGGCGGCGTGCTCGCCGGCACGCTCGCGTTCTGCGTGCATGGCGTTGACCACCATCTGGTCGTTGAACAGGCCGGCGAGGGTACCGTGCACGAGCACGTAGTCGAGGTTGACGAACAGGCCGCCCGGCTCCAGCAGCTGAAATATCTCTGCGAACAGCGTGCGCTTGCGCTCCGCCGGCAGATGATGGATGGCCAGCCCAGAGACCGCGGCGCCATAGCGTCCGCCCGGCAGCCCCGCCCGCCACCCGGGGTCAGACAGGTCGCCGCGCACGGTCCGCCATCGCCCGTTGGGATCGTCCAGGCGCTCGCCCACGCCGGCGAGCATCGGCTCTGAGAAGTCGACGAGAACCGCTTCGGCGCGCGGTCGGTGGGAGAGCACGAGCTGCGACATGGCGCCATCGCCGCTGCCGAGATCCAGGAAGCGCTCGATCGGGTGCGGATGGCGCTCGAGCAGCGTGCCGATGAGCGCCTCCTGCGCATCGATCATCGGGACGATCGTCGCGCGCCGGCGCAAGAACGCGTCGACCAGCTCCGCGCCCTGCCAGCTGGCGCCCGGCCTCGCGCCCGGCGAAACGTGCGCGCTGGCGCTCGGCGAGGCGCCGCGGGCGCTCACCGCCACTCCCGGATGTCGGTGAAACGCCCCTCGATCGCGGCGGCGGCGGCCATCTGGGGGGAGACGAGATGGGTCCGCCCGCCACGCCCCTGGCGGCCCTCGAAGTTGCGGTTGGAGGTCGACGCGCAGCGCTCGCCCGGCCGCAGGATGTCGGGGTTCATGCCGAGGCACATCGAGCAGCCGGCTACGCGCCAGTCGAAGCCGGCCGCCCGGAAGACCTCGTCCAGGCCCTCCGTCTCGGCCTGGGCCTTGACCTGCTGGGAGCCGGGCACGACCATCGCGCTCACGCTCGCCGCCACCTTGCGCCCCTCGACGACCTCGGCGGCCGCGCGCAGGTCGCCGATCCGCGAGTTCGTGCACGAGCCGATGAACACGCGGTCGAGCTCGATCTCGGTGATCGGCGTGCCGGGCGCCAGCGCCATGTAGTGCAGCGCGCGCTCGGTCGCCTCGCGGTCGGCCGGGCTGTCGAAATCTTCGGGCGAGGGGACCCGGCCGGTGACCTGGGTGACCATGGCCGGCGTCGTGCCCCAGGTCACCTGCGGCGAGAGCGCGGCGGCGTCGATCGTGACCTCACGGTCGTAGTGGGCGCCCGCCTCGCTGGGCAGCGCGCGCCAGCGCTCGATCGCCTCCGCCAGCTCCGCGCCTGCCGGCGCCCCCGGGCGCGCCTGCTCGGTGAACCACGCAAACGTGGTGTCGTCGGGGGCGACCATCCCCGCGCGTCCACCGCCCTCGATCGTCATGTTGCACACGGTCATGCGCCCCTCCATCGAGAGCGTCTCGATCGCCGGGCCGCAGTACTCGACGACATGGCCGGTCATACCGCCCACGCCGAGCTGACCGAGCGTGCCGAGGATGAGGTCCTTGGCGGTCACCCCGAAGCCGAGCACGCCCTCGTAGCTGATACGCATCGAGGCGGGCTTGTGCTGGACCATGCACTGGGTGGCGAGCACGTGCTCGACCTCGCTCGTGCCGATCCCGAAGGCGAGCGCGCCGAAGGCGCCGTGGGTCGAGGTGTGCGAGTCGCCGCACACGATCGTCATGCCAGGCTGGGTGACGCCGAGCTCGGGGCCGATCACGTGCACGATCCCCTGGCGGTCGGAGCCGAGCGAGTAGACCGGCACGCCGAACTGCTCGCAGTTTCGCTCGAGCGTCTGCACCTGCTCTCGGGAAAGCACGTCCTTGATCCGGGCGGCCGTGGGAGTGCCGTCGGTGGGGGTGTTGTGATCGGCGGTGGCCAGCGTGCGGTCGGGTCGGCGCACGTCGCGGCCCGCCATGCGCAGCGCGTCGAACGCCTGCGGGCTCGTGACCTCGTGCACGAGGTGCAGGTCGATGTAGAGCAGCCCCGGTGCCACCTCGTGCACCTCCCAGATCTTGTCGAACAGCGTCTCCGGCATCTAGCTGCGCCGCAGCCCGGCGGCGAGCACCGCCAGGAACACGGCCTGCCGGTCTGTGGGGTTCTCGAAGTGGTGTGGCAGATCTGCGTCGAAGGTCACGCAGTCGCCCTCTGCGAGCTCGTGGCGCTCGCCGTCGCACACGAGCACGAGCGAGCCGCTCTGCACGAGCGCGGTCTCGCGCGCCCCGGGCTCGTGCATCGGCGGATCGTCGGGGGCGCCGGTGACGCCGCCGGCGGCGAGCGTGTGGCGCGAGAGCTCGGCGCGCTGGCCCGGCTGGGCGCCAGTGAGCACCTCGAAGCGGTGCCCGCGCCGCGCGTTTCCCCCGCGCCGGCGCTCGGCGGCTCGCACGATCGTGACCGCTCCGTCCTCGTCCAGGCGCAGCAGCTGTGAGAGGCGCAGCTCGAGCCCCGCGGCGATCCGCGCGGCCACCGCGAGCGTCGGGCTCGTGTCCCCGCGCTCGACCTGCGAGAGCATCGGCGCGCTCACGCCGCTGCGCACCGCCAGGTCGCGCAGCGACAGCCCCGCGGCCTCGCGCAGGGCCTTCACGCGTGCCCCGATCACGCGCGGATCGAGCGGATCGCGCCCGTTCGCCCGGCCGGCCGAGCCCGGCGCGGCGCGCCGGGCGGTCCTTGCACCGCCGCCTCGACGCGCCGGCTGCGTCTCGATCGCTGTCATATACGTGTGTACGTTATCACAGACAGGCCGGTCCATGGCGCCGGCCGAGCACCCCCCACGCGCGAACCAGCCTCTAAAAGGCGCTCAGCCCGCCGCGGTCTCGGGCAGCCCGATCGCGTCGCCCGCGCGCGAGCGGGCCACGGCGACTGAGAGCGCGCGCAGGTAGGCGCGGGCGGCAGCGTCGATGATGTCCGTCGACACGGCCTGCCCAGCGCCCGTCGCGCCGTCGACCTCGACCACGACAGACACCTCGCCGAGCGCGTCCTGTCCCTCGGTGACCGCGCCGATCGTGAAGTCGCTCAGCGTCGGCGACACGGCGGTGGCCGCGTTGAGCGCCTGAAAGACGGCGTCGATCGGGCCGTCGCCCGTAAAGGAGCCCTCGGCCGAGCCGCCGTCGGGCAGCGCCACCCGCACGCGCGCATGCGGCGGTCGCAGCGATGAGGCGTCGACCTCGAACCACTCCAGCGCGTAGCCGGAGATCTCCTCGCGCAGCTCGTCGGTGACGAGCGCCTCGAGGTCCATCGCGGTCACCTGCTTCTTGCGGTCGGCGATCTCCTTGAAGCGCCTGAAGGCCGTGTTCAGCGCCTGCCCGTCGAGCTCGAAGCCCATCTCCTGAAGCGCCTTGCTGAGCGCGTGGCGCCCGGAGTGCTTGCCGAGCACGATCGAGTTGCTCGTCAGGCCGACCGTGGTCGCGTCCATGATCTCGTACGTCGCGCGCTCCTTCAGCACGCCGTCCTGGTGGAT
>DASPVR010000053.1:0-4366 GCA_035622255.1 Solirubrobacteraceae bacterium | reverse complement strand
CGCACCTCTTCGAAGCCCGGGGCGACGTGACCGTTTACGGTCGCCGGGCCGACCGTGGCGTGGCTGGCACGCAATGCGCTCTCTTCTCGCGAGACTTCGGCGGCGATGTTCAGCATGGTGGCCTCCTTGGGGCCGTCCGAGCGGAGGGCGGCGCAAGCTAGTCCAACCCGGGCGGCGACGCCAACGTGCCACCCTCCAGCGGGTGCGTACCACTCTTGGGGGTCTGACGAAGTAGCCGGCTACGATCGACGGGGACGGGCAGTGACATGGCAAGGAAGTTGGCCCGTCTTGTCTTGGTGTGGCGGAGACGGCCGCCGTGTCCCGGCCCGCACGAAAGCCCCATCCTGCAGTCCCACCTGCGGCGCCGGCCGCGCCCCGGCTCGCCGAGCAGGTCCCGCTGATAATTCGCCTGGAACGCGAGGTCGAGGAGGAGTTCCGTCCCCCGATGCTGGCTCGACTGAAGGAGCGGGTCGCGGCCGTGGACGCTTTGCAGTCGGAGCACGACGTGGCGTGCAGCCGCTGCGGCGAGCGCATGCACTCGAAGGGGCGTCGGTCGTGTTTCACGCTCGTGCGGTTCGGCAAGCTCGATCTGCGCCCGCAGACGTTCCGGTGCGAGGGCTGCAAGGTATCGAGGCGTCCGCTGCTCGAACAGCTTGGCGTCGAGGCGGGGCGGCTGAGTGGAGCGCTCGCGCGGTTGGTCGCACTACTCGGCGTCATCGTGCCGTACGAGCAGGCCGCGCAGCTCGTCCTGCTGTTGTTCGGGGTCCAGGTATCGACGATGACCGTGTGGCGTTCGGTGCAACGGCTCGGTACGGCGGCCGAGAAGTATACGGAGGAGCAGGCTCGATTCTTCGGCGACCCGTGCCACGAATCGCCCGGGACGAGTCCGGGTCCTCTTGCCGTCGTGCTCGGGGTCGACGGCTGCGCGCTCGGCATGCAGGTGCGGCCGAAGCGTCGGCGCCGCAAGGGTACTGAGCCGATGGAGGCGCTGCCGCCCGTTGAGGAAGGGCACTTTCGCGAAGTCAAAACGGGCGTGCTCCTCCTTCCCGAAGAGCGTGTGGAACCGTCGCCGGGACGGCGCTCGGTCGTGCGGCGCGCGCTGGTCACATGTCTGGGCAACGCCGACCAGATTTTCGAGCGACTCTGGGCGAAGCTGCACCAGATGTCGTGGCTCGGAGCCAACACCGTCGTCGTGATCGTCGGCGACGGCGCCGAGTGGATCTGGAACCGCGCCGAAATGTTCACCAAACGCTGCGAAATCCTCGACTTCTGGCACGCGGTCGAGAAGGCGTGGGAGTTCGCACGCACTCGCCACGGACAGGGCTCCGCCGTCGCCGACCAGTGGGTCGCACGTATCGCGAAGGACCTGCGCGCAGGGCAGGTCGCGGCGGTGATCTCTCGGCTCGAGGCGCTGCTTCCCACCACGCACGAGTCCGAGCACCGCAAGCTGCTCGAAGGACTCATCCGCTACTACAGGAGCCATTGTGAACGCATGCGCTACGACGAGTACCTACGTCTCGGCTACGGCATCGGCAGCGGAGCGGTCGAAAGCTCGCACAAGCAGGTCGTCCACGCGCGACTGCGACAGGCAGGCATGCGCTGGTCGGAACTCGGCGCGCGACACTTGCTGGCGTTGCGAGTACTCCTGCTCAACGGGCAGTGGAGCTTGCTCGACCGAATGCAGATGACGTCACTAGCTGCGTAGCGCGTCGATTGTCGGCCTTGATGGCCGTGCGCCGGCTGAGGCAAACTCGCCCACATGACGCGTGTGCGCCACCGGGTGCCGTCCGATCGAGAGCCCGAACTCGAAGCGGCCCGACTCGACCTGCTTGCGCTCTTTCGTGCGCTCGATCGAGCCGACCTTGCACCCCCGGAAATTCCGCAGGGCCTGCTACGCGAACTCTTCGAGCTTGACGCCGACTTCGCCGAGGCCCTGCATGTGCTCGACTTTCCGCTGCGCGGCCTCGACGTCCGAAGGATGATCGCGGATACGCGCGCATCGCTGCGTCGCCTCCCCACCAAGCGTCAGCAATTCCTCGACGGACTCCCCCCACCCGCCGTTCCACCCCTCGACCGAGCGGCCGCGGTCATACGCGCAAGCCTCGCCCCAGGTGAGGCCCGTCACTCCATCCCGGGCCCCGCCCCCGCGGTCGGTAAGCACCCCTCTGGCATACGCGGCCATGAATGCGGCAGCGGCGACAAACCACAAAGGACGGCATGAGCCTGGGTATGACGCCTGCGAGCGGGGACCTGTACCGATCGGCGCGCGAGCTGTGCGAGGAGAGGCTGAGCGCGACGTCGATCTACCGGCTTCTGGCCGAGCAGGGCCACCTGCTGTTCGCCGACGAGAGCTTTGCCGACCTGTTGGACGATGTCGGCCGGCGGTCAGTGCCGCCGCGGATCGTGGCCACCGTGATGGTGCTTCAGCGCATCGAGGGAGCGAGCGACCGCGAGGCGGTGGACCGGCTGGCGTTCGACCTGCGCTGGAAGTACGCCGCGGGGGGTCTGCCTTTTGACTACGCGGGCTTCGTGCACACGGTGCTGGTGGACATGCGCGAGCGGCTTCGCAATAGCGATCGGCCCAACCGCATCTTCGAGGCGACGCGCGAGATGGCCGCACAGGCGGGGCTTGTGGGACGCAAGCGCGTGCTGGACTCGACGGCGCTGTACGACGCGGTCGCGACGCAGGACACGGTGACGATGATCCGCGCAGCCATTCGCGGGCTGCTCGGCGTGGTGGGTCCAGCGCTCGCCGCCGAGCTGCGCGTGGCGCTCAAGCGCGACGACGACTACGCGAGTGGCGGCAAGCCCCCGTGCGACTGGGACGATGCGGCGGCACGCGACGCGCTGGTCGATGCGCTGGCGCGCGACGGCTACGCGGCGTTGGCTCTGCTCGATGGGCACGAGCTGAGCGAAGGGGTCAAGCCGGCGGCGGCGCTGCTGGCGACGGTACTGGGCCAGGACCTGGACAAGCGCGACGACGGCGTGTTTCGCATCGCGCGGCGCGTGGCGGTCGACCGGGTGATCTCGACGGTCGACCCCGAGGCGCGCCACGGACACAAGACCGCGTCGCGGGGCTTCGACGGCTACAAGGGTCACGTCGCGATCGACCCCGACTCGGAGATCATCACGGCGACCGAGGTGACCGCCGGCAACGCGAGCGATGCGAGCGCCGCCGAAGCGCTGCTGCGCGACGTGCTGCCCGCGCCGCCTGCGAGCGACGCCGAGCGTGTCGAAGAGCCGACACCGCCGAGCCAGACGCAGAGCGCGCGTGTCGAAGTGTACGGCGATGCTTCGTACGGCACCGCGGACCTGGTCGAGAAGGTCGAAGCCACGGGCATCGAAGCCAACATGAAAGTGCAGCCGCCGTCGCCGCCGCGAGTCGGCATGTTCTCGCAGGACGACTTCGCCATCGATACGCAGGCGGGCACCGTGACCTGTCCAGGCGGCGTGCTGGTGGCGCTGCGCACCAGCAAGGACGGCTCCCAGGTGGCCGACTTCGCGGCACACTGCGACGGCTGTCCGCTGCGCGCGCAGTGCACGCTCTCAAAAGAGGGCCGGAGCGTCCGGCTTCACCCCAAGCACGAGGTGCTCGACCGGGCGCGCAAGCGGCAACGCGATCCCGGATGGCGCGCGCGCTATCGCGCTACGCGCCCCAAGGTCGAGCGTAAGATCGCACACCTGATGCGACGCAAGCACGGCGGGCGCCGCGCCCGCATGCGCGGGCGACTGCGCGTCGGGCACGACTTCGCGCTGCTGGCAGCAGCGGTCAACCTGGCGCGCTTGGCGATGCTCGGGGTGCGTTCCCCCGTGCAGCCAGTGGCGCCGGGCGGCTAACCAAGAGCGAGCGGCGGGGATTACCCCGCTCGCGAGAACCGCCGGCCCCTGCCGAGCCCCACCCCGCGACGAAGCCACCGCGACGGCGATTGCGGGCTCCGGAGCGTCCGTGGCGCGCCAACGGCAGACGCCGTGGCAGGTCCCATCACGACCGTGCGATCCGCGGTGGCCGTTTGACACCAGTCACCTAGGAGCGTGTTTACCAGAAAGACCGAGGCTTCGGCCTCCGGGCTCCTGACTCCGGGAAGACCAGGGGCGCCCATCCGCTGAAAATGCCGAGCCAGCAGCTCATTGGTTGACGTTCTCCGATGGCTCCACGTACGAAGTCTGGAGCCCGGAGCCCGGAGCCTCGCGAAAGTCGCTGGTAAACATGCTCCTAGCGCGGGCTGACGCCCACAACCCAAGGGGGTGAAGAAGGCGTTCCCTCGGTAGGGAGGTGGTTTGCAGGCCAACCGCCCTGCCCAAGGAGAACGCCATGAAACAGTTCCTATCGCGCTTCGAGCCGCTGGTCACCGGAGTGCTTTCGGGT
>DASPVR010000052.1:0-20451 GCA_035622255.1 Solirubrobacteraceae bacterium | reverse complement strand
GCTCGTCCTGGCGCGCGACGCGCTCCTCCAAACGCCGGATCTGCGCGTCCATGCGCAGCAGCACCTCGACGACGACCTCGCGCCCCGCGTCATAGATGGCCTCCGCCTCAGAGCGGTCCACGCATAGGGATTCGACGCACCCGGGTTATGTCCCCTAATGGGAAACTACACCGACATCGACGAGGTCACCCGATGGTCTTTGAGATGCGAGAGGCAAGGGTCATGCGGATCGACTACTACAACAACCGTCAACAGGCCCCGCAATCCGTTGGTCTGGCGGAATAGGCCGTGTCACGAGAGAACGTGGACATCGTCCGCAAGGTGATGGCCGTCCGGTCTACGACCGATGGGCAGATCGACTGGTCGCTAGCGATCGATCCCGAGGTCAACCGTGATCTGATAGCGCCCGATGTGGAGATCGACCTTTCGAGGCGGGTGTTCAATCCCGAGGTCTACCGGGGTCTCGAGGGATTGGCAAGGCTGCGGGACGAGCTCTTACAGGTCTGGACCGAGTGGCGCATGACCCCCGTGCGCTTCCTCGACGTGGGCGATCGGGTGGTTTTGATCGAACATATTCGCGGGCGAGCCCGTGGCAGCGGCGTTGAGCTCGATATCCCTTCCGCTACCATCTGGACACTCCTCGATGGTCGAGTGACGCGCGTGGAGGGCGGCCTGGACCCCGACGAAGCCCTCAAGGCGGTCGGCCTGGAGGCGTAGTCGTCAGCGCCTTGGTCGATTTCCCGCGCGTCATCGAGCGACCTCGAGCGCTTCGAGATCGACCACGCACAACATCGCAACTACGATCGGCTGGTGCGGACGCAGCACGCCGTCAAAGCGAGTCGCAACATCGCACCTCCGCCCGGTCGCCGGCGGCGCCCGACGGTGAAGCTGCACCTGGGCGCGATGGCAGCCTTCCTCCTCGCCGCCGTCCTCACCGGCTGCGGGGCAAGCGCGAGCGCCCCGAAGGCGCATGCCGCGACGGCGCCGAGCACCGCGGCGGAAGTCAGCGACCTCCTGGGCGGCATTCCCCAGCACGGCAGCGTCCTCGGCGACCCACACGCGCCCGTGACGGTCCAGTACTTCGGTGATCTGGAGTGCCCTTTCTGCAGGCGCTTCACGCTCGCCGTGCTGCCGTTGCTGATTCAGCGCTATGTGCGCGCGGGCAAGCTGAAGATCACCTACCGCTCGCTCGAGACCGCCACCCGTGACCCAGAAGTCTTCAAGATCCAGCAGGCGGCTGCGCTCGCGGCCGGCGAGCAGGACAAGCTCTGGAACTTCATCGAGTTCTTCTACCACGAGCAGCGCGAGGAGGACAGCGGCTACGTCACCGAAAGCTACCTCCAGGGCCTGGCGCAGCAGATACCGGGCCTGAACCTCATCGCCTGGACGGCCGCGCGCGACCAGCCACGGCTGCTCGAAACGCTCGCACGCGACGAGCGCGCAGCCCAGGAGTCCGGGCTTGACGCCACGCCGTCGTTTCGCATCGGCGGCCCGACACACGCCGCCTACTACCAAGCGATCCTCGCGCTCCTGGGCAGCGAACGCTCCAGCAGCCCCGCTGACTGAGGCTTGAAACGCGAGACTTGCCTACGCCGGCCGCGAGCCCTCAAGGCCGGCGCGGCCTTGGCCGACTCATCATGCGATGGCTCCTCACCCGCCAAAAGGGGGCGCGGGCACGGACGAGCCGCCGGTGGCGCCGGCTCCCGCCGCGGTACCTGCCCCTCCCGACCCGATCCCCGACATCAGCCCGCACGCCCGACCGCTCGGTGAAGCGCTGAAGGAGCGCACCGAGCGGGTGCTTGAGCTGACCTCGGCGCGTGCCAAGAAGCGAAACGGCGTCGAGCCGATGGTGCAGGATCGCTTCGAGCGCATCAACCGCAACTCTACTGTCGCCGTGGCGCGCTGGATCTGCGGCGAGGGCTCCGATGCGGCCATCGAGAGCGGGCGCGAGACGTGGCTGATCTACGGCGAGCTGGCCGCCCACCGCGCTGTGTCGCTGAACCAGCTCACCAAACGCTGCATGTGGTGGCGCAACGCCGTGGTTACCGTGCTGCGCGAGTGCGCGCTCGAGCTCGGGACCCCTCCGGAGGCGCTGGCGCAGGCCCTGAACGTCCTGCAGCTGAGCCTCGAGTTCAGCCTCGTGCGCATGTCGGAGTGCTTCGACACCGAGCGCGAGCGCACCGACGAGGAGCTCGCGCGGCGCGAGGAGGAGCTCGCGTTCCTGGCGACCCACGACCCGCTCACAGGGCTGCCCAACAGAACGCTCATCCTCGACCGCATCGAGCAGATGCTCGCGCGCTGCATGCGCAGCCAGGAGCAGGTCGTCGCGCTGTTCGTCGACATTGACAACTTCAAGACCGTCAACGACACGCTCGGCCACGCCGCCGGCGACCACCTGCTCCAGGGCGTCGCCGCGCGCCTGGACGGCGTCGTTCGCACCTCGGACGCGCGCGGACGCCTCGGCGGCGACGAGTTCGTCGTGGTGTGCGAGGGGCTGCCGCTCGTCGGCGGTCCGCAGCTGATCGCCGAGCGCCTGCTGGAAGCGCTCAGGCCGCCGTTCAGGCTCGGTCCCGATGAGCAGGCCCGCGTGTCGGTGAGCGCGAGCATCGGCGTCGCTGTCGGCGGCGCGGGCACCGGCGAAGAACTGCTGCGCGAGGCCGATATGGCGATGTACCAAGCCAAGTGGGACGGCAAGAACCGCTACGCGGTGTTCGAGGCCGGCATGCGCGACATGGTCGAGCATCGCGCCGAGCTCGAGATGGACCTGCGCGAAGCGCTGGTCAAGGACCAGCTCTTCCTCGCCTACCAGCCGACGTTCGCGCTCAGCGACATGACGGCCACCGGGGTCGAGGCGCTGCTGCGCTGGCGCCACCCCGTGCACGGCGAGATCCAGCCCGAGGACTTCATCGGGTTGGCCGAGGAGACCGGGCTGATCGTCGAGATCGGCCGCTGGGTCCTGCGGGAAGCGTGCGCGCAAGCGGCCGCCTGGCGCCGGGCCGGGCAGGAGATCGGCCTCGCGGTCAACGTCTCGGCATCGCAGCTGGACAGCGACGAGCTCGTGGCCGACATCCGCGACGCGTTGTCTGACAGTGGCCTCGAGCCGGGCGCGCTCACGATCGAGCTCACCGAGACCACGCTCATGCGGAACATCGATGAAACCGCTCGCCGCCTGGAGGAGGTAAAGCAGCTCGGCGTGCGCATCGCGATCGACGACTTCGGCACCGGCTACTCCTCGCTCGCCCACCTGCAGCGCTTCCCCGTCGACGCGCTCAAGATCGACCGCTCCTTCATCTCGGGCCTGAGCAAGAACCGCGAGGGCGAGACGCTCATCCACACCCTCGTGCAGCTCGGCAAGGCGCTCTCGATCGAGACCTTCGCCGAGGGGATCGAGCAGCAGGAGCAGCTCTCGCACCTGCGCGAGGAGAACTGCGACAGTGGCCAGGGCTTCCTCTTCGCCCGCCCGCTCGACGCCGCCGCGACCGAAGCGTTCATCAAAAACGGCTCGACCCCAGCGGCACCGGCGGTGTCGGGCTAAGGTCACCCGGACGCTGGGCCGAGGTGATCCCGGTGTTGCCGAGAGCCTCACGGGAGCCGCCTTCGGCGCCAACCTGGGAGTGGGAGCGCGCCGAGGCGTCCGCGCCGTGTGCGACGATACGTCCGCTGCGCCAATGGGCCCAGGGGACGCGCCCGCTGTATAGAGCCGACTCGACGCCACATGCGAGCTAGCGGCTCATCGAATGGGCAGCCGTGCCCGACCAGCTAAAGACATCACACCTTGCACGGCTCGAGGCGCGGTCCTTGCGATGAGGTTCAGGATCACCCGACACGCCGCCACCTCGTCGCCCGAGCAGGCGATCGAGCTGCTCGCGCAGCGCATCGCCGGCCGGCGCAAGGGCGTGTCGTTCGTGCACGTGGGCGACGAGATCAGGGCAAACGTCAACCGCGACGACCCCGTGTACATGACCCAGGATGAACGCGTGAGCATCGGCCGCCGAGCCGTGCTCGAGATCGTGTCCGAGCTATGCGAGCGCGACCCCGACCTCGAGGTCGACTGGTACGCCGTCAGCCCCGCGCGCTAGGGCCGCCCTTAGCGCTTGCTGGCGCGCACCGCCGTGCCGTAGGCGCAGATCTCAGTCCACGTCGTCCCGAGCTCGGAAGTGTCGAAGCGAAACGCGATCACGGCGGTCGCGCCGCGCGCCTGCGCCTCGTCGACGAGACGTTCCTGAGCGTGCACGCGGCCTTCGGCGAGCATCTTCGTCATGCCCTTGAGCTCACCTCCGACGAGCGACTTGAACGAGGCGCCTATCTGCGAGCCGACGTTGCGCGCGCGCACGGTCAGCCCGAACACCTCGCCGAGCACCTCTTCGATCTCATAGCCGGGCATGTCGTTCATGGTCGTGATGATCACGGCGTCCTCCTCATTGCTGGCGGGCGCTGGGGTCGCGCCGGTCGCCCACACCGTAGGCGGGCGGGCGGTCGTCTCGGACGCCGCGGCGGGCGCGCCTCGGTACGCACGGCCCCGGCCACCGGCCATCGCACACACCCCGGCACGCATCGGTCCAGATCGCGCTGCGGGAGTCGGCCGGGGCGTCGCGCCTGCCGATACCCCGGACATGGGGGTGTGCGACCATGCAGAGCTGCACAGCGGTGGGGCGCGCTATGTACACGAGACCGAAGAGCTTCGGCTCGTAGTCGTGTGCGACTCATGCGGCGAGGAGCTCGCTGAAATCGAGCGCATCGAGTACTGCCCGCACGCACGCCGGTTCGTTGCCCACCTGGCTGAGCTCACCGCCTTTGAGCTCGGGCTCAGCGACAGCCAGGTCGCCCAGGTGCGCTTCGCCGCGCTCGTGTGCGGGGTCGCGCGCGACCAGATCGGACCCGAGATCCTCAACAAGCGCGGACAGCTAAGCCCCGATGAGTGGGCCGAGGTGCGCCGCCAGCCCGAGCTCGGCGCCGCGCTGCTGAACGGGACGAGCTTCGACGACATCCGCGAGTGGGTGCTCTGCTGCCGCGAGCGACCAGACGGCCGCGGCTATCCGCGCGGCCTGGTCGGATCCCAGATCCCGCTCGAGGCGCGGATCCTGGCCGTCACCGACGCCTACGCGGCGATGACCAGCGACCGCGCCTACCGGCTTGCGCGCGACCACGAGGACGCCTGCCACGAGCTGCTGCGCTGCGCGGGCACGCAGTTCGACGCCGACTCCGTGCGTGCCTTCCTGCGCGCCTCGGCGCGGCGCAACCGCCACCTGGAGAGCGCAGCGGCCTAGAGCGATCGCGCGCCCGCGCGCAGGCGCTCGGGCGAGGTGCGTTCGGTCACCAGCCGGCAGAAGACCTCGACCAGCTGCGGATCGAACTGGCTGCCGGCGCAGCGGCGCAGCTCGGCGAGCGCGTCTGGCAGCGACATCGCGGGCTTGTAGACACGCTCGTCCATCATCGCGTGGAAGGAGTCGCACACGACGATGATGCGCGCGCCGAGCGGGATCTCCTCGCCGGCGAGCCCGTCCGGATAGCCGGTGCCGTCCCAGCGCTCGTGGCTGGCGCGCACGAGTGGCCCGATTCGCTCCAGCGACGGCCCCGCGGCCGCGATGATCTGCTCGCCGATCACCGTGTGCTGGCGCATGAACTCCCACTCCTGGTCTGAGAGCGGTCCGGGTTTGGTGACGATCTCATCGGGGATGCCGAGCTTGCCCACATCATGTAGGTTGCCCGCCTTCATCACCAGGTCGATGGCATCGTCGTTCATGCCGATCGTGCGCGCGAGCAGCTCGACGTCGCCGGCGACGTCGTCGGAGTGCTCGCCGAGGTCGGGATGGCGCTGGGCGAGCGCGGCGTGCAGGACCGAAGTGATCAGTTCGGCGGCACCGGTCTGGCTGGTGGCCTTCTGGCGGTACATACGCTGGTCGGCGAGGCGCAGCGCCTGGGTAGGCTCGCTCGCTTCGCGGGGGAGCTCGACCGCCCCGGCCGAGGCGCTGACGGTGAAGCCGCCGCCGCGTTCGGTCAGCGACGTGCACGCGCGCTGAAAGAGGGCGTGGGGATCGGGGACCGGGGCGGTGATCAGCACGCAGAACTCGTCCCCGCCGAGCCGGTAGACACGGCCATGGGGGTTGATCGTGTCGCGCAGGCGCCCGCCCAGGCGCGCGAGCAGCGTGTCGCCGGCGACATGGCCGAAGGAGTCGTTGTAGCGCTTGAAGCCGTTGAGGTCGAAGAACCACAGGAACGCCGGTCTGTCCTCCGAGGCGCTCTGGCACACGCGCGGCAGATCCACCATCAGCGCGCGGCGGTTTCTGAGCCTGGTGAGCGGGTCGGTCGACAGCTCACGCCTGACGCTGCGGTGGGAGACGACGAGCCCGATGACAGACCCGATCAGCGTGAGGAAGGCGAGCGCCAGCACGGCGAGCATGCCGGTGTTCCAGGAGTTGAACAGGCCTGGGTTGGGGGCCTTGGCCGTCGCGACCACGGCGACCTGCTGCTTGCCCACGGTGACCGTGAGCGGCAGCGTGGCCGCCAGCGCGCGGTGGCCGCGGTCAGACATCGGCTGCGGCCGGCGGCCGAGGCCTGTCGTGGCGATCATGGTCGGCGATCCCAGGCCGCTCGAGCTCAGCTGACTCGACGGGCTGTTGAGCAGCAGCTGTCCGTTTGCATAGCCGGCCAGAAGCACTTCGACGCCGGGGGTGTCGTTGACGATCAGGCCGCTGCCGCGGGTGTTGGCCACGTTGATGTCCAGGTGCACCAGCCCCAGCAGACGCCTGCCGACGCGAAACGGGGCCAGGAACGCGACCGACAGCTGATGGCTGATCGGCGAGAAGAAGGCGCCGCTGGCGGCGCCGACCGCCGAGCCGGCCGCCAGCGCGACGAACTGGTGCCCGAGCTGCGGGGAGAACGTGCCCGTCCGCTCGGGCGGCGAGCACACCAGCTGACGTCCGCCGCCGTCGTCCAGGCAGGCGGCGCTGACCGGTACGAACGCCGTCCTGCGGATCGTGGTGAGCGCGAGCTGGGCGTCGACCAGGTCTTGGGCGTGCTGCGCCGGGGCCGTCGGATGCGCGCTGAGGACCCGGCGCACGGCGGGGTTGACGAGCATCAGTGACAGGGCTGTGGTCGTCTGCCGCTCGCCCTCGGAGATGAGGCCGGACTCGGTGCTCACGGCCCCGAGCAGCGAGGCGTCCTGGGCGTTCTGGCGCGCGTGGACTTCGTCGTTGGTCGAGGACACCGCGATCGCGCCGAGCACGAGCGAGACCACCAGCCCGACGAGCGCCAGCGTTTTCATGCCTTTCTTGTCGTCGCGGGGGCCGCGAGCTTGAATCGCGGCCATCGCGGCCCCACGAACGTCAGGCCGGGGCCGGGCTCACTGCACGCATCGCATCAGGTGCGCACGGCGAAAATGCGCGTCGATCTGGGTGCGCAGGGCGGTGCTCTGAGACTGGATCTGGCCAAACATCGTGATTTCCACTATCCCGGTCCTCAGGCGATCGAGGAAGCCAGACAGCAGCGCGGACAGGCGGCTCGTGTCCGCCAGCGCTTCCCTCAGTTCACCACGGGTGGACGGTGGCGGTTGCAGCGTGCGCAGCTGCGTGCTCTCCCCGTGCAGCGCCGTGAGCACGTGGGGCAGGTAGGTGACGGCCTGGTCGGGGGTCGTCGGCTGTGGCAACCGCGCCAACAGCGCCAGCTGCGTGGCGCAGATCCGGTCGCCGCGCGCGACATATGGCGGGGACGCGGCGGCGGAGGAGCCTTCCCCGCAGCCGGCGAGCAGGGCGCACGTGCACAACAGGGCGCAGCCGGCGAGCACGGATGCGAACGGGCGCGAGTCGGCCATCTCCGAAGACGTATCGGACAGCGGCGGCGTTCACCCAAGTCCCGGGCAGCGGCTGGCGGGTAGCCTGCAGCGCTGACATGGCGATCACGGTCACGCTGCCCGACGGCAACAAGCTCGAGCTTCCGGACGGGGCCACTGGCGCCGACGCCGCCGCGGCGATCGGTCCCGGGCTGGCTCGCGCGGCGCTCGCGATCGCGGTCGGCGACGGCCAAGACGGCGCGGGCGAGGTGCGCGATCTCGCGCGCGAGCTGCCAGACGGCGCGCACATCGCAATCGTCACCGCCAAGAGCGGCGAGCAGGCGCTCGCGCTGATCCGCCACGACGCCGCCCACGTGCTGGCCGAGGCGGTGCTCGAGCTGTACGAGGGAGTGAAGATCTCGATCGGCCCGGCGATCGCCGACGGCTTCTACTACGACTTCGAGTTCCCCGCGGGCACGGTCGTGTCCGAGGCCGACTTCCCGACGATCGAAGCGCGCATGCGCGAGCACGTCAAGGCGGCGGAGCCGTTCGAGCGCGAGGACGTCTCACCCGCCCACGCACGCGAGCTGTTCGTCGCCGAGGCCCAGGACTACAAGGTGGAGCTGATCGACGACCTGGTCACGGCGGCGCGGGCTGACGGCGGGCTGCAAAGCGTGTCGCTGTACACCAACGGCCCGTTCACCGACCTGTGCCGCGGCCCGCACGCGCCGAGCACCAAGAGCGTGGGCGCGTTCCGGCTGCAGTCGGTCGCCGGCGCCTACTGGCGCGGGGACTCGACGGGCACGATGCTCACGCGCATCTACGGAACGGCCTTCTTCACGAAGGCCGAGCTGGACCAGCACCTCGAGCGCATCGAGCAGGCCAAGGCGCGCGACCATCGCAGGCTCGGGCGCGAGCTCGATCTGTTCATGTTCTCCGACCTGTCACCGGGGAGCCCGTTCTGGAAGCCGGCCGGCATGGCGATCTGGAACGCGCTGACCGAGCTGTGGCGCACGGAGAACGCGCGCCGCGGCTACCGCGAGGTCAAAACCCCGATCCTCTATGACGTCGAGCTGTGGAAGCAGTCCGGTCACTGGGACAAGTACAAGGACAACATGTACTTCACCGACGTCGAGGGGCGCGAGATGGGGCTCAAGCCGATGAACTGCCCCGCGCACATCCAGATCTACAACGACGAGCGCCACTCATACCGCGACCTGCCCGTGCGCTACAGCGAGGCCGGTCTCGTCCACCGCCACGAGCCCAGCGGTGTGCTCCACGGGCTGCTGCGCGTGCGCCACATCACCCAGGACGACGCGCACATCTTCTGCACAGACGACCAGGTCCAGGAGGAGGTCGTCGGCTGCCTTCGCTTCGGCTTCGATCTGTATGCGCGCTTTGGCATCGAGCCGCGTCTGGAGCTCTCGACGCGCCCCGAGCAGCGCATCGGCGACGATCAGATGTGGGATCGCGCCGAGGAGGCGCTCGCGGGAGCGCTCGCTCAGGAGGGCCTGGAGTACGAGCTCAACCCCGGCGATGGCGCCTTCTATGGCCCGAAGATCGATCTGCACATGACCGATTCGCTCGGGCGCTCCTGGCAGCTGGGGACCGTGCAGCTGGACTACTCGATGCCCGAGCGCTTCGACCTGCGCTACACCGGCGCGGACAACGCCGAGCACCGGCCCGTGATGATCCACCGCGCGCTGCTCGGGTCCTTCGAGCGCTTCATCGGGATCATGCTCGAGCACTACGGGGGCGAGCTGCCGCTGTGGCTGGCGCCGGTGCAGGCGATCGTGCTGCCGGTTTCCGATCGCTTCGATGCCTACGCCGAGTCGGTCGCTCGCACGCTGCACGACGGCGGCGCCCGTGTGGAGCACGACGACCGCAACGAGTCGGTGGCTCGCAAGATCCGCGATGCCGAGCTGCGCAAGATCCCCTACATGCTCGTCGTCGGCCAGCGTGAGGAGGCTGGACAGAGCGTGTCGGTGCGCGAGCACCGTGCGGGCGACGAGGGCTCGATGTCCATCGCCGAGTTCGGCGAGCTGCTCGCGCAGGCGCGCTCGCGCTGAGAGGCCGCGCCGGGCGTGGTGGTTTTCTTGACTGCGACTCGCTCTGCGCCCACGGTGGGGAGTGCCTCGTCGGTCGGCCGGCGCGTGTGACGGTCGTGTTGACGCCCTTGCGTGGGATCGGGCCGTCGCTAGCTATACTGCGGCCGGTTGACCTATAAATCCTCAGCGCGTCGCGGATAGGGATAGCCCCCCGCTCGATGCAACGTCACCACAGCTAGTGCCGGTTCCCCGCAGGTTCGACCGGCGCCCGCCCGAGCGGGACACGACGAGGATCAACGACCGCATTCGCGTTGCAGAGGTTCGCCTCATCGACGACGAGGGCAACCAGATTGGCGTGATGAAGACGCCCGATGCGCTGCGCTTCGCCCAGGAGCGCGAACTGGACCTCGTCGAGGTCGCGCCCGAGGCGCGCCCGCCGGTGTGCCGCGTGCTCGATTACTCCAAGTACAAGTACGAGCAGGCCCAGAAGCAGAAGCAGGCGCGTAAGCACCAGCAGCAGATCACGATCCGCGAGATCAAGTTCCGTCCCAAGATCGCCCAGCACGACTACGACACCAAGAAGCATCACGTCGAGCGCTTCCTGCGCAACAAGGACAAGGTGAAGATCACGATCATGTTCCGCGGTCGCGAGGTGACTCACCCCGAGCGCGGCACGGCGATCCTCGACCGCCTCGCCGAGGAGCTCTCAGAGCTCGCCGCCGTCGAGCAGCGCCCGATGCAGGAAGGACGCAACATGACGATGCTGCTGACACCGTCCAAGGCCGTGCTCGCGGGGCGCACCGACATCGCCGAGGTCGACGCCGGTCCCGCGCGCGAGGGCGCCCACGTGGGCGATGTCGCCGCGAGCGCGATCAGCTCGCCGTCGAGCGGGGCTCGTGACGGGTCCGGGCGCGTGCCGGCGGTGTCCGACAACGGCGCCGGTCCGGCCGGGTCGGGCGCCGGCAACGGGGCCGCACCCGCCGAGCAGGAGCAGGCGCCCGCGCTGGCCGATGGCGCCGGCGAGGGCTCTGCGCAGGCTTAGGCCACGCGCGCCGTGTCATAATCAGCGCCTCGTGCCAAAGATGAAGACGCACTCTGGCGCCAAGAAGCGCTTCAAGCTGACCACCTCGGGCAAGGTGCGCGGGCGTCACGCGTTCACGAGCCACATGCTCGAGCACAAGACGCCCAAACGCAAGCGCGCGCTCGGGCGCCCGAAGAGGATGGCCGGCGACGACGTCCCACGGATCCGTCGCATGCTCGCCGCGCCGAGCAGGGCCTCGGCCGGGCGGGCCGCGGGCAAGCGCGGGAGGCCCTCGTGAGGGTCAAGCGCGCGATCCACGCGCGCAAGAAGCGGCGCGCGACGCTCAAGCTGACCAAGGGCTTCCGCGGCGAGGCGCACTCCAACTACAGGCGTGCCAAGGAGGCGCTGATGAAGGCGGACTCCTACGCCTACCGCGATCGGCGCAACCGCAAGCGCGACTTCCGGCGCCTGTGGATCACGCGCATCAACGCCGCCGCGCGCGAGAACGGGATGAGCTACTCCCAGCTGATGCACGGCCTGTCGCTCGCCGGGGTGCAGCTCGACCGCAAGGTGCTCGCCGACATCGCCGTGCGCGACGCCGACACGTTCCGACGTTTTGCAGAGGTCGCCCGCGAGGCGTCGGCTGCCTGAGGCACGCCAGCCGACATCGACATCCTCCCGGGCGCCGTTCTCTGTGAGACGGCGCCCTTTTTGTGCCACCCGACCCCCAAGCAGCGATAGACACCCATCCGCAGATGACCAGCATAAGCTCCCCGCATAACCCGCGCCTGAAGGCCCTGCGCCGGCTGGCGACGAGGCGCGAGCGCGCCCGCAGCGGCACGTTCGTGGCGGAGGGCGAGGACCTGATCGCCGCCGCCGCGACAGCCGGTCAGCGCCCGCTCGAGGGCTACCGGGTCGCCGGCAGCGGGCTCGGGGAGGCCAGCTTTCACGACGTCGAGCCGGCGGCTCTGGCCACCGTGTCGGGGCTGGGCTCGGGCGCGCGCGTGATCGCCGTCTACGAGCAGCGCTGGCGCGAGGTGCCCGCTGGTCCGCTATGCGTGTGCCTGTTCGGCGTCAGCGACCCCGGCAACGTCGGCACGGTGCTGCGCGGCGCGCAGGCGTTCGGCGCCTCCTCGGTGGCGCTCGGACCTGGCTGTGCGGACCCGCACTCACCCAAGGCCGTGCGCGCGAGCATGGGGGCGGTGTTCGCTGTCGCGCTGGCTCGCGTGGACAGCGTGAGCGAGCTGCCCGGCGAGCGCGTGGCGCTCGTGGCTCACGGCGGCGAACCGCTGGTGGCGCTCACCACTCAGGTGGCGGGTGAGAGCGCGATCACGCTGCTCGTGGGCGCCGAGCGCGAGGGGCTGCCCGCCGAGGTAATCGGTGCGTGTGAGCGCGTCGCGCGAATCCCGATCGCGTGCGACTCGCTGAACGCCGCGATGGCGGCCTCCGTGGCACTGTACGAGTTCACGCGCGAGCGCGCGAGCGCGCCACCGGCTGGTCGAACATCTAGGGTCCGGGCGTCATGATCGAGCGGATCGAGCAGCTGCGTGTGCAGGCCGAAACGGCGATCGCCGGCGCCTCGGGCAGCGAGGAGCTCGAGCAGCTGCGCGTGCGCTATCTGGGACGCAAGGCCGAGCTGCCGCGGCTGCTGCGCGGGGTGGCCGACCTCGCCCCGGAGCAGCGCGGGCCGGTCGGAAAGGTCGCCAATGAGGCGCGCCAGGCGCTCGAGGCGATGATCGAACAGCGCGTGGCGCAGCTGGCACAGGATGAGCTCGCGCACAGCCTCGCGACCGACACGATCGACGTCACGCTACCCGGCAGCCCGCCGCAGCCGGTCGGGCGCCTGCACGTGCTGACCCAGACCACGCGCGAGCTGGAAGACATATTCCTGGGCCTGGGCTTCACCGTCATCGAGGGGCCCGAGGTCGAGACGGTTCACTACAACTTCGACGCGCTCAACCACAGCCCGACGCACCCGGCGCGCGCACGCAGCGACACCTTCTACCTGGACGAGGATGTCGTGCTGCGAACGCACACCTCGCCGATGCAGATCCGCGCGATGGAGGCACATCCGCCGCCGCTGTACGTGGTGATTCCCGGGCGGGTGTTCCGTCCCGACAGCGATGCCACGCACACGCCGCAGTTTCATCAGATAGAGGGGCTCGCGGTCGACCAGGACGTCACGCTGGCCGACCTCAAGGGGACCCTGCTCTCGTTCGCGCGCACAGTCTTCGGCGAGCGCCGCGAGGTGCGCCTGCGACCCCATTTCTTCCCCTTCACCGAGCCGAGCGTCGAGGTCGACGTGTCGTGCTTTCACTGTGAGGGAAACGGCTTTCTCAAAGATGGCTCCCGCTGCTATCTGTGCAAGGGCGAGGGCTGGCTCGAGGTGCTCGGCGCCGGCGAGGTCGACCCGAACGTGTATGCGCACGTTCCTCTCACCGAGGCCAACGCGCCGGGGTATGACCCCGAGACCGTGCAGGGCTTCGCCTGGGGGTTGGGCGTGGAGCGAATCGCGATGCTCAAGCACGGCATTCCCGACCTGCGCCTGTACTTCGAGAACGATTTGCGCTTCCTGGAGCAGTTCGGATGAGGGTTCCGCTGGAGTGGCTGCGCGAGTACTGTGCGCCGGCGCTGGACGTCGACGCGATCGAGGAGCGCCTGACGATGACCGGCACGAAGGTCGAGGCGGTCCACCACCACGGCGTGGGCAACCCCGATCGCTTCGTGGTCGGGCGGGTCGTGGCGGCCGAGCCGCATCCCGACGCCGACCGGCTGCGCGTCTGCCGGGTGGACCTCGGGATGGCGAATGATGACGGTGAAGCGACGATCGTGTGCGGCGCTCCGAACGTGGCCGGCGGCCAGCTCGTGGCGGTCGCGCTGCCCGGCGCGGTCATGCCCGGCGGCGCGCCGATCGAGCGGCGCAAGCTTCGGGGCGTGGCCTCGGAAGGGATGATCTGCGCCGCGAGCGAGCTCGCGCTCGCGGGCGACGGCGACGGCGGGGGCATCCTCGTGCTCGACGAGCTCACTCTCGACGCCGAGCCCGAGATCGGGGCGCCGCTTGCGCAGCTGCTGCCGATCTCGACCGCCGTGCTCGAGCTCGAGGTCACGTCCAACCGGCCCGACTGCCTGGGGGTGTATGGCGTGGCACGTGAGCTGCACGCCGCCACGGGCGCCGCGCTCGCGCCCGAGCCATGGCACGAGGACGAGGGCTCCTCGGGCGAGCTCCCCATCGAGCTCGCGCGCGTGACGGTGGAGTGTCCGGACCTGTGCCCGCGCTTCAGCGCGCGCGTGTTCGAGGGCGTCGCGATCGGTCCCTCGCCACCGTGGCTGGCAGCGCGGCTGCTGGCCGCCGGGCAGCGGCCGATCAACAACGTCGTCGACATCACCAACTACGTGATGTTGCTCACGGCCCAGCCGCTGCACGCGTTCGATCTCGACCGGGTCTCAGGCGGGCACCTGACCGTGCGCCGCGCGCACGACGGCGAGCAGGTGCAGACGCTCGACGGCCAGACGCGCACGCTCGATGCCGAGACGGTCGTGATCGCCGACGACGAGGGCCCGACCTCGATCGCGGGTCTGATGGGGGGTGCGCGCTCGGAGGTGGGTCCCGAGACCGCGCGCGTGCTGCTCGAGGTGGCCAACTGGAACGGTCCCAACATCCACCGGGCCTCGTGGTCGCTCGGCCTGCGCAGCGAGGCGTCCGCGCGCTTCGAGAAGGGGCTCGCGCCCGAGCAGTGCGTGTGGGCGCAGGCCGTCGCGACCCAGCTCATGATCGCCCTGTGCCGGGCCCGCGTCGCGCCGGGGACGATCGACGTGGGCGGCGATGGCCCGCCGTCGCGGCCGATCAGGCTGCGCGACGCGCGCGTGCGGGAGATCCTCGGGATCGAGATCGCCGTGACGCGCCAGGAGGAGATCCTGCACGCCCTGGACTTCCATGCCGAGCCCGCAGGCGACGGTCTGGACGTGAGGCCGCCCCCGGTGCGCCGCGAGGACGTCACGCGCGAGGCCGACCTGATCGAGGAGGTCGCTCGGATCGACGGGCTCGAGAAGCTGCCCGCCACGCTGCCCAAGCGTCGCGGCGCCTATGGCGTGCTGAGCCCCGAGCAGCGGTTGCGCCGCCGGGCGCTCGACGCGCTCGTGGGGCGCGGGCTGTACGAGTCGGTGGGGTGGACGTTCGCCTCGCCGGCGCTCGCCGACCGCCTGCGTCTGGCCGACGACGACCCGCGACGCATGGCGCCGGTAGTGGAGAACCCGCTCTCAGAGGAGCAGTCGCGGCTGCGCACGATGCTGCTCGGGTCGCTGCTCGACACCGCCGCGCACAACGTCTCGCGCGGCCTGGCCGACCTGCGCCTGTTCGAGGTGGGGACCGTGTTCGCCCTCACGCCGGACGGCGCCCGCGCGAACGCGCCAGACGCCAGCGGCGCCAGAGGCGAAACGGGCGTGGCCGAACGGCGCTCGCTGGGCGTGCTGCTGAGTGGGCGGCTGGACGAGCCCAGCTGGCGCGTCGCGGAGCCTGCGATGGCCGACTTCTTCGCCGCCAAGGCGATGCTCGAAGCGCTCACGCGGGCGCTGCGCGTCGACGGGCTGGCGCTCGCGCCGGCACGCCAGCCCTTCCTTCACACCGCGCGCACCGCCGATGTCCAGGTCGGCGGCGAGTCGATCGGCTGGATCGGCGAGCTGCATCCGCTCGTCGCGCAGGCGTGGGAGCTGCCGGGCGCCAGCTGCCTGGAGCTGGACCTCGACCGTCTGATCGCGCACGCCCAGGCCCGGCGCGCCTATGAGGACCTGATCGGCTATCCGCCGTTGCGGCGCGACCTCGCGGTCGTGATGCCTGCCGGCGTGCCGGCCGCAGAGGTGCTCGCGGCCGCCCGCGAGGCTGCCGGCGAGCTGCTGCGCGACGTGCGGGTGTTCGACGTGTACACGGGGCAGCAGCTCGGACCGGGCAGGCGCTCGCTCGCGCTCGCGCTGTCGTTTCGCGCGAGCGACCGCACGCTCAGCGACGATGACGTGGCGCCGGCCAGCGAGCGGATCGTGGCCGCGCTTGCGCGGTTGGGGGGTGAGCTGCGTGCCTGAGCGGGACGCGCGCGTCGACGCGGTCCAGCTGTTCGCCGAGGGTGCGCCGCAGGTGCTCGTCGCCGGCGCAACGGGCTTCGCCGGCGCGCTGGCCGCGGAGCTGGTGTGGCGCCACCCCGGCTTTGAGCTGGTCGGCGTGACCGGGCGCTCGGAGGTCGGCCGGCGCCTTGATGACCTGTACCCGCGCCACCGCGTCCCGCTCGTGATCGGGGAGCTGGAGCTCGACCGCACCGAGGGCCTGGACGCGGCGATCGTAGCCTACCCGCACGCCGCGGCCGCGCCGACGGTCGGCGAGCTGCGCGCGCGCGGTGTACGCGTGGTCGACCTCAGCGCCGACTTTCGGCTGGGCTCGCTGCCGGCGTACGAGCGCTGGTATGGCGAGCACCCGCGCCCCGACCTGCGCGAGCAAGCGGTCTACGGCCTGACCGAGCTGCACCGCGAGCGGATCGCCTCCGCCGGGATCGTCGCCAACCCGGGCTGTTACCCGACCGCGGCCGTGCTCGGGCTGGCGCCCCTGGCGCGCGCCGGCCTGCTCGGCGACGTCGTGATCGATGCCAAGCAGGGGATCTCGGGCGCCGGCCGGGCGTTCGACGACACCACGCATCTGTCGCTGGCCGGGGAGAACATCCTCCCTTACAACGTCGCCCGCCATCGCCACACCCCCGAGATCGAAGAGCAGCTCGCCCTGCTGGGCGCCGAGCTGCCCGTCCAGCTGCAGACCCACCTCGTGCCGCTCGACCAGGGCGAGCTCGCCAGCTGCTACGTGACCCCTACGCGCCCGGTCGCCCCCGCCGAGCTCGCCCAGCTGATGCACGACGCCTACGCCGCCGAGCCCTTCGTCGAGGTCGTCGACGAGCCGCCCGGCACGCGCGACGTGCTGCAGACGAACTTCTGCCGCGTGTTCGCCGCCGCCGACGGGCACACCGGCAAGCTCGTCGTGCTCTCGGCGATCGACAACCTCTGGAAGGGGACGTCCTCGCAAGCGCTGCAGAACCTCAACGTGATGTTCGAGCTCCCCGAGACGGAGGGCCTGCTGTGAGCGATTCCGCTCACGCAGCTCACGGCGCGCCAGCGCGGAACCTGTTCGGCTCGCGCTGGGTGCCCCGGCCCGAGCACGTGTGCGAGCTCGATCTCGGCGAAGCTCTGCCCGGAGGCTTCAGGGCGGCGGGCGTGGCATGCGGGATCAAGCACAGCGCCGACGCCGATCTCGGTCTGCTCGTCTGCGACTCGCCGGCAGCGGTGAGCGCGGCGCGCTTCACAGCGAGCTCGACGGCGGCGGCGCCGGTGCAGCTGAGCCGGGCGCGCTGCGAGCTGTCGCGGCTGCGCGCGGTGCTCGTCAACTCCGGTTGCGCCAACGCGGCGACCGGCGGCCGCGGCATGGAAGATGCGGCCAAGACGCAAGGCGCGGTCGCGGTCGCGGCCGGCGTGGGGGAGGCAGAGGTGGCGGTCGCCTCCACGGGCGGGATCAGCCAGTACCTGCCCGTCGACAAGATGCTGCGCGGCATCCTCCAGGCGAGCGCCCAGCTGCGCGTGGACGGCGCGGGCGATTTCCAGCGCGCGATCCAGACCACCGACTCCTTCGAGAAGCGCGCGAACGTCGAGGTCGCGCTGCCGTCGGGCAGCGTTCGCATCACGGCCCAGTGCAAGGGTGCGGGCATGATCTCGCCGCGCTTTGCCACGATGCTGTGCTTCGTGCAGACCGACGCGGCGCTGTCGGCGCAGACGGCCGACCTGCTGCTCGGCGTGTGTGTCAAGCGCTCGTTCGACCGCTGCTCGGTCGACGGTCAGCTGTCGACCAACGATACGGCGATCCTGATCGGCTCGGGCGCCTCGGGCGTGGTGATCGAGCCCGAGACCGAGGACGAGCTGGTGTTCGGCCAGGCGCTCGATGCGCTGCTGCGCTCGCTGGCGATCATGATCGTCACCGACGGCGAGGGCGCGGGGCGGATCGCGCGCGTGCTCGTGCGCGGCGGCGAGGTGGGCGGCGATCCGCTCGCGGCCGAGACGGTCGCGCGCGCGGTCGCGAACTCGCCGCTCGTCAAAGCCGCGCTGCACGGGGGCGACCCCAACTGGGGCAGGATCGTGCAGACCGCCGGCGCGGCGCTCCCGGGCCCCGCCCCGCTGGCGCTCGACGTGAGCATCGAGGGGGTGGCGGTGTGCGCCGGCGGAACCGCGCTGGAGGTAGACGAGCGTGCGCTCGCGCGCGCGGTGCAGGGCCCTGAGATCGAGTACGAGATAGCGCTGCCCGGCGAGGGCTGTGAAACCGAGGTCTTCTTCTCCGACCTCTCCCAAGATTACGTGACGCTGAACGCGGAGTACACGACATGAGAGACGTCGGCACGCTGCTCGAGGCGCTCCCCTACATCAGGGAGTTCCACGGCAAGACGGTCGTGATCAAGTGCGGCGGCGCGGCGATGGAGCAGCCCCAGCTTCGCGAGGAGTTCGCGCGCGATGTCGTGCTCCTCAAGTACGTTGGGCTGAACCCGATCGTGGTGCACGGCGGCGGACCCGAGATCACCGCCTACATGCAGCGCCTGGGCCTGCCGGTGCAGTTCGTCGGCGGTCTGCGCGTGTCCGACGAGGACACCGTCGAGGTGGCCAAGATGGTGCTCGTCGGCAAGGTCAACAAGGAGATCGTGCTGCGCCTTCACCGCCACGGCCAGCCCGCCGTCGGGCTGTGCGGCGACGACGGCTCGCTGTTTACGGTCTCGCGCCGCGCGGCGCCGGGAGGGGCGGACATCGGCTTCGTCGGCGGGATCGACCGCGTCAACGTCGACGTCCTCAAACACGTCGCCAGCGACTACATCCCGGTGATCGCCTCGGTCGGTGCCGATCGCCAGGGGCGCTCTTACAACGTCAACGCCGACGAGGCTGCGGGTGCGGTGGCCGGCGCGCTCGGCGCCTACAAGGTCGTGTTCCTGACCGACGTCCCGGGGTGGCTGCGCAATCCCGACGATCCCGACAGCCTGATCGCGCAGGCGACGACGACTCAGGTCTCGAGCGCCCTGGGTGGGCTCGCCGGCGGCATGCGCCCCAAGCTATCGGCCTGCGTGGAGGCGATCGACGCCGGGGTGGGCGCTGCCCACATCCTCGACGGGCGCGTGGCGCACTCGCTGCTGCTAGAGCTGTTCACCGACGCCGGGATCGGGACGAAGATCCAGGCGGCGGCATGAGCCTGGCCGAGCTGCAGGTGCTCGAGCGCGAGTATGTGATCGGCTGCTACGCGCGCCTGCCGGTGCAGTTCGTGCACGGCGCCGGCACGCGGCTGTGGGACGACGAGGGCAACGAGTACCTGGACTTCGTGTGCGGGATCGGCGTGACGAGCCTCGGACACTGCCATCCACGTGTGGTGGCGGCCGCGCACGAGCAGGCGCAGCGGCTCATGCACGTGAGCAACCTCTTCTACACCGAGCCCGCGATGCGCCTGGCGCAGCGCCTGTCCGCGAGCAGCCTCGGCGGGAAGGTGTTCTTCTGCAACTCTGGTGCCGAGGCCAACGAGGCCGCGATCAAGCTCGCCCGCAAGGCCAGGCGCGGCGGCGACGTGGTCGTCGTCCACGGAGCGTTTCACGGGCGCACCTATGGCGCGCTGTCGGCCACGCCGCAAGAGTCCAAGCAGGCCCCGTTCGCGCCGCTGGTGAAGGGCTTCCGGGCGGTGGCGCCGCGGGCGCAGGCGCTCGCGGAAGCCGTCGACGAGCGCACCGCTGCGGTGCTGCTCGAGCCGGTCCAGGGCGAGGGCGGGGTCAACGTGCTCTCCGAGGAGCTGCTTGTAGCTGCGCGCACGCTGTGCGACGAGCACGGCGCGGCGCTCGTGTTCGACGAGGTCCAGTGCGGGATGGGACGCACGGGGACGCTGTGGGCCTATGAGCAGACCGGCGTCGTGCCCGACGCGATCACCGTGGCCAAGGCCCTCGGCGGCGGCCTGCCGATCGGCGCGCTCGTGACGGGCGAGCGCCTCGCCGATGTGCTCGCTCCAGGCGACCACGCCACGACGTTCGGCGGCGGCCCGGTCATCGCCGCTGCCGCGCTCGCGGCGCTGCAGCTGACCGACGACGAGCAGCTGCTCGCCGGCGTGCGCGAGCGCGGGCTGCGCCTGACGGAGGGGCTGGGGCGTTTGCCGCACGTGCTTTCGGTGCGCGGCCGGGGGCTCATGCTCGCATGCGAGCTGGACGTGGACGCGCAGGAGATCGTGCGCCGCGCGCTGCTCGAGCAGCGCCTGGTCGCCAACGCCACCGGACCCGGCACGCTGCGCCTGCTGCCGCCGCTGATCGTCTCGCAGGCCGAGGTGGACGAGGCGCTCGTGCGCCTGGACGCCGCCCTGTCGGGCGCGCCGGCGGGCTAGCCCGCTCGGGGACCGGGTCGTACGCGCGCAGGCCGCGCCGCGGCGCGCGCGAGCACAGATGTGGAGGCGGGCCACGGAAACTCAGGTCCGGCGCGCGCCCAGCCGATACAGGCGTCGATCTCGACCGCCATGAGCGCTCGCCTGAGGACACCCGTCACGTTCGTCGCGCTGGCCACGCTGGCCGTGCTGGCCGTGCTCGGCC
>DASPVR010000051.1:0-11625 GCA_035622255.1 Solirubrobacteraceae bacterium | reverse complement strand
TACCGCGCGCTCGTTGCCGGGCACCGGCGTGGCGGAGAACACGACCGTGTCGCCGTCGCGCAGCTCCACCTGGGGGTGGTCGCGGTAGGCCATGCGCCGCAGCGCCGACAGCGGCTCACCCTGCGAGCCGGTTGAGATGATCACCACCCGATCGTCGGGGAAGTCTTCTATCTCCCGCGGGCCCACGATCAGCCCCTCCGGGATCTCGATGTGGTCGAGGCTGCGCCCGATGCTCACGTTCTTGCGCATCGAGCGTCCGACCAGCGTCGCCTTGCGGTCGAGCGCCGCCGCGGCGTCGACCACCTGCTGGACGCGGTGGATGTTCGAGGCGAAGCTCGTCACCACGATCCGTCCCTCGCAGCGCGCGAACACCTCCTCCAGGTGCGGCCCGACGACCGACTCCGACGGTGAGAACCCGGGGCGGTCGACGTTCGTCGAGTCCCCGCAAAGCAGCAGCACGCCTTCGCGCCCCAGCTCGGCCAGCCGCGACACGTCGGCCGGCGGCCCGTCGACGGGCGTCTGGTCGAACTTGTAGTCGCCGGTGATCAACACCGTGCCAAGGTCGGTGCCCAGCGCGACCGCGCTCGAGTCGGGGATCGAGTGGGTCATGTGGATCAGCTCCAGCGAGAACGGCCCGAGCTCGAGCACCTCGGCGACGGCCACGTCGTTGAGCTCGACATCACGCAGCCGGTGCTCGTCGAGCTTGGCCCGAGCCATCGCCATCGTCAGCGCGCCGCCGTAGATCGGCGGCGGCGCGTGCGAATCGAGCTCGCGCAGCACCCAGGGCAGCGCGCCGATGTGGTCCTCGTGGCCGTGCGTGACCACGATCGCCTCGATCTCGCGCGCGCGCTCGCGCAGGTAGGAGAAGTCTGGCAGCACGAGGTCGATGCCCACCATGTCGGGCGTGGGAAAGCGCAGCCCGACGTCGACCACGACGATCCGCTCGTCGTGCTCGACGACCGTCATGTTCTTGCCGATCTCTCCCAGGCCCCCGAGGGGCAGCACGCGGAGCGCGCTCACGCGGCCGTCTGCGCGCCCGTCAGCAGGCCGTGGCGCTCGAGCATCGCCCGTATGGCGGCCAGCTCCTCGTCGCTGGCCTCGACCAGCGGCAGCCGCAGCCCGCCGACGTTGTGGCCGAGCAGGTTCAACGCCGCCTTCGCGCAGGTCGGGCTCGACGTCAAGAACAGCGTCTCGTAGACGTCGCGCAGCGAGGCGTCGATCTCCCCGCGCCGCTCGGGCTCGTCGACCATGCGTCGCATCTCGTTGCCGACGATGTGGCTGGAGACGCACACGCCGCCTGCCCCCCCGAGCTCAAGCGTGCGTGCGAGCGAACCGTCGTCGCCCGCATACAACATCAGGCCGTCGATCGGCTGCAGCTCGGCGGCGTTGGCCTGCTTGACACCCTCGATGCCGTCGATCTGCGCCAGCTCCGCGAGGAGCTCGGGACCGATGTTCGTCCCGGTGCGCGATGGGATGTTGTAGAGCAGCACGGGCTTGTCGGTCGCGGCGGCGACGGCTTCGTAGTGGCGCTTTAGGCCACGCGCGTTGGGACGGTTGTAGTAGGGCGTGACGGAGATGATCGCATCCGGCCCGAGGGCGCTCGCCCGTTCGGTCAAGAACACGGCGTGGCGCGTGTCGTTGGTGCCCGCGCCCGCGACGATCGTCTTGCCCGGTGGACGCTCGGCGACCGCGAGCTCGATCAGCGCCAGCTGCTCATCGTCGGAGAGGGTCGACGCCTCGCCGGTCGTCGCGGCGACGACGAACCCGTCGGAGCCGTTGAGCGCAAGGTGGTTCATCAGCGCCACGAAGGACTCCTCGTTGACGGCGCCGTCAGCGTGAAACGGCGTGACTATCGCGGTCAGGATCGCGCCCAGGCCAGCCATCTGCGCAGTATCGCATGGGCAGACGGCCGTGTAGGTGACCGCTCGCCGATGCGCAGCGCTCAGAACAACAGGCCCTCCAGCCCGATCGTCAGCGGCTCCGACAGCTCCCCCACGCGACGCACGGCCAGCAGCACCCCCGGCATGAATGACTCGCGGCTGATCGTGTCGTGGCGGATCGTGAGCGTCTGCCCGAGGTCCCCGAAGATCACCTCCTGGTGGGCCACGAGGCCGGGCAGGCGGACCGAGTGGATCGGCGGCGGCTCTCCGCCCGTGGCCTGCGCGATCAGCTCGGCGGTGAGCGCCGCTGTCCCGCTCGGCGCGTCGAGCTTGCCGTGATGATGCAGCTCGATGATCTCTGCGCGCTCCATGTGGCGCGCGGCCTCGCTGGCGAAGCGCGTCATCAGCACGGCACCGATGGCGAAGTTGGGCGCGATCAGCACGTTGGCCCGCGGGCGACCCTCGGCCGGCCGGGCCTGGCGCAGCGGCGCGGGATCGAAACCGGTCGTGCCGACGACCGCGTGCACGCCCGCGCGCACGCACGCGAGCGCGTTGCCCAGGGCGGTGTCGGGACGCGTGAAGTCGACCACCACGTCGGCGTCCGGTAGCACGTCCTCGAGCGTTGTGCCGAGCAGCGGATCGGCTCGCCCGACGAGATCCATGTCCTGCGCCGCGTCCACCGCGTCGCATACGGTCGTCCCCATGCGCCCGGCCGCTCCCGCGACCGCGACTTTGATCATGCGCGCCCGCCAACGCCTGCGACGTCGGCGTCGGGGGCGGCGCCCCCGTCCTGCAGCGGCTCGATCGCGGCCCGGAAGGCGGCCTCGTCGGGCCCAACGCTCGCGACGGACAGGCCCCCGGGCTGAAACAGGGCGCTCGCGAGCCCCCTCAGCGCGTCGATGCCGACTGCGTCGATACGCTCGATCACGTCGTCGACCGACAGGATCGGCAGGTCGTGGAGGACCGCTGCCCCCAGACGGCTCATGCGCGCCCCGGTCGACTCGAGCGACAGCACGATGCGACCCTTGAGGTTCTCACGCGAGCGCTCGAGCTCGTCCTCGTCGGCTGGGTCGCGCACGCAGCGCCCTAGCTCGCGTGCGACGATCGACATCGCGTCGGCGAGGTTCTCCGGACGCGTCCCGAGGTACACGCCGACCTCACCTGTGTGCGCGTACAGATTCGAGAAGCAGAACACCGAGTAGGCGAGCCCGCGGCGCTCGCGCACCTCCTGGAACAGGCGCGAGGACGACGTCCCTCCGAGCACGCCTTCGAGCACGCGCAGCGCAAAACGGCGCTCGTCGTCGTGCGCGAGACCGCCACCGCCCAGACAGAGGTGGTACTGCTCGGTGTCCTTCTCCAAAAAGCGAACCCGCCGCGTGAGGTCCGGAGCCCCGGGATCGGTGGCCGGCGCGCTCGCCGGGCTGTGTGGCGCGGGCGCGGGATCTGCGGCGCGCGCCATCTCGACGAGCGCCTCGTGCTCGATCGAGCCGGCCGCCGCGATCACGACGCTCTCGGGACGGTAGCGGGCGGCGTGGAAAGCGGCCAGCTGCTCGCGGGTGGCGGCGCCGACGACCTCCGGCGTGCCGATCACCGCGCGACCCAGTGGGTGTGAGCCGAAAATGGCCTCGCCGAGCACGTCGAACACCTTGTCCTGGGGATCGTCTTCGTACATCGCGATCTCCTCGAGCACGACCTCGCGCTCGGTCTCGAGCTCGGCCAGCCGCGGGCGCCAGACCATGTCGCTCATCACGTCAAACGCGCGCTCCAGGTGGCGGTCGAGCACGCGCGTGTAGACCGACGTCGCCTCCTTGTCGGTCCCGGCGTTGACCTCTGCGCCCATCGCGTCGAAGATCTGATCGATCTCCTGGGAGGCGAAGCGCTCGCTGCCACGGAACAGCATGTGCTCGAGCAGGTGCGTGATCCCGCGCTGCTGCTCTGACTCGCCCGTCGAGCCGGCGGCTATCCAGAAGCCGAGCGCGACCGAGCGCACCGCCGGCACGCGTTCGGTGACGACACGCACGCCAGAGCCCAGCGTGGTGAGGCGATGCTCGAGCTCAGTAACGATCTCTGCCACGGTCGCTGCTGCGGCGTGGACGCCCCGAGCCGCGGCTCTCGCCGCGGTCTCTGCGGGGCCCGCGCTCTTCACGTTCACCGCCGCTGCGACCGTTGCGCCGCGGGCCACCGCCGCCTCCGGAGGCGGCCGCCACCCCTGCCAGCTCCTGGACGCTCTTGCCGGCGATCTCGGGGTCGTCGGCCAGGCGCAGGCCGATCCGGCCCCGCTCGCGATCGACCTCGACGACGCGCACGCTCACCTCATCGCCCCGGTTGAGCACGTCCTCGACGGTGTCCACGCGCTCCCCCGGCGAGACGTTCGATATGTGCAGCAGGCCGTCGGTGCCCTTGGCGAGCTCGACGAAAGCCCCGAACGTGGTCGTCTTGACGACTTTGCCGACGTATTCGTCGCCGACCTCGACCTCCTTGGTCATCATCCGCACGCGCTCCACGAGCGCGTCGGCGAGCTCGCCGTTGGCCGAGTAGATCAAGACCTGCCCGTCGTCGTTGACGTCGATCTGCGACTCGAACTCCTCCGACAGGCCGCGGATCGTTTCGCCGCCCTTGCCGATCAGCAGGCCGATCTGGGCGGGATCGATCTGGATCGTCTGGATGCGCGGCGCGAACTGCGACAGCTGCGAGCGCGGCGCGTCGATCACCTCGGCCATCTTGCCGAGGATGAACGTGCGCGCCTCGTGCGCGCGCGTGAGCGCGTCGCGCAGGATGTCGAACGTCACGCCGCCGATCTTGATGTCCATCTGCAGCGCGGTGATGCCGCGCTCGGTGCCGGCGACCTTGAAGTCCATGTCGCCGAGGTGATCCTCGACGCCGGCGATATCGGTGAGCACGATGTACTCGTCGCCCTCTTTGATCAGCCCCATCGCGATCCCGGCGACCGGTCGCTTCAGCGGCACGCCCGCATCCATCAGCGACAGCGAGGACCCGCACACCGAAGCCATCGAGGACGACCCGTTGGACTCGAGGATGTCCGACACCACGCGGATCGAGTACGGGAACTCCTCGATCGAGGGAACCATCGGCACGAGCGCGCGCTCGGCGAGGGCGCCGTGGCCGATGTCGCGCCGTTTTACTCCGCCCATGCGCCCCGCTTCGCCGACCGAGAACGGCGGGAAGTTGTAGTGGTGCCAGTAGTACTTTTTCGTCTCCAGGCCGAGCGTGTCGATCCGCATCTCCTCCTTGAGCGTGCCGAGCGCGGCGACGCTCAGGGCCTGGGTCTGGCCGCGCGTGAACAGCGCCGACCCGTGGGTGCGCGGCGTCACGCCCACTTCGATCGAGATGTCGCGGATCTCATCCGCGCTGCGCCCGTCGGGCCGCTTCTTGTCGACCGCGATGCGCTCGCGGATGATCGACTTCTCGAGCTTGTCGAAGGCGAGCTGGGCGGCTGCGCGCCACTCCTTGGCCGCCGTCTGCTGCTCCTCTGACGCTCCCTCCGGCGGGGAGGGCGCGTAGCGCCCGAGAACGACCTCCTCGACCGTCTTCGTTGCCTCCTGGCGCTCTAGCTTGTCCTCGACCTGCGTGGCGGCGTCGAGCTCTGCGCCGTGCGAAGAGCCGATCTGCTCGAGCAGCTGCTCGTCGACGTCGATCGGCTCGAACGCTTTCTTGTCCTTGCCCACCTTCTCGGCGAGCTCACGCTGCAAGGCGCACAGCTTCTTGATCTCGGCGTGGGCAATGTCGAGCGCGTCGAGGATCTCGGCCTCGGGGATCTCGTTGGCGCCCGCCTCGACCATCAGGATCGCCTCCTCGGTACCGGCCACGATCAGGTCGAGGTCCGAGCGCGAGCTCTCGCTCACCGTCCCCTCGTTCTCGGGATTGACGAGCTCTTTCTCGTCGGGGTTGACGACGAAGTTGCCGTCGACCTTGCCGATTCGCACCGCGCCCACCGGGGCCGGGAACGGGATGTCGGAGATCATGACCGCCGCCGAGGCGCCGTTCATGGCGAGGATGTCGTACGGGTGCACGTGGTCGATCGACAACGGGATCGCCACCAGCTGGGTGTCATAGCGCCAGTCATTGGAGAACAGCGGGCGCAGCGGACGGTCGATCATGCGCGCCGTGAGCGTCGCCTTCTCGCCGGGGCGACCCTCGCGCTTGAAGAACGATCCCGGGATCTTGCCCGTGGCGTACATGCGTTCCTCGACGTCGACGGTCAATGGCAGAAAGTCGACGTCGCGCACGGCGCCGGCCACCGCCGTCGCCAGGACCATCGTGTCCCCCTGCCGCACGACAACCGCCCCCGAGGCCTGCTTGGCCATCCTCCCTGTCTCGAACGAGATCTCGCTGCCGGCGATCTCGGTGGAGACGCGCGTAACCCCATCACTGCTCATGTCCACTGCCTTCCTGTCCCGCCCGTCGGTAGCGGTCCGCTGTCTTTTTCTTCCTCTGCCGAACGTATGCAGCTTAGCGGACGCCCGCCGCCGAAAGCCCTTCTCTCAACACGTCGAGGCCGGGCAGATCGCCCGGCGAGGGAGCTTCATAGCTCCACGCGACGACGCCATCTGGCGCGGTCACCACCAGCGCGCGCTGGGCAAAGCCGCCGGGGTGATAGACGCCGAAGGCCCTGCACGTCGCCCCCTTGGGCTCGAAGTCCGACAGCTGCTCGATGCTCACGCCGAGCTTGTCCTTGAACGCCGACTGCGACCACACCGCGTCGCAGGAGACGCCGTAGAGGACGGTGTCGTTCTCGGCGAGCTCCTCCACCAGCGGCTCGTACAGCTGCAGCTGGTCGGTGCACACGGGGCTGAAGGCGAACGGGTAGAACACGAGCGCGGTCGTCGTGCCCTGCAGGTTGTCCTGGGTGAACGGATCCCCCGCCCGCCCGAGGATGAACTGCGGTGCCGGCGTACCCGGCTCGATCACGCTCACCCAGACGGCGTCTACTTTCTGAGGCCGAGCTCTTTGATGAGCGCGCGATAGCCCTCGAGGTCGCGGCGCTGCAGATAGTCCAGAAAGCGCCGCCGGCGCCCCACCAGCATCAGCAGGCCGCGGCGGGAGTGGTGATCCTTGCTGGCCTGGCGTAGGTGCTCGGTGAGGTGGTTGATCCGCTCGGTGAGCAGGGCGATCTGCACCTTCGTGGAGCCCATGTCGCGCTCGTTGGCACCGAAGCGGGCGGCAATCTCGCGCTTGCGCTCTGTCGTGATCGCGGTCATCGGCGCAGACAACGTAGCAGACGCCCAGCCTCGCGATCCAGGGCTAACGCCCGCTGCGGGCGGTCACGATCTCGCGTGTCCGGGCGACGTCGTGACGCATCTGATCGACCAGCGCGTCGGCCGTCTCGAAGCGCCGCTCGCCCCGCAGGCGCGCGAGGAAGTCCAGGCGCAGGGTGGCGCCGTAGAGGTCGCCGTCGAAGTCGATCACGTACGCCTCTATCAGCTCGCCGCGCCCGGTCTCGAACGTAGGGCGCACGCCGATGCTCACGGCGGCCGCGTGGCCATCGACCAGGCACGCGTACACCCCGTGGCCAGGGCAGGCGAGCGCCTCGTCGGGCACCAGATTGGCGGTCGGATAACCCAGCTCGCGCCCGCGCTCGTCGCCGTGCACGACCTCGCCGGCGAGCTGGAAGGGCGCCCCCAGCAGGCGGTCTGCCTCGGCCACGTCGCCGGCCAGGACGAGTCCCCTGATGCGGCTGGAGGAGACGATCTCGCCGTCCATCTCGAGGATCGGGTGCACGACGGCCGCGAAGCGCCCGTCGGCGGCCAGCAGCCGGGCGTCGCCCTGCGCCTTGTGCCCAAAGCGGAAGTTCTCGCCGATCGACACGTGCATGGCGCCGAGCGTGCCGACGAGCACGTCGTCGACGAACTCCTGCGCGCTGCGGCGGGCGAAGCCCTCGTCGAAGGGGATCACGATCAGCTCCTGCACCCCCAGCGACGCGATCAGCTCGGCCTTGCGCGGGAGCGTCGTCAGCAGCTTGGGCGTGTGCTGCGGCGCGACGACCGAGACCGGGTGGGGGTCGAACGTGAGCACGCTGTCCGAGCCGCCGATGACCTCACGATGACCCACGTGCACGCCGTCGAACGTCCCCACTGCCACCCGGCGCCCGCCGTCGGATGGCTCGACGTCGGGCAGGCTCGTGACCCTCACGTCGCCAAGCCTATTGGGCCTTTGGCGCCGACGGCGGCGCGCCGCTTACGCCGGGGCGCTCCACGGCCGCCTGCGCGCGCGAGGACCTGGCGCTCTCCAGCGCGTCCGCGAGCTCGACCAGCGGCGGCTCGTCCCAGAGGGCGCCGCGCGGCGGTGGCGCAACCGCCTCGCCAACGTCAAAGGGGCCGATCGCCGTGCGCCGCAGCTGCTCGCAGTAGGCGTCGCCGAGGTCCGCGATCAGCGAGCGCACGTACGTCCCGGCCGAGCACTCGATCGCGAACGCCGCGCGCGCCACGCCGTCGGGCGGCGCCGAGTCGTCGCGCCACAGCTGCTCGAAGCGATAGACGCTCACCGTGCGCTCGGGCAGCTCGAAGTCCTCGCCGCGCCGCGCCCGGACGTAGGCGCGCACGCCCGCGACCTTCACGGCCGAGTGGCGCGGGGGGCGTTGGCGCAGCTGCCCGGTGGGCAGCGCGAGCCCGGGCGCTGGCAAGCGACCCGTGTGCACGATCTCACCCTCAGGGTCGCCCGTGCTCGAGGTCGCGCCCAGCCGCGCGAGCACCTCGTAGCGCTTGGGCAGCGCCATCAGCTCGCGCTGCGCCTTGGTCGCCCGCCCGACGAGCACGACCAGGAGCCCCGTCGCGAAGGGGTCGAGCGTGCCGGCGTGACCGACGCGCGGACCCGCGAGGGCACGCCGGACCGCGGCGACCACGTCGTGCGAGGTCATCCCCGGCGGCTTGTCGATCAGCAGGACGCCGTCCATCGGCGCGCGCCGTCAGGCGAGCGTCGCCTGCGCGTGGCCGTCGGCGTTCGCGTGCAGCTGCTCGGCGATCGCCTCGCGCAGGAAGCTCGCCAGCTCGTCGGAGGCGAGCACGGTGAAGAACCCCGCCGCTCGGCGGTGCCCGCCGCCGCCCTGGGCGCGGGCGATGAGCGACACGTCGATGTCGCGGTCGGTGGCGCGCAGCGATACTTTGCGCTGCCCGGCGCGTTCGCCCCGCAGCTCACGCACGAGCGCGGCCACCTTCGTACCCTGCAGCGCGCGCAGGTGGTCGATGATGCCCTCGGAGTAGCTGTCGTCGGCTTCGGCGCGGTCGAAGTCGGCCGAGCTGAGGGCGGCAAGCGTCAACGTGCCGTCGTCGAAGCGCTCGATGCTCTCGAGCGCCGCGGCCAGCAGCGCAAGCTTGCCGGGCGGCAGCTCCTCGTAGAGCTGGCGGTAGATCGCGGCAACGTCGACGCCGGCTTCGATCAGCTCCGCGGCCATCTCGTGCGCGCGCGGGCCCGTGTTCTCGTACATGAAGCGCCCGGTGTCGGTGATCAGCCCGATGTAGAGCGCCTGCGCGACCGCGGGGGTCGGATGCATGCCCAGCCCGTGCATCAGGTCCCAGACGATCTCGGCCGTGCTCGAAGCGTCGGGCACGACGTGGTTGATCGTCCCGAAGCGCGTGTTGTCGTGGTGGTGATCGATGTTGATCAGGTGGCGGCCGTCGCGCAGCAGGCCGGCGGAGTTGCGGTCGATGTTGCCGCAGTCGAGCAGCACCACAGTGCGCTGCGCGACATCGGCCGGGGGCTCGGCGATCAGGTCCTCGAGCTCGAACACGCGGTACTCGCGCGGCAGCGGCAGATCCTCGGGGGCGATGAACATCGCGGTCTCCTTGCCGAGCGCGCTCAGCAGTCCGCGCATCGCCACCAGCGAGCCGAGCGCGTCGCCGTCCGGGTGCTCGTGGGTGGCGAGCACGAAGCGCTCGTCCTCGCGCAGGCGCTCGAGCGCCAGCTCGCGGGTTGCCGGCGGAGCCGGAGCGTCGCTCACGAGCCGTCGATCTCGTCGATCAGGGCGTTGACGCGCAGCGCCCGCTCGGTCGTGTCGTCGTAGCAAAACTGGAGTGTCGGGGTGCGCTTCAAGCGCAGCTCGGACGCAAGCCGACCCTGCAGGAAGCCGTGCGCGCTGCGCAGGCCCACAAGCGTGCTCTCGCGCAGCCGCTCGTCGCCGAGCACGCTCACGTACACCCGCGCATGGCGCAGATCGGCGCTCGTCTTCACCTCTGTCACAGTCGTGAATCCCACCCGTGGGTCCTTGAGTCCTTCTGCCAGCACACCGCTGATCACCTGGCGGATGGCCTCGTCCACGCGGCGCATCCGTCCCGAGGTCATCCTAGCCCCCGCCTCGTGGCCGCGAAGCGGCTGGGAGGGCTCGTGCAGGCCGCAGGCGATGGGGTGGTCGGCCGCGCTGTCTGGATCGCGCGCTCAGGAGGAGAGCTCACGCTCCTGCAGGCGCGTCTCGTATGTCTCGAGCACATCGCCCTCGCGCAGGTCGGAGAAGTTGGCCAGCACGATGCCGCACTCGAAACCGCTGGCGACCTCGCGTACGTCGTCGTTGAAGCGGCGCAGGCTCGCGATCGTCGTATCGAAGATGACCGTCCCGTCGCGCACGACGCGCACCCGCGCACCGCGCGCGACCTTGCCCTCCGTCACGAACGAGCCGGCGATCGTGCCGATCCGCGACGCCCGGAACAGCTGGCGAACCTCGGCCTGGCCGAGCGGCGTCTCTACCTCGGCGGGCTCGAGCATCCCCTCCATCGCCGCGCGCAGCTCCTCGATCGCGCGGTAGATGACCGCGTAGGAGCGGATCTCGACCCCCTCGCGCTCGGCGATCTGGCGAGCGTCGCCGACCGGGCGCACGTTGAACGCCAGGATCACGCCGCCCGATGCCGCCCCGAGCATCACGTCGGACTCATTGATGCCGCCGACGCCGCGGTGGATGATGTTTACGGCCACCTCCTGCTGGGGCAGCTTGGCGATCTCGTCCTCGATCGCCTCCAGCGAACCGGCCACGTCGGCCTTGATCACGAGGCTGAGCTCCTTGACGCTGCCCTCCTGGGCGAGCTTGAAGACGTCCTCGAGCGAGACCTTGCGCCCGGAGCGCCGTGCGAGCGCCTCGGTCTTCAGGCGGTTGGCGCGCTCGCCCGCCAGCTGGCGCGCGCGGCGCTCGTTCTCGACCGCGCGCACGACCTCACCCGCCAGCGGCACGCCGTCGAACCCGAGCGTCTCGACAGGCTGACCGGGCGAGGCCCGTTTCAGTCGCGTGCCGGTGAAGCCGTGCATCGCGCGGACCCGCCCGAAGTGGGCTCCGGCCACGAGCGCGTCGCCAACGCGCAGCGTGCCGCGCTGGATGAGGATCGTGACGACCGGGCCGCGGCCGGGGTCGAGCTTGGACTCGATGACGGTGCCCGACGCCTCGGTGTCGGGATTGGCCTTCAACTCCTCGAGGTCGGTGACGACCTGGATCGTCTCGAGCAGGTTCTCGAGCCCCTCGCGCGTCTTGGCGCTGACGTCCACGAACTCCGTGTCGCCTCCCCACTCCGCCGGCTGCAGGCCGTGCTGGGTCATCTCGGTGCGCACGCGCTCGGGCTGCGCACCCTCCTTGTCGATCTTGTTGACGGCGACGATGATCGGCACTTCGGCGGCCTGCGCGTGGTCGATCGCCTCCTCGGTCTGCGGTTTGACGCCGTCGTCGGCGGCCACAACGATCACGGCGAGGTCCGTGACGCTCGCGCCGCGGGCACGCATCGCTGTGAACGCCTCGTGGCCGGGCGTGTCGAGG
>DASPVR010000050.1:0-3740 GCA_035622255.1 Solirubrobacteraceae bacterium | reverse complement strand
GGACGCGCGCTGCACCCGTGCGCCGTGCAGCTCGAGCTCCACCGTTACGGCGGGACGGTCCACGCCCGGCCGCAGCGAGCAGGCGTCGTTGGAGAGCTCCTCGGGCAGCATCGGCTCGACCGCGCCGGGCACGTAGATGCTCGTGCCGCGCTCGCGCGCCTCGCGATCGACGAGCGAGCCCTCGGGCACGTGCGCCGATACGTCTGCGATGTGCACCCACACGCGCGTGGCACCTCCCGGCAGCGACTCGGCCGAGATCGCGTCGTCGCAGTCGCGCGCGGTGGCCGGGTCGATCGTGAACGTCGCCAACGGGCGCAGGTCGCGCCTCTGCCCCGCGGCCACCTCGCGCAGACCGCGGTGCAGGACGCGATCGCGCGCCGCCCGTGCCTCGTCGTGCACGGCATGATCAAAGCCGCGCCGCGCCCCGCGGTCGATCAGCAGCGCCTCGATCACGTCGTGAGCGACATCCGGACGTCCGAGCACGCGCACGACACGCGCCCCCGAGCGCCTCCGAGCAGCCTGCACGAGCACGAGGTCCCCGACAGACCCGCGTGCCCTGCTTGGGCCTGCCGGCACGGTCACACGCGCGGGCCGGCCGCGCTCCGACCCGTCGCGATCGCGCTGCGCGAAGAGGGGCTCGGCGACGATGAAGCGGGCGCGTTTCTCGAGCACGGCCGCGAAGCTCCCGGCGGGGACCGGCCCGGGCGTGTCGAGCGCGCGTGCTCGCGCACCGGCGCGGGCGGTCACCTGACTTTGGCGGCGAGCGTGTTCAGCGCCACCGCCAGCCCGTGGGGCGTGTCGACGCCGTTCGGCACGGACACTTCCGGCGTGACGCCGGCGCCCTGCTTGATGCCGCCGCCGCCCAGGTTGCGCCCGTTCGGCGTGAAGTACTCGCCCACGGTGATGTCGAGCGCGCCACCGTTGGAGAGCCCCTCCTCCTCCTGAAAGACGCCCTTGCCGAACGTGTGCGTGCCGACGACCGTCGCGCGGTGGTGATCCTGGAGAGCGGCCGTCACGATCTCCGCCGCCGAGGCGGTGTTTTCGTCGACGAGCACGACCATCGGGATCGAGCTCGGGATCGCGCCTCCGACCGCGCTCAGGACGACGGTCGGCTGCGTGCGCCCGCGCGTGGTGACGATCGTGCCCTTGGGGATGAAGATGCTCGCGATCAGCTGAGCCTCCTCGACCAGGCCGCCGCCGTTGGCGCGTAGGTCGAGCACGAGGCCACGTGCGCCGGCGTGCAACTCGTGTTCGACGGCTTCGCGGACTTCGGCGTGCGCGCCGGCGCTGAACGTCGCGAGCTCGACGACCCCCAGCTTGACCCCGTGGACGGCGAGCGTCTGCGACGCGACGACGGGCTCGTCGATCGTCGCGCGGGTGATCTCGACCGTGCGCGCGGGAACATGACCTCCACGCGCCCCGCCCGACGGCTGGATTGTCAGGCGCACGTCGGTGCCGGGCGGTCCCTTGATCGAGTTGGCGGCCGCCGTCGGCGTCTGACCCGCCAGGCTGCGTCCGTTGACGGCCAGGATCAGGTCATCGGGCTGCAGGCCCGCCCGCTTTGCCGGGGAGGAGTCAAACACGCGCACGATCAGCAGGCCGCGGCGCAGTGTCGCGGTGTGGGGGCTGTCGGGGGCGACCATCACGCCGATGCCGGTGAACGTCGGCGGCTGGGTGAACTCGCGAAATTCGTGTGGGTCCAGGTAGTGGGAGAAGCGGTCGCCCAGGCTCGCCACGGCGCCGCTGATCGAGGCGTCGGCGAGCCTGCTCTTGGGGATCGGCCGGTAGTAGTCGCTGGCGATCCTGTTGATGGCTTCGTCGACGACCTCGGTGGAGTGGTTGGACACGAACGTACCGCGCGCGAAGGCGGGCAGGTCGCTCGGATGCCCTCCCAGCCAGATCCCGATGACCAGCAGGACCGGCAGCGCCAGCGCGAGCATGATCGTCTGCGGCTGCAGCCGGCGGGAGGCGGGCTTTCGTCCTGGCACTGGCATCGGCCCGGCAAGCCTAGACGAGCCAACGCGAGGCGACGTCGCTTGGCGGATATCGTGAGCGGCGCCATGGCGAGCGTGCAGACGACCACGGTGCCCGTGAACCGGCTGCCCATCTACCGTGTCGCCCTGCCCGGCACGCGCGCGCTGACCGTGCTCGTCGCGTTCGACGCCGGTGCCCGCAGCGAGCGCCCTGAGGAGAACGGCATGGCCCACTTCCTCGAGCACCTCGTGTTCAAGGGCGGAGAGAAGTACCCGAGCTACAAGCAGGTCAACGAGACCGCCGAGCGGCTGGGGGGCGTGCTCAACGCGTACACGAGCCACGACCTCGTCGCCTTCCACATCACCGTGCGGGCCGAGAGCGCACCGGAGGCGATCGACCTGCTCACCGATTTCGTCGGGCGGCCGTGCATCGACGCCACCGAGCTCGACCGCGAGCGCGGGGTCGTGATCCAGGAGATCAACCGCGCCTACGACCAGCCGGCCACGGTGGCCGAGTACCTGATCGACAGGGCCGCGTTCGGCGAGCACCCGCTCGGACGCACGGTGCTAGGCCCCGAGGAGAACCTGCGCAGCTTCACGCGCGAGGGGATCCTCGCCTTCCGTCGGCGGCGCTGGGCCGGCGCGCGCGGGGGCGCCTTCCTGACCGGCAACCTCGACCACCTGCCCTCCCAGGAGCAGCTCGTGGAGAGCTTCGCGCGCTTCCCCGCGCTTGCAGCGCCGCAGCCCTATGAGCCCGCGCCCGCCTTCGCCCCCGGCAAGGTCGTCGAGCAGCGCGACACCAACCAGTCGCACCTGCGCATGGTCTACCGCCCGAGCATCGCCGTGGCGGACCCGCGCCAGCGCGCCGCCGTGAAGATCTACGCCACGCTGCTCGGCGGCTCGATGGGGTCGCGCCTGTTCGAGGAGATCCGCGAGAAGCGCGGGCTGTGCTACTCGATCTACGCGGTCGATCACGAGTTCGCTGACGTCCCCGTGCTCCAGCTGGGCTCGGGCCTGGACTCGGCCAAGTGCATCGAGGCCTACACGCGCATGCGCGAGATCGTCGACGAGCTGCGCGAGCAGGGCCCGACCGAGGAGGAGGTGCAGCGCGCCCGTGCCTACAGCGCCGGGCGGCGCGTGCTCGCGTTCGAGAGCACCAACGCCGTCGCCGGCCATGCGGCCAACCAGCGAATCGTGTTCGACGAGGAGATCGACCCCGACGCCGCGATCGCGGCGCTCGACGCCGTCACCTTCGACGAGGTGAGGGAGGTCGCGGCAGGCATCGGCGAGGCGCTGGCTGTGGCCTGCGTCGGGCCCCACACCGCCGACGAGTTCTGAGCCGGCGCAGACCCGGCGCGACCGCAGCTGGCCAGCGCTCAGCCGATCGCGACCATGCGGTCGATCGGCACGCGCGCCCGCCGCGCAACCTCTGCTGAAACGCGCACCTCGAACTTGCCGTCGCGCAGCGAGTCGCGCAGCTTGGGCAGCGTGATCATCTTCATGTATCTGCACGACGCCTCGGCGTTGGCGGGGATGAAGTCGATTGCAGGCGCCGCCATCTTCAGCGGGTAGAGCATGCCCGTCTCGGTGGCCACGACGACCTCGCCGCCATGCGCGCCGTGCTCGGCCTCGTCCTTCGCGACGTCGTGGGCCTGGCGCTCGGCGTCGCGCGCGTACTTGAGCATCCCTCCAGTGGAGAGCATGTGCACGCCCTCGGCGGCGACGTCGCCGGCCGCGACGTACTCCATGACGCTCGTGGAGCATCCG
>DASPVR010000049.1:0-3844 GCA_035622255.1 Solirubrobacteraceae bacterium | reverse complement strand
AGGGCGCTCTAGATCATCTCCAGCATCAGGTCGTGCTTGGTCTTGAACACGACCTCGTCGGGGATCTTGCACTCGGCACGGCGCTCGGGATCGCTCGCCCAGCTCTCGGGCAGGTACAGCGCGAAGTCGATCGGGACGTGTGCCGAGCGTGTCGCGATGCTCAGGCTGACGGCGATCTGGCAGTTGGCGATCTTGCCGGCGCTGCCGGTGTACTGGCGCTGCACGCCGACCGAGTGGGTCCCCTGCTTGAGGAAGCCGGTGTCGTCGCCGATCCACGTACGCACCGGCTCCTCGGCGCTGAGCGCCTCGATGGCGTGCTGCGCAGCTGCCCGCCGCACCTCGCGGTCGCTCCAGGGCGAGTCACGAAGGAAGCGCAACAGTCGATGGTGCGCAGTGTAGGTTCCTCCTCTATTCCGTGATCCGCGACGAGAAGGTCGCGCAGTAGTCCACGGACGGATCAGGCGGTACGGAGCCAGAGAGAGGGAAGGTCGAGACCGAAACTTTCCCGGATCGTGCCGTCGCCGGCACGATGGGCAGCGCCGCGAGGGTGGTCCTGGCGGCGGTGGCCGAGGAAAGGAAACGGCCCGCGTCTGGCGGCAACCCGGACGCGGGCGATCGTGAAGTGCAACTACGCTTGGCGACGGAGCTGACCTTCGACGAGTACCGTACGCAGCGAGGCTGGGAGACGGCAACTTTGTCGGCATGCCCGGTGTGCGAGAGCGGCGGCTGCGGTTTCCACCGGCTCGGCACGTACATGCGCAAGGTGCCCGCGGTGGCGTACGTGGCGCGGTACTGGTGCCCCGAGCAGCACATCAGCTTCGGCCTTTTGCCCGACTTTTTCGCGAGCCGGATGCCCGGCACGCTCGACATGATCGAGCAGGCGGCGGCCAAGGCGGAGACGGCACCGATGGAGAAGGCGGCCGACGAGCTTCGCCCTGCCGACGCGACCGACGCGGTCACCCTGGGCGCGGCGGTGGTCTGGGTCCGGCTCCGGGTGGTCCTCGCGCGCGCCATCCTCACGACGGTCAAGGGGTTGATGCCGGAGCGATTCGAGGACGTGCCGCCGAGGGTCAGCGCGTTCCGGCGGCGGCTGGGCACCCTGCGCGTGCTGGTGGCGCTGCGGGGGATCTGCGAGCGATACCTGCATCGAATGTCGGCCCCTCTCGGATTGGTGCCGCGCCCCGAGGCCGGGTCGAGGGTCCGATCCGGTCGAGCACAACCTCCTGGTCCAGACCCGCCGGCACCTGCCCGGTAGCCCTCGTCGAGCCCTCACGGTGAGGGCCTCGACGAGGACAACGACCATGAAAGACGACGACACGACGCGCGCCGAGCGCGCCGAGCAGATCGCCCTGTTTCGTTACGGGCTGATCAGCGACCTGGTGCACCCCGCGGCCGGCGACGACGAGCGCCGGCTCTACGAACGCCTTCGCGAGAAGGCGGCCAAGAGCTACTGCATCCCGGGCAGCCGGCGCACGCGCGTGGCGGCCGAGACGCTGCGCGACTGGCTGAGCGCGTACAAGGCCGGCGGTTTCGACGCGCTGCGGCCCAAGCCGCGGGCCGACATCGGCACGGCGCGCGCGATCCCCAGGCCGTTGTGCGACCTGCTCGTGATGCTCAAGGACGACCACCGGGACTGGACGGTGGCGACCGTGATCGACACAGCCAGGCAAATGGACGAGCAGGCCGCCGCGATGACGCTGCCCGTGAGCACCGTGCATCGCCTCTTGTCACGCGCCGGGGTGATGGGCAAGCGTCCCGAGGACCCGACGAGCAAGGACCGTCGTCGCTTCGCCTACGCGCACGCCGGCGAGCTGTGGATGAGCGACGTGATGCACGGCCCCGCGGTCGTCGTCGGGGGCCGGCGCAAGCAGAAGACCTACCTCATCGGCCTGCTGGACGACGCCACGCGCGTGGTCCCGTACGCCGCCTTCGCGCTCTCCGAGAACACGGGGGCGCTCTTACCCGTGCTCAAGCAGGCCGTGATGCGACGCGGCATCCCGCAGCGCCTGTACGTCGACAATGGGTCGGCCTTCCGCTCGCACCACCTGTCTTTGGTCTGCGCCCGCCTGGGCATCACGCTCATCCATGCGCGGCCGTACATGCCCCAGGGCAAGGGCAAGCAGGAACGCTTCTTCCGCACCGTGCGCATGCAGCTTTTGCCCGTGCTGGGCGAGTCGGATCTCGGGTCGCTCGACGCGCTCAACCGGCGGCTGTGGGCCTGGGTCGAGGGCGAGTACCACCAGTCGCCCCACAAGGGCCTGGACGGCATCACGCCCCTGGATGCGTGGGCGATGCGCTCGGGCGAAGTGCGCTCTTGTGGCCCGGAGCTCGACCTGCGTGAGATGTTTCTGCTCGAAGCGGGGCGGCGCGTGCGCGCCGACCGCACCGTCAGTCTCGGCGGCGTGGTCTACGAGGTCGAGGCGGCGCTCGTCGGCGAGAAGGTCACGCTGCGCTTCGACCCCGCCAAGCGCGGCGCGCCCATCGACGTGTGGCACGGTGGCAAGAAGATCGGCCAGGCGCGCGTGGTGGACACGCATGCCAACTGCTTCGTCAAGCGCCACCACGATGCCTCCGAGGGCGTGCGCCTGCGCGATCTTGGCAACGACAACGACGACGGTGGCCCGGAGGTGGCGTGATGTACACCAAGCACTTCGGGCTGACCGGCTTTCCCTTCCACGGCGAGCTCGCGGCCGACGAGATGTACGCGTCGGCCCCCATGCGCGAGCTCGCAACGCGTCTCGGACACCTGGTCGAGATGAGCGGCATCGGCCTGGTCACCGGCGACGCCGGCAGTGGCAAGAGCAGCGCGTGCCGCGCGATGGCCGCGCGTCTGCACTCGGGCCTCTACAAGGTCTTCTACGTGCCCCTTTCCACGGGCAACCCCATGGACATGTACAAGTCCATCGCCTGGGAGATGGGCCTGCCCGTCGAGCGCAGCCGCGCCGCGCTCTACCGGCAGATCAAGAACGAGGTCACGCGCCTGGCCACCGAGACGCGCACGCGTCCCGTGCTCGTGCTCGACGAGGCGCAGTGGCTGCGCAGCGACGTGCTTGAGGAGATGCGCCTTCTGACCAACTACGCCATGGACTCCGAGAGCCGGCTCTGCCTTCTCTTCTGCGGGCAGACCGAGCTCAGACGCAGGGTCGGCATGGCCGTGCACGAGGCCCTGAGCCAACGCGTCGTCGTGCGCTACCACCTCCCCCCGCTCACGCGAGAGGAGACGGCCGCGTACCTCAGCCACCTACTGCGCCGCGCCGGCACCGAACTGCCGCTCTTCGAGCCCGCCGCCGTCGAGGCCATCTTCCAGGCCACGGGCGGCCTTCCTCGACGCATCAACGGCCTGGCGCACCACACCTTGCTCGCCGCCGCCGTCGCCAAGGCCAAGGTCGCCTCCCCCGACCACGTGCAGATCGCCATCGCGGAGGTGGCGTGATGCCCACCCTCGGCCTGCCTCGTCCCGACGACCTGCACAACGCCCCCGAGCGCGCCGCTCTCGCCCTGCTCGATGCGGCCCTCGCCGTCGCCCGCGCCGCGCTGCTCGCAGAGAACCCCGACGTCGCCGCCCTCGGTGACCCCGTCTACGAACGCGATCCCCCGCCGACGACCCTCCTCGCCGCACGCCTCGTCGCCCGCAGCGACGCTCTGCACGACCTGCTCACCCGCTACCTGCACGCCCTCGACGATCTCGACCACAAGGACGACGATCCGCCCTTCTGATCCCTCCCAACTACGCCCCCGCTTCACGCCACCCGCGCGGACGGCTCACTGCGGGAAACCCCTCCGCACTCGTCGCGGGCGACCCTGACAATCCGGTCGCGGAAAAGCGGGGCGGACAACACTCGTA
>DASPVR010000048.1:0-3696 GCA_035622255.1 Solirubrobacteraceae bacterium | reverse complement strand
ACCAGCCAGCGCACCGGGCAGCTGATCCACGCTTCTAGCGACGACGCCGACCACACCGGGCGCGCCAGGAGCGATGCGAGCGCCTCATCGTCCACGAGCGCCGCCGGGGCGTCGATGCCCGCCGGCAACCCTTCGCCGCGCGTCTGCGCGGCCACGCCGGGCGACGGCTGGGGCGCTCGCTCGGTCCAGAGCGTCTCTGCGAACGCTTCACACAGGTCGTCGACGAACAGCGAGCGCGTGCCCGGCGTGCCGTCGTCGTCCGCTGCGTGCCAGCTGAGCACGAGCAGCTCCTCGGCGCGCGAGACGGCGGCGTAGAACAGGTAGCGCTCGGCCGCGACCGCGTCCTCGCGCAAACCGAGGCGCAGCCCGGAGGCCTCGGCCAGAGAGCGCCGCTCCTCGTCGGCCAGCAGGCCGCGCTCGCGCGCGGCGCGCGGGAACAGCCCCTCCTGCAGGCGGCACACGAACAGCGCGCGCACGCGGCGCGCGCGCAGGGCGAGCGGCTCGAGCACGGCGACCGCGCCGGCGCCGGGAGCGTCGCCGCTGAACAGCGTCACTCCCTCCAGTGCCGACGCGAGCTGCGCCGGGTCCTCTGGTGCGAGCCGCGGGGCGCGGCGCGCCAGCTCGGCTAGCTCGGCCAGCGCCTGCGTGCACGCCCGCAGCGCGCGCGCCTCGTCGAGCTCATCGTCGGCCAGCAGCTCGGCGCGCCCCGCGCGCGGGCGGCAGAACAGCCACAGCAGCTCGCGGCGGGCGCGCTCGATCAGCGCCGCCGGCCCGCGCTCGCCCGCCTGGCGCATGTGTCCGATCGCCTCGAGCGTCCAGCGGCGCTGCTCCCACGCCGCTTGCGCCGCGCTCGCGCTGAGCGCCCCGCTGCGCCGCGCGAACGCCTCCAGCTCGTCGGCGAGCTCGGGCCTGGACAGAACGCCGGGCGCGCGCAGGAAAGAGAGCAGGTCCTCCAGCTCGCCGTCCGCGCCGGCGCAGCGCAGCAGGCCGAGCAGCGCCCGCCCCGTCGCCGTTTCGCGCAGGCCGCGCCGGCGCTCCAGCGCAAACGGGATCGCATGGCTGGCGAAAACATCTTCGACCACGTCGTATGCGGGCCCGTCGAGACGCGCGACGACGGCGATCTCGTCGGCCGCCATGCCCCCGTCGAGCAGCGCCCGGATCTCGCGCGCGACGAGCTCGATCTCAGAGCGCTCGCCGGCTCCTTCGAGCAGGCGCACGGCGCCCCCATGATCGGCGCGGGCCGGCGCCTGCTCAAACAGCGAGCGCTCGAGGTGGGCGAGCGCCTCGCGCGCGGCAGGGGCGTAGTAGGTCGCCAGGGCCTCCAGCTCGACGTGCTCGGTCGCGAGCGGCGCGAGTGCCTGGTAGGTGGCGGCCCGCCCGGCGAAGGCGACTCGGCCGCCCTCGAACGTCAGCGACACGGTCAGCGGCGCGTCGATGACGACCCCGAGCGTCTCGATCACGTCGAGCTGGAGCGGATCGAAGTCGTCGAAGCCGTACACGACGACGGGCGTGCCGTTCCAGCGTGCCGGCCGGCGTCTCAGCGCGTCCAGCGCGGCGACCGCCCGCTGCTCGACGTCGACGCAGCCGACGTGCGCGAGCGCGCGGTCATACGCCCGATACAGCTCGCCGAGCCCGCACGCGGGCGTGCCGGCCGCCTCCCATCTACAGAGCGCATCATCCAGGCGAGCGGGTGAGATGCGTCGCAGGCGCAGCTCTGCCACGAGCTCGCCCGCGGCCTCGACGAGCCCTCCGCCGCCCCGCGTTGGCTCGCGCCCCAGCGCGCGCTGGGCGGCAGTCGCCAGGACACGGTCGCGCGCGGCGGCGCCGAGCAGCGGCGTGTCGGCTCCGGCGAGCTCGGCGAGCTCGCCGACGAGATCGCCGAAGCGCTGCACGCGCCCTCCCATGAGCGCGCCGTCGCCTGCCAGCTCGCGTCTGTAGTGCTCGACGTCGGCGCGCGTCGGCACGACGAACAGCGGCTCCTCCCCGCGGGCCAGATGAGACCTCATCGCCTCGATGGCGACCTGCGCCTTGCCGGCGTTCGCGGGGCCCGTGATCAGCGTGATCGGCATCGCCGTCTATCGTGGCGCACCCATCCGACACGCCGGCCGCAGGCTCGCGGCGGTCGTGGTGCGGCCTGTCGCCCGCTCACCGGGCGCGGCTCATGCCGCGCTTCGGGCCCGCGCCGAGGTGCGCGACCCGTCGCCCTCGGCCTCGACCTCGGCGTCGGGCGGCTTGACGCCCTCCCTGGCCCAGGGCTCGTCGAACTCCACGCGCCATTTGCCCTCGTCGGTCTGCTGGAGCGCGAGACGCGCCCTGAAGCTGCGCCCGCTGCGACCGCGAAAGCCCGTCACGGGTCGGGCCGTGTAGCCGGTCTTGATCAGCTCGCGCGCCACGGCCACGGGCAGCTGCTTGCCCGCTTTGGACTTCCAGATCACAAAGCCGCAGCCCGGGTCGTCGCGCGCCCAGCACGAGTAGCCCTTGCGATTCTCGTTGATCTCGTGCCCGCACACCGGGCAGGGGCCCAGTTTCGCGCGCGGGATGCGTACGCCCTTGAGCTTCTCGTCGAGCTCGCCGACCGTCTCCCTGGCAAAGCCAGCGATGTCGCCCATGAACTTCTCGCGCGAGTCCTCGCCGCGCTCGATCTTGCCCAGCCGGTGCTCCCACTCGCCGGTCAACCCGGGTGAGGTGAGCGGATGGGCGTTGAGCAGGCGGACGACGCTGCAGCCCTTCTCGGTCGCCACGAGCGCGCGCCCGTCGCGCTCGATGTAGCCAACGGCGATCAGGCGCTCGATGATCGCGGCGCGCGTCGCGGGGGTGCCGATGCCCGAGTCCTTCATCGCCTCGCGCAGCTCGTCGTCGTCGACCAGCTTGCCGGCGGTCTCCATCGCCGCGAGCAGCGACGCGTCGCTGTAGCGTCGCGGCGGTTTGGTCTCCTTGCGCTCGCTCCTGACCTCGGTGGTCTGCACGCTCTCGCCCTGCTCGAGCTTGGGCAGCAGCTGGTTGGCGCCCTCGTCGTCGTCGTCGCGCGCTGCCGTCTCACTGGCGACCTCGTCGTAGACGCCGCGCCAGCCGGGCACGAGCAGCAGCCGGCCGCGGGTGCGAAACACGTGCCCGGCGCCGTCCCCTGCGCCCTGCGGCGCGACGGTCGTCTCCACGCGCGTGTTCTCGAACACGGCCTCGGGATGGAACACGGCCAGAAAGCGCCGCGCCACCATGTCGTAGATGCGGCGGTCGTCGGCGCCCATGCGCTCGAGGTCGTGCTCGGCCTTGGTCGGGATGATCGCGTGGTGGTCGCTGACCTTGGCGTCGTTGACAACCCGTCCCAGCGGAAGCAGGTCCAGCCCGGTCACGTATGCCGCCGCCTTGGCGTACTCCGCGTGCGTGCCGACGAGCTCGGCGGTGGGCTTGATCTCGCCGATCATGTCTTTGGTCAGGTAGCGCGAGTTGGTGCGCGGATAGGTGAGCGCCTTGTGCTCCTCGTAGCAGCGCTGGGCGGCTGCGAGCGTGCGTTTCGCCGAGAACCCGTAGCGCGTGTTGGCGTCGCGCTGAAGCGTGGTGAGGTCGTAGAGCATCGGCGCTTTCTCGCGCTGCTCTTTCTTCTCGAGCTTGGTGATCGTCCCGGGCCTGGCGCTGCACGCCGAGACGATCGCCGCGGCCTGCTCCTCGCTGGCGACGCGGGGACCGCGCGCCGGGCGC
>DASPVR010000047.1:0-12090 GCA_035622255.1 Solirubrobacteraceae bacterium | reverse complement strand
CCTTCTCCTGGCTGCACTCAAATCGCCGGCTGGACCGTCGCTACGACCGCCGAGACGACATCCACGAAGCGTTCCTCACCCTCGCCTGCGCCCTCATCTGCCATCAACGACTCCAACAGTCATTTTGTTAGGCGCTCTAAGCGAGCAACCGGTCCGAACCCGTCGGCGCGAAAGTAGCTGCGACGCGACCAGCCATCAGAGCGCCCTCACGCGGCGGAGCGCCGTGTCTCCACGGCTCTCGCGGGCGCGTCGGGCTCCGGAGACAGCGCTCCCCGCCGGAACCGGTTGCCCGAGAGGCGGATCAGGCCACCGGAGCTCACAAGTCGCGCGACAAGGCCCTCCAGGCCCGTGGAGAGCCTGCCGATGCCTCGGAGCCGCTCGTAGAGCTCCGCCTCAGTGAATGAACCGTCTGGAAGCGAGTTCACAGCCGCCTGGAGCAGGGTGTGTTCGCTTGCGATCACCTGCGAGGGCGCGATTGACGATCTCACCTGGCCGCCTTCTGCCCCTGGCGCTCCGCGAGCGCACGACGCAGATTCGCAGCCGCCGTGGCCCGTTCACGGCGCGGCCTGCCTTCGACGCGCGCGAGCTCCCCGCGGAGACCATCGCCTGTGTGGACGCCCGAGAAACGGCCCGGGTCGGCCTCGAACTGGCCCAGCACCGCCGTTACGAGCTGCTGCTCCTTCGCCGAGAGCGTCCGCCCGGCGCGCATTTCCAGGTATAGCCGGCGCAGGCGAGCGCGGGATTGCACGGGCACCTCGAGCGCCATCCGCTGTGCAATCTGCAGGGAGGTTGTGGGCGAGCACGGATATGTGACGGCGGATACATCCAGAAGTTCACAGAATGAGCGGATGGTGCGATTTTCTTCTTGAGAGTCCCATTCGTCGCGGGAAACAGTGAACGCGCATGACATCTGTGAGCAATCGCCTCGCCCAATCGCGATCGCCAGGTCGTTTGCGAGCTGCTGGCGGCCATCCAGCCGGGCCTCGAACAACACGGCCTACGGGGTTTCATCGAGGGACAGGGTGCCCGCCGTGGTCCGCGCCAGCGGCAGCCCGTCATGGTTGAACAGGAAGCGGACATCGGCGCCGCGCTTCAACACGTCCGCGGCGACTCCGGGAGCCATTGTCTCCGAAAAGGTCCCCAGAGCATCTGGCACCGGATATGACGCGCCGAAAACGATCGGACGGCCGGTGATGACGATTTCATCTGTGTCGCTGCCGGCCCTCACCTCGACGCCGGTGGCGCGCCAGTGGCGAACCTCGGGCATCAAGGGAACGGCGCGGCGGCGTTCCTTACGACGGGACTTCAGAGGCATATTTCATCTCCTGTAGAACTTGGGTGGCCCACGCCAAGGCGGCATATGAAAGGCTGTCGATCGCGTCGCCGACGTACCTCGTGAGGTCGATCGCGTCGAGGACGGCGAGCACCTGCTGCGACCATCCGCGCTCCTCGTCGGTGAATACCGGAGCAGCGTTGATGCCCTGGAGCACTTCCCAGAGCTCCCGGCGAATCTCCGGGTCGAGTGCGTGGGCGAATACCCTCTCCGCCTCTTCCCGGTTGCTCATCGCCCGCGCTCCAGCTCATCGCCCGCGCTCCAGCTCAGCGACGCGCGCCTCGAGCGCGGCCAGACGCGGGCCCAGGAGCCGCTCGGCGCGTTCCCGGAACTCCTGGTCCTGGGCTTCGATGAGCGGGCGCGCGAGTTCGTCGCGCTGCTGCTGAAGGGCCTGCGCGTGGCGCTCGTCGTGCTCGTGCTGCGCCTGGGCCGCTGCCTCATCCTTCAGCCTCTGCGCTTGCAACGGGTCCTCCGCAACCCAGTGCGTCCCGCGAATCGATCCACTCACGCCGGCTCCTCTCCGAGCGCGCGGCGACGGACGTCGTCATCGGCGGCTCCGGTCTCAAACGGCAGGCGCACGTTCCACCCCGTCTGCTCCCGCAGCCGACGAGTGTTCTCCGCCAGCCGCTCGCGCAGCTCGTCCGACTCATCCTCGGTGCCCAGGCAGTCGATCACGATGCGCGCAACCCGCTTTCCGGCGCTGGGGACGTCGATCACGTCCGCGTACACCGGATAGCTGCCATCTCCGAGGCCTGTTGCTACATACAGGCCCAGTCCACCCTCAGGCAGGTTCTCCTCATCGCAGTCGAGCCGAACGGCCGGATCAGCGGTCAGGATCGCCTCGCGGTCGGCGTCGCTCAGCTCCGCATACAGCGGGTCGACCAGCGCCACGCCGCCGTGGTCGATGTACACCTGGCCGGCAAGCTCCCTCACCATCTCGACGCCCTCGCGAGCTGCGGCTCTGTCGGAGCGCGCCCCATCCACGTCTCAGGCCTGACGCGCACCTTCCTTCGCCGGCGTCTGTGACCTGCGCCGCGAGCACTGTTGCAGCCAAAATGACTCGCCCTCAGCAGCGCCGGGTCAACCGCAATCCTGCGGCCCTCCGCCGTGTTCAGGTTGAGGTACGCCAGCGGGCGAACGTGGTCAACGGTTGGCGCGAGGTCCGGGACCACGAGTCGACAGGAGTACCCACAAGAGACGGACGCACTTGTGACTATGTGTGGCGCGACAGGGCGCGTCACATGGCGGCGAGAACCGCCGGCCTCAGGCAGCCGCAGCCGCGGGCACCGGCTCGCTTGCGGGCGCGGTCGGTCCCTCGGCGTCCTTGTCGCGCGCGATCGGCGTCACCTGGTCGGCGCCGAGGCCGAGCGCGACATAGATCTTGCCCTCGATCTCCTTCGCGAGCGCCGGGTTGGCGTCGAGGTGCGCCTTGGCGGCCGCGCGACCCTGGCCGAGGCGGTCGTTCCCATACGAGAAGAACGAGCCCGACTTGCCGAGCACGCTGTGCTCCAGCCCGAGATCCAGCAGGCAGCCCGAGGTCGAGATGCCCTTGCCGAACTCGATGTCGAACTCTGCCTGACGAAACGGCGGTGCCACCTTGTTCTTGACCACCTTCACGCGCACACGGTTTCCCACCGCCTCGGTGCCGTCCTTCAGTGTCTCGATGCGCCGGATGTCGAGCCGCTGTGAGGCGTAGAACTTCAGTGCTTTGCCGCCCGGCTGGGTCTCGGGCGAGCCGAACATGACGCCGACCTTTTCGCGGATCTGGTTGGTGAGGATGCACAGCGTCTGGGTGCGGTTGAGGTTCGCGGCGAGCTTGCGCATCGCCTTGGACATCATCCGTGCCTGCTCGCCCACGGTCGTGTCATCCATCTGGCCCTCGAGCTCCTTGCGCGGGGTCAGCGCGGCGACCGAGTCGATCGCCACCACGTCGACGGCCCCCGAGCGCACGAGCATGTCGGCGATCTCGAGCGCCTGCTCGCCGTAGTCGGGCTGGGAGACGAGCAGCTCGTCGATGTCCACGCCGATCTCCTTCGCGTACAGCGGGTCCATCGCATGCTCGGCGTCGATGAAGGCGCACACGCCGCCGCGCTTCTGCGCCTCGGACAGCACGTGGTAGACGAGCGTCGTCTTGCCCGAGGACTCGGGGCCGTAGATCTCGACGATCCGCCCGCGCGGCACGCCGCCGATCCCGAGCGCCAGGTCGAGCGACAGCGCGCCGGTGGAGATCACCTCGACGCGCACCTGGGCGCCCTCGTCGCCCATGCGCATGACCGCGCCCTTGCCGAACTCGCGCTCGATCTGCGTCAGGGCACCCTTCAGCGCCGCGTCTCGCGCCTTGGCTACCTTCTCCTCGTCGTTGACGGCCATCGTCTAGCTCCTCGCATTCGAGATGAGACAGGCAAGCTAGACGCCATCCCGGACGGAACAGCTGTTCGTATCGCTTCCGGTGGACACCACAACACGCGCAGCCGTGGCCCCCGCCGGGCGCCACGGCGTCCCTTTTCGTCCACTGGCCCAGCGCGTCCTCACGCCCGGCCCGCCGGGCGACGATGACCGCCATGAAGCTCAAAGCAACGCTACCGCCCCACGGATGGGGGGTTGCCATGGTCCTTCCGGGCCGACGCCTAGTCACCGTCCTGACCCTCACAGCCACCGCCGCCGCGAGCGGTACCGTCGCCACCGCGGCCGCGACGGAGGCAGTCAAGCCGGCGTGTTCGTCGGCCACGGCGCACCGGCACGACGCGCACGCCTGCAGTCGCGCGCGCCACGCCAAGGCAGCACGACCCCATACCAAGTCCCACAAGCCCGCCGGCCACCGCGCCAAGGGCCTAGTGCGCGGCCACAAGAAGGCCAATCATCACAAGGTCAAGCGCACCGCCAGGAAGGTCAAGCCCAAGACAACGCACAAGACAACGCGCAAGTCCGCCCGAAAAGCGTCGGCGCCGGCCAAGGCGCTATGTGAAAACGGCAGCGCCCCCGCGCGCACGGGGACCGACTCCTACACCTGTGGCGACGGCTCAGAACCGGGCTGCGAAGACGGCTCCTACCCGATCGTCGCGCCGAACGGCAAGACGCTGGTATGCAACGTGCCGTCAAACGAAGGCGGCTCCAGCGGAGGTGGCGACGGCTCGCGGCCCCCGTCGGGCGAAACCGAAGAAGCGCTGTGCGAAGACGGCAGCTCCCCGTTTTTTCAGGACGGCTCCTTCGCCTGTGACGACGGCTCAGAACCGTACTGCGAAGAAGGGAACCTGACGGTCTCGAGCGACGGCACGACGCTCTACTGCACCTCTGAAGAAGACGAAGACTAGGCGATGCACGAGGGGGGGTTGGAGACGAGTGGCGGGCAGCGCGCGACACACGCGCCGGGCCGGCTACAGCTCGGCGGGCAGCAGGCGGCTGCGCGCGAGCGGCTCATACAGCGATCCGCCGGGGGCGAGCGTGGAGCGGTACAGCGTGACCATCTGGGGCGTGAAGCGCAGCGACGGGGTGGCGGGCAGCCCGCCGGGCGCGGCCAGCGTGCGCGCGCCGCGCCCCCGCCCGCGCAGCCGCGCGAGCGTGACGTGGCCACGGAAACGCCTGTGGTCGGGCTCCCAGGCCGTCGCCTGGGCGATAGCGCGCGCCAGCGCATCGTGCAGCCCGCGAAGCTCTCCCGCGCCATCATGAACCTCAACCGCCAGCGCGCGCGGGCGCTTGCGCGGCAGCCACAGCGGGGCGCCTATCGAGAGCTCGCCGACCCCCACGGCGCCCGCCTGGAGCGCGGCATCGATGGCGTCGATCTCCTGCGTTGGGCGCTCGCCCAAGAAGCACAGCGTCAGATGCAGCGAGCCGGCGTCAAGCAGGCGAACCGCTCCTCCGGAGACGCGCAGCCCTGACGCGATCGTCGCCTCGCGCGCCCACGCCGTCAGCCGCTCGCAGGCGCCGGCCGGTGGATCGATCGCCACGAACAGCCGCGCCGTCCCCCGCTTGCGCATCGCGTCGTTGCGGGTCAGCCGCTCGCGCCTGGGGCCTGCAACTCGAGCAACGCACGACGGATCAGGTGCATCGCCACTGTCGTCGCGCGCTCGCGCACGTCGGCGCGACCGCCGGGCAGGTTGACGGAGCGCGTCAGCAGCTCGCGCCCGGGCGCCTCCACGCTCAGCCAAACCAGGCCGACGGGCTTCTCGTCGCTGCCGCCGCCGGGTCCTGCGATGCCCGTCACCCCGACGCCCACATCGGCCGCCAGGCGCTCGCAGACCCGCTCCGCCAGGGCCCGGGCCACCTCGCCGCTGACGGCACCGTGCTCCGCGATCAGCCGCGCCGGCACGCCGGCCTGAGAGACCTTGACGTCATCGGAGTAAGCGACGATCGCGCCCTTGAAGTAGTCCGAGGAGCCCGGCAGGTCGGTCAGACGCGCCGCCAGCAGACCGCCCGTGCACGACTCGGCGGTCGCGATCGTGCGCGCCGAGGCGGCCCCGCTCCCCCCCGCCACGATCGCCAGCCCGTCGTCGGTGAGGCCGCCGCCGCGCAAAAGCGCGCCAACCTGCTCGTCGATCGTGCTTCCGTCGAGCGAGAACAACGTGTCGCCATGGCGCTCGCGTACCAGCGCCTCGAAGGCCTCGTATACCGGCCGCTGCTCGGGCTCCAGGCGCGTGACGATCTCGATCTCCCCGCGTTTGAGGCACGTCGTCACCTCGAGGCGCCCGAGCTCAACGCCCTCGCGCTGTGCCACGCGCAGCGTCTGTGCGATCTCTGACTCGGGGATCCCGAACAGGCGCATCGTCCGCTGCTCATAGGACGTCGCCCCGCGCACCGCGGCGCGCACGAGCTCGCTGGCGGCGGCTTCGCGCCACATCGGCTGAAGCTCCCGCGGCGGCCCTGGCAGCACGACGATCGTCGGCCCGGTCTCCTCCCTAGCGGGGGCGACGACGAGACCAGGAGCCGTTCCGACCGGCTCGAGCACGGTCGCGCCCGCGGGGACGGTCGCCTGCTTCTCGTTGGCCGCGCGGATCGCGTCGGGATCGACGTCGCGCCAGCGCCTGGCGAGCGGCGCGACGATCGCGGCGATGCGCCGCGAGAGGTCCTCGTCGAGCGCCAGTGCGCGTCCCTGGAAGCGCCCGACGACCTCGGCGGTAACGTCGTCGGCCGTGGGCCCGAGGCCCCCGCTCGTGAGAACGAGGTCCATGCCCTCGCGCGCCATGAAGCCGAGCGCCCGCTCGATGTCCTGGGGCCGGTCGCCCACGATCGCCGTATAGGCGTGCTCCACGCCGAGCTCGGCCAGCCTGTCCGACAACCACGGCCCGTTGCGGTCGCTGACCCGGCCCGTGAGGACCTCGGTGCCCGTCACCACGATCCCCGCGCGCGGAGTTCGCGCCGGCGCGCCGCCGCCTGCTGGGCGCTCGCTCGCCGGCCGTCCGCCGGCCTCGTGGGAGACGGCGCTCATGTGCAGGTCGGCAGGTGTCCGGGAGCGAGCGTGCGCCGGCCGGCCTTGGTGATCGAGTAGCCGATCGCTTCAGCGCTCGCGGGGACGCTGCGCGGGGTCCCGTCGATCATGAGCTTGACGGCGTTGTTGCCGAGCGTCAGCTCGAAGCGCCTGCCGTGGTAGGTGGGGGTGCGCTGGCCGGCTTCCAGCGTGCGCCCGGCGATCAGGCGCCGCCCGTCTTCACCGACCAGGCATATGTACACGGTGCCCGTCGCCTGCAGTCCGACGGAGACCACGCTCGACGCGCCCGCGACGCCCCGGAAGCCAGGCTGCGAGTGCCCCGCAACGCGGTGGCCTGAGTGGCGAGCCTGCGCGCTCGAGCTCGGCTGCGTCGAGCCGCCCCCGCCCCCGGTCAGCAGCCCGACGATCAGGAGGATGATCACGAGCGAGACGACCGCCACCCCGATGACGTAGAGGCGCGAAGGCCCGAGCGGCGGCCGCACGCCGCGTGGTCGCTGGGGACTGGCGACGATCGGCTCCGGCGTGGCATCGCTCGGATCCTCGTAGCTCTCGCGGTACTCGTCCACGAGCGCCTTGGCGTCCAGTCCCAGCGCCTGTGCGTACGTGCGCAGAAAGCTCTTGACGAACGTCGGCCCGGGAAGCAGGCTCCACTCTTCGTTCTCCAGCGCGCGCAGGTACTTGGCGCGGATCTTCGTCTTGGCCTCGATCTCCGAGACGTCGATGCGCGCGTGCATCCGCGCTTCGCGCAGCGTCTGACCGATCTCGGGCATGGCCCTCAAAGGCTAGTGGCTCCTCGGCGCTCACAAGCCCTTGCGCGGCCTGAGCGCACGCGTTCGTGCAGGCGCAGACTCACGGGTCCCCGGCGGCTCGATGGCCGGGCGCGCTCAGGACTCGACGCCGGCGGGCGGGTGGGCGGCGCCCCCCCGCCCGAGCTCACCGAGCACGCGCGGCAGGTCGGCCTCGCCGATGAGGACCTGACGTGGCTTTGAGCCCTCGTAGCCTGAGATCACGCCGCGGCGCTCGAGCATGTCTATCATGCGGCCCGCGCGCGTGTAGCCGAGCCGCAGGCGGCGCTGGAGCATCGAGGTCGACGCCGTCTGCATCTCGACCACGAGCGTGATCGCGTCAGCCAGCAGCGGATCCTCGTCGGGGTCGAGCTCATCCCCGCTCCCCTCCGAAAGCTCGGGCTCGACCTGCTCGAGCAGCTCCTCGTGCAGCTCGGGCTCGCCCTGACGGCGCCATAGCTCGGTCAGCTTGGCGATCTGCGCCTCGTCGATGTAGGCGCCCTGGATCCGCTGCAGGCGCGAGCTCCCCACCGGGCTGAAGAGCATGTCGCCCTGGCCCAGCAGCGACTCGGCGCCGTTGTGGTCGAGGATCACGCGCGAATCGGTCTGGCTGGAGACCGCGAAGGCGATCCGCGACGGCACGTTGGCCTTGATCATGCCGGTGATCACGTCAACGCGCGGGCTCTGCGTGGCGAGCACGAGGTGGATGCCCACCGCGCGGGCCTTCTGGGCCAGGCGGATGATCGAGTCCTCCACGTCGGCCGGTGCGACCATCATCAGGTCGGCGAGCTCGTCGATCACGCACAGGATGTAGGGCAGCGGCGCCTCGCCACGGCGCGCGCGCGCCTTGTTGAGCTCCTCGAGGCTGCGGGTCCGTGCCAGCGACATCGTCCCGTAGCGCTGCTCCATCTCGCGCACGAGGTTGCCGAGCGCGTTTGCGGCCATGCGGGGGCTCGTGATGACCGGCGTGAGCAGGTGCGGGATCGACTCGTAGTGGTTGAGCTCGACCTGCTTGGGATCGACGAGCACGAGGCGCACCTCGTGCGGGCTGGCGCGCAAGAGGACGCTCGCGAGCATCGCGTTGATGGCCCCCGACTTTCCCGCCCCGGTCGTTCCGGCCACGAGCAGGTGGGGCATCTTGGCGAGGTCCGCGCCGATCGCCTTACCGGCCACGTCCTTGCCCAGCCACACGGTCAGCGGCGACCAGTCCTTGGGGGGCTCCTGGAAGACGTCGCCCAGGCGCACGATCCGTCGGCGTGCGTTGGGCACCTCGACGCCGACCGCCTGCTTGCCCGGGATGGGGGCGAGGATCCGGATCTCGGTGGCCGCCAGCGCGTAGGCGAGATCGTCCTTCAGCTGCGCCACCTTGCTGACCTTCGTGCCCGGCGCCAGGCGCAGCTCGTAGCGGGTGATGTGCGGGCCGGTGACGGTGCCGATCACCTGTGCCTGCACGCCGAAGTGCCCGAGTGCCTCCACCAGCCCGGCCGCGAGCTCTCTCTGTCCGGCGGTGTCCGGTCGTGCCTGGTCGCCGCTGGAGCGTGTCAGCAGCCTGCTCGCATCGGGGAGCTCCCAAACGAAATCCGGGTCGTCGGTGACGACCTCGCGCAGGCGTCCCTGCGGCGTGAGCTCGCCGGGCTCCAACTGGGCGACGCCCGTGATCTCCTGGTCTGGCTCCTGCGGCTCGTCGCCGTCGTGGAGCCCGGTGGGCGCCTGCGGGGAGGCGGCGCCCTCACCGCGAGGCTCGGTGCCGTGGGCCGGCGCCTCGACGTGCGTCGCGCGCACGACCAGCTCCTCGGGAGCGGGCTCGGGCGCCGCGAGCGCGTCGCGAAGCGCCAGCCGCGCCGCCACCGACCCGGGCATCACGGCCTCGCTGTCGGTCATCCAGGACTCATCGTCCGCCGTGCGGCGCCGCGCGCGCCCCAACCGCGTGAGCGAGGCGAGGCCCCTCAGGGCCGCCCGCGATGCGCCGGCCGTCGCGCCGAGCGCGCGTTGTGGAGAGACGCCCGTCAGGAGCACCGCGCCGGCGATCGCCAGGAACACGACGAGCAGGTCCACCCCGAGCTCGCCCACGAGCCCGCGCGCGCCCTGATAGAGCGCCTCCCCGACGATCCCGCCGTGCGCCTGCAGCGATACCGACGTCCAGGGCGCCTGCCGGCGCCCGGCGTCGGAGCTCGCCCCGAGCGTTTCGGCCGCCAGCGCGAGCGTCACGGCGGCGAACAGGCACGCTGCGCCTGCCGCGCGCGAGCCGCCTGGGACCGCTTCCTCCTCGTCGGGGGGCGGGGTCAAGAGCAGCCAGGCTCCAGCCCCGAGGAGCGCCAGCGGCACCAGCACCCGCGCGCCTCCCAGCAGCCACGCCGAGGCGGCGTCGAGGCCGTGCCCGGCCCCGCCCCCGTCCCAGCCGCCGTAGAGGACGAAGGCCATGAACAGGCCGAGCGCCGCGAGCCCCAGGCCGAGCACGTCGCGTCCGCGCTGGTCCAGCGAGCTGGCGCGCGGCGGATGGGCGAGCAGCGAGATCAGGCCGGCTGATCCCCTGCGCAGCGTCCCCATCCCGCGCGAGCGCCCACGAGCGCGCGAAACGCCGTGGGTACGACGACGAGCGCGCGACCTGGAGGCGCGCCTGCGGGTAGCGGTCACTGGCGCAAGTTCGACGCCGATGCTTCGTAACCTGCCCAGAGGGCCTTACGATCGCTTTAGCGCCGATCGGTACATAAAGATCCCATGGATGATTTCTCACGCGCTCCCCGTGTCCTCGTCGTCGAGGACGACGAGGACATCGCCCAGGCACTCCAGCGGTCGCTGCGCATGGAGGGCTATGAGGTAAACACCGTCGGCGACGGCAACGCCGCGCTCGAGCACGCTCGCTCGTTCGCGCCCGATCTCGTGATCCTCGACCTCGGGTTGCCTGGGATCGACGGTCTAGACGTTGCGCGCGCGCTGCGCGCCGACGACGACATCCCGATCCTCATCCTGACGGCCCGCGACGCGCTGGAGGCCCGCGTCGAGGGGTTGGACGCGGGCGCCGACGACTACCTCGTCAAGCCCTTCGAGCGTCAGGAGCTGCTCGCGCGCATGCGCGCGGCGCTGCGCCGGCGCCCGCCTCGGGGCTCGGCGCCGATGCGCGTGGCCGATCTATCGCTGAATGCCGACACTCACGAGGTCGTGCGCGGCGAGCGCGTCATCGACCTCACGCAGCGCGAGTTCGAGCTGCTCGAATACCTCATGCGCAACGAGCGCATCGTGATCTCACGCCAGCGCCTGCTCGACGAGGTCTGGGGCTATGACCCGTTCTCGACGACGAACACGATCGAGGTGTTCGTGTCCAACCTGCGCCGCAAGCTGGAGGCCGCCGGCGAGCCGCGCCTGCTGCACACGATCAGGGGGGCCGGCTACGTCCTCCGGGCCTAGCGTCCTCGACGTCATCCGCGGCGTCCTCGAGCACCCGTCGGCCAGCCTGGATCGCCTGCCCATCCGCGCGCGACTGGCGGGCGTGTCGGCCCTGATGACGTTTGTGATCCTGTGCGCGTTCGCGCTCGCGATCGGCTCGCTCACCGTCCATCGCATCGACGACGACTTCAACCGGCAGGTCACCGACACCGCAGACCAGCTGCCATCCCAGCTCAGCATCGCGATCAACCCGACGACCGACCGCATCCTCGCGATCGAGCCGCCGCTTGGTGATCTGGCCGAGCCGGTCCATCAGGCCGTGATACGGGTGCTCACGCTCACCGGCGCCATGGTCGAGGAGGCGCCGCCGGGCGCGGATCAGCTCGGCCCGCCTTCGAACGCCCCGCACACCGTCGATGGATATCGCGTGGTCAGCCGCATCGCGATCGTGCGTCTCGGCGAACAGCCGATCGCCGAGGTCTACATCGAGTACGGGCGCTCGGTCGCAGACACATCGGCGACCGTGGCGCGCGTGGAGCTGTTCCTCGTGCTCGGCGTGCTCGCGGGCACGGTCTTCGCGCTGCTCGCCGGGATGGCGATCGCCCGCCGTGCGATGGCGCCGATCGCGCAGCTGACGACGACCGCCGCACAGATCGCGCGCACGCGCGACCCCTCGCTGTCGATGCCCCAGCCCGAAGCCGACGACGAGGTCTCGGAGCTGGCGCGCACGCTCGAGGGCATGCTCCGCCAGCTCGATGCCGCCCGAACCGATATCGAGGAGCTGCTGGCGCGCCAGCGCCAGTTCGTCGCCGACGCCTCGCACGAGCTCCGCACGCCGCTGACGAGCGTGCTCGCCAACCTCGAGCTGCTCGCCGAGGCGCTGAAGGGAGATCAGGGCGACGCCGCGCGCTCGGCGCTGCGCTCCTCGCAGCGGATGCGCCGTCTGGTGGCCGACCTGCTGCTGCTCGCGCGCACCGACGTGGGACGCGTCGTGCGCCGCGAGCCCTGCGATCTGGCCCAGATCGTCGTGGAGGCCGCCGGTGAGCTCGGCCCCGTCAGCGCCGACCACGACATCTCGCTCGACGTGCGCCCGGCGATCGTTAACGCCTCGCGCGACGAGCTGCACCGTCTCACGATCAATCTGATCGAGAACGCGCTGCGCCACA
>DASPVR010000046.1:0-5897 GCA_035622255.1 Solirubrobacteraceae bacterium | reverse complement strand
CTGTCGCGCGCCGAGGCGGCCGCACGGATGGGCCTGAGCGAGGCGCGCATGCGCAAGCTCATGGAGGGGCGTGGGCCGGAACGTCCAGGCGTCGCGGGGAAGGTGGCCGCGCTCGTGACCGCGATCGGCGACGGGGACTGGTGCGAGCAGCAGGCCTCGCTCATGCGCGGTCTGGCGCTCGGCGTGCTCGACCCCCACGGCGAGCGCTATCGCCTGGCGCAGGCGCATCGCGAGCAGTGCCCGGCGTGCCGCGCATACGTGCGCTCGCTGCGCGGCCTGGCCGCCGTGCTGCCGCCGCTGCCGGCGCTGGCGCAGTGGGTGCTCGACAGCGCGCGCGGGGCCCCGCCCGCCGGGGGCGCGCCGGCCCACGGCGCCGGGTCGCTGCACACTGGCCTGACGAGCGCAACGGGCTCAGCCGGCGCGGCCGCCCCGCTCCCGGCGGCTGCGGGCGCCGGGGCGGCGGGGACCGGGATGGGAGCGGGCGCGGCCGGCGGAGGGTGGCTCGTGGCCGGCGGCGCGGCCACGAAGCTGGCCGTCGGTTGCCTGCTCGCCGTCGGGCTGAGCGCCGGCTGCGCGGCGCTCGAGCTCGGGCCCGTCGGGCACGCGCGCCCCGCCGTGCGCGGGCATCGGGTCGAGCACGCGGCCGCGAGCGCCGCCCGTTACCGGCATGCGACGGCGCTCACGATCGCGCGCGCGCCGGTGCGCGACCAGCAAAAGGCCGGCGGTGCGCCCGACGTCGCGCAGGGCCTGAGCCCGGCGGCCCGCGCCAGCCATGAGTTCGGACCCGAGCAGCCCCCGGGCGCGGCGGGCGACGCCGCGACGGTCGCTCGTGCCCGCGGCGCGAGCGCGGTGCACGCCGTCGTGGCGTCGACGCCGGGGACGGTCGCCCCCGCGACGGCGGCAGGTGAGGGCACGCCGGACGGCGGCGGTTGGGGCGTGGGCACGTCGAGCGCAGCTCGCACCGGCGACGGGTCCCGTGCCGCCCAGCGCGAGTTCGGGATCGGGTAGGGATGGGCCCCGGTCGCGCCGCCGGCGTGGCTCAGCGGCGGGGAAGGATCGTCCGCAGCCGGGCAAGTGCCACGGGGTTGCCCCGCGGGCGCAGCTTTCCGGTCGCGATCGCGCGCAGCGGGTCGACGCGTCCGCCGACGATGTCCGCCCAATCCTGGTAGGCCACGCGCAGGCGCACGTCGGGGTGTGGCGCCGTCCCTTCGGCCGCGGCCGTCGAGCCGTTGTCGATGTGCAGGTGCCAGGTCGGCACGTCGGGGTCGGTGAACTCCCACTGCAGGGTCATGGGCCTGGACAGGCGGGCGGCGCCGAACTCGCGCCCGATCGTGTCGAACAGCAGCTCGAGCGTCCTGCGGTCACGCAGCGTCGGCCCCTCGCGGACCCCGATCACACCCGCCTTCGCGAGCGCGCGCCCGCGCCTCGTCAGCTCGACCGGGGACAGCCCCGGCGTGAGGATCGGCGGGCCGGGGAGCGTCTCCACGCCCAGCCCGGCCGAGCGCAGCTTGGTCTTCATCGATTCCATCCCTTCGACGCCGACGTCGTCGAAGCTTGAGCCGAACACGGTCACGTAGCGCTCGTCCCAGCCGGGCGGGCTGAGCACCTGCGGGGTGAAGCGCGTCACTTCGCGCAGCATGCGCGCGACGGCGCGCGGGACGCCGACCGGGTCGATGCGCTTGAGGTCGGCCAGCAGCTTGACGCCGAAGCCGATGTGGCGCTGCTCGTCTGCGGTGACGTTGCGCATGCCCTCGCGAAACGCCGGGAGCACGTCACGGTCCTCGAGGTAGCCGCAGATGAAGTGCTGCCCGGGCTGAGCGAGCGAGGCCTCGATCATCACGTGATAGAGCGTGACCCCGGCCGCCAGCATCGCGGGCGAGCTGTCGGCGCGCAGTTCGTCGGCCATCACGTCCAGGCGGTCGAAGATCCTGCGGAAGCCCGGCGTGAGCTGGTGGCGGATCGCCCGCAGGCCGTCGGCCATCGTGCCGTCGCCGACGCCGCACACCTCGTGCATGAAGCGCTTGAAGAGGACCGCGTGACGGGCCTCATCGACCTGCTGGGTGGCGAGGAAGTACTTCTGCTCCTCCAACGGCGCGGCGTCGATGTAGGGGGAGAGGTTGTCGGCGACCGCGTCCTCGCCCCAGAAGAACAGGCAGTAGTTCCACATCGCCGCCGTGCGCTCGAACTCGGTGAAGTCCTGGCGCCACTGGCGGGCGTCCTCGCTGAAGTCGAGCTCGGTCGCGCTCCAGTTGCCGCGCTCCCAGCGCGCGTAGAGGTCGTCGTAGGAGATCGCGTCGGCCGGCACAGCCGGTTGGTCGCCCACCTGGGCCGCGGAGCGCTGTGTCACTGTCGCCATGTCTGCTCCCTCCTGTCGCGATGATCTGGCGAGGACTGGCTGACCAGCCAGTTTTCCAATCTAGCGCAAACTCAACCGTCGCGACGAGGTATGCACAGGCAGGCGTAGTGAACGGTGAACAGGCGCCGGGCAAGCGACGGCGAGGCGCGGTGCAGCCCCGCGCGCGCGGCCCACTTGGCGCCCGCTAGCGCGCGCTCGCGCCGGGTCTGCGCGAAGAACCGCTGCACGTTCAGCGAGAGCGCATCTGTCAGCTCGCCCGCCACGGCCAGGCCGGCCCGCTCGACGATCAGGCGCGTCGCGCGGCGGTCAAGGCGCCGCAGATGCCCCACCGCGGCCGCGCCCCGACGCTTGGGGGCGCGACCCGCGGATAGGTTGGCCTCGAGCGGAACCTCGACGACGACCGCCCGGCAGGCGCGCGCCACCTCCGCGAGCAGCGCCTCGGGCGCCACGACGTGCTCGAGCACGTGCGAGAGCACACCGAGGTCGTGCGCGCCGTCGGCGAATGGCAGCGTGGCGCCGTCGAAAAGCGCGACGGCCTCGATAGCCGTCCGCTCACGCGCGATCGCCACCGCGGCCGAGGCGATCTCGACGCCCCGCAGGCGTCCGCCGAAGCCTTTGCGGTGCAGCTCTGCGAGCAACGCCCCGTCTCCACAGCCGACGTCCAGCGTGCTCGCGGGCGCGATGCCGGCGCGCGCGCAGAGGGCGACCACGTGATCGGCCTTGGCGACGGCGCCGAGCGCGCGCCAGCGCGCATAACGCTCGGCGTCGGCGGGTTGCGCCGTGGTGTAGGAGCGCTCGTAGAAGCCGACGAGCTCCGACCCCTCCAGGCTGGCCGGCGGGGTGTTGGTCCTATGGTGGATCTGGCGCTGCAAAACGGTCGCGGTACTCAAGCTGCGTTTAGGGCCAAACGTAGACTAGGAACATGGCCGGCTCTCGGCGGAGCGGTGCGTCGATCGACGCGCTGGTCGTGGACGCGGCGCAGCGACAGGCGCTCGTGGCGCTGCGCGAGCTGGGCAGGGCGGGGCTGCGGGTCGGCGCGGCCGACAGCGATCCGCGCGCCCCGGGCCTGGCATCGCGCTGGAGCGCCGTGGCGTCGGTCGTGCCGGGTTTCGCCGAGCATCCCGACGCCTACGTCGACGCGGTGCTCGAGCTGTGCGCCGAGCGCGCTCCGCAGTCGCTGATCGTCGCTCACGATGGCTCGATCGAGGCGTTGCGCATGCGACGCGCCGACGTGCAGCGATTGGTCGGCCTCGCGCTGGCCCCGGAGCAGGCGCTAGCCGTCGCGATCGACAAGACGCAGACGCTCGCCTTCGCCGAGCGGCTCGGGCTGCGCGCTCCCCGAGGCCGGCTCGTCGAGGGCCCCGAGCGGGCGCAGGAAGCGATCGCCGAGGTTGGGCTGCCGCTCGTCGTCAAGCCGACGCGCTCGTGGGCGCAGGGCGCCGGGGCCGGTCAGCGGCTGATCTCCGTCGTTGCCAGAACGCACGCCGAGGCGCTCAGCGCGACCCAGACGATCCTCGACGAGGGGGTCGAGGCGGTGCTCCAGGAGTGGCTCCCCGGGGATCGCGAGGCGCTCAGCTTCCTGTGTGCGCGCGGGCGCATCTGGGCGCGCTTCGCGCAGCGCGCCGATCGCACGTTTCCTCCGCTGGGCGGCAACTCGGTGCTGCGCGAAAGCATCCCCCCTCCGAGCGACGTCACGGGCGCCGCCGAACGGCTCGTGCTCGAGCTCGGGCTCGACGGCTACTCGGAGGTCGAGTTTCGCCGTGACGTCGAGGGGCGCGCGGCGTTGATGGAGATCAACCCGCGCCTGTCGGCGTCGGTCGAGATCGCGGTGCGCGCCGGCGTCCCGTTTCCGCGGCTCCTGCACGACTGGGCGCGCGAGGCTGCGCTTCAGGAGGTGGACGGATATCGCACCGGCCTGAGGATGCGCTGGCTGGGCGGGGACCTTTCCTGGCTGCGCAGCGTGCTGACGCAGCCCAGCGGGCCCGACGTGCCATCGCGCGCGGGCGCGATACGGGCGTTCGCGGCGGATTTCGCCCGTCCCATGGGATATGACTACGTCGATCGCCGTGACCCCCGACCGCTGCTCACAGCCATGACCGGAGCCGTCTCGCGCGCGCTGCGAAACCGCGGCTCCGGAGGCGGCTACTTGGGAAACCGCTCGATCGCGCTGGACACGGAGGCCGTCGTCGTGGGAGCCGGCCCCTACGGCCTGTCGGTCTCGGCCCACCTCGGCGCACGCGGGGTCGCGCACGAGATCTTCGGCGACACGATGTCGCTGTGGGCCAAGCACATGCCGATCGGCATGTACCTGAAGTCCGAGGGCTTTGCCTCCAACCTCTCCGATCCGCTCGGGGAGCACACCCTGCGGCGCTTCTGCGCCGAACAGGGGATCGAGTACGGCGAGTTCGCGGTCCCGATCGCGCTGGACATCTTCGAGCGCTACGGACGCTGGTTCGCCGAGCGGCTCGTGCCGCACGTGCGCGAGCTGCGCGTGGAGCGGGTGAGCAAGACCCCGGCCGGCTATGAGCTGGCACTGAGCAGCGGCGAGCGGGTGCGCGCCCGCAGCGTCGTGCTCGCCACCGGGATGGGCGGCTACGCGTACCTGCCCCCCGAGCTCAGAGACCTGCCACGGGATGCGGTGGTGCACAGCTTCGAACATCGCGATCCCGCGAGCTCGCGTGGGGCGACCGTGGCGGTCATCGGCGCCGGCCAGTCGGCGATGGAGTCGGCCACGCTGATGGCCGAGCACGGGGCGAAGGTCAAGCTGATCGCGCGCACAGGCAAGCTGGCGTGGCTGTCGAAGCCCGGTGGACCCACGCGGCCGCTGAAAGAGCGCTGGCACTACCCCGAATCCGGCCTGGGCGAGGGACGCTCGCAGTGGTTCTACTCAAACCACGCGCTGATCTTCCACTATTCGCCGCAGCGCAAGCGCGCCAAGCACGCCTACACCGCGCTCGGGCCGGCGGGCGGATGGTGGCTTCGCGATCGTCTGGAGGGCCACGTCGAGCAGCTGCTCGGGCGCACGCTCACGCGCGCACAAATGAATGGCTCGAGCGTGCGCCTGGAGCTCCAGGGCCCCGGCGGCAGCGAGGAGCTCGTCGTCGACCATGTCCTCGCGGGAACCGGCTACCGGCCGCAGCTCAGCCGCCTGGACTACCTCGAGCCGGCGCTGCGCGAATCGATCGCGAGCGTCGGCGGCGCGACGCCGATCCTCGACGCCTCGTTTCAGAGCAGCTCGCCGGGGCTGTACTTCGTCGGCTTCCCGGCCGGCCTGAGCTTTGGCCCTGTGATGCGATTCGTCTACGGAACCGAGTTCGCCGCCCGTCGGGTAGCGGGGCGCATCTCCAAGTAGAAATGGGTCGGACGCTCACGCAGCTGACGGCGCGCACCTGTCAGGCGCTCGGGCCGCTCGCCGGCGAGTGGGACCAGCTCGCGCGCGACGCCGAGAGCCCGTTTCTGACCAGCGCCTGGCTGAGGAGCTGGTGGAGCGCATTCGGCAGCGGCGAGCCGCTTTGGCTCGTACTCTGTGATGCCGCGGGTT
>DASPVR010000045.1:0-2669 GCA_035622255.1 Solirubrobacteraceae bacterium | reverse complement strand
AACCAGTCGAGCCACTGGGGGAAGAGAGTGAAGACGTCGATGTTCACGAGCGTCCCCCTCCGCGCCGCGGGCGGGCGCGGGCGCCGGCACGCGAGGGGACGTCGGCGACGTGCTGCAACCCGAGGAAGTCGAGATTGACCTCGATGCGCCGGTCGTCGACGGACACTGCCAGGACGGCATCTTTGACCATCGGCACGAGCAGCGACCCGCCACCCCCGGGTGGGCGCACGTCGAGCGCCTCGCACGAGGGAAGCTCGATCAGGCGGGCGACGGCGCCGAGCACGAGCTCGCCCGCGACGACCGTGCATCCCTCGAGTTCCTCGGCCCACCATTCGCCGTCGCCGAGGCTAGGAGCGCGCGCGCCCTCGACGGTCAGCTCCAGCCCGTGCAGGGCCTGCACGCGATCGCGATCCTCGATCCCCGCGAGGGACACGAGCGGGCGCTGCGCCGTGCCGGCCAGCCGCACGACCGCCCGCCGCGTCTGATCGACTGTCACGACTGTCCCCGGCGCGAGCAGCCGGATGCGCGCTTGGGCGACGTAGAAGCTCCCGTCCAGCCCGTGCGCGCGCCCCACGCGACCGGCGAGCAGCCGCTGCGGGGTGCGCCCCGCTGCCCGCTCGGAGTCCATCAGCGGCCACCCCCCGCGCGCCGCGTGGCGGCGGTCAATCGACGATGTCGACGAACACGCGGCATCCTTCGCTCGTCGCCGCCGCTTTGACGACCGTGCGCAGTGCGTGCGCGGTTCGCCCGCCGCGCCCGATGACCCTGCCGTAGTCGCCCTCGGCCACGCCCAGCTCGAGTACGATCGACCCGTCGTCCTGATCGAACTGCTCGACCGATACCTCGTCGGGCTCGTCGACGAGCCCCTGCGCCAGGTACTCCAACAGCTCGCGTGGTACCTCGGCCGGCATCGGCGGCGCCTCGGACAGCCGCTCGGCCTAGCCCGTCTCGGACTCGATGCCCTGGGTCCGCAGCAGCTTGCGCACCGTGTCCGACGGCTGGGCGCCGCGGGCGAGCCAGCTGCGCGCGCGGTCCGCGTCTATCACGATCGTCGACGGGTCCGTGTGCGCGTTGTAGTGGCCGATCGTCTCGATCACGCGCCCATCGCGCGGGGAGCGCTGATCGGCGACGACGACGCGCCACATTGGGTACTTCTTGCCGCCCACCTTGGTGAGCCTCAGCCTGACCGCCACGTGTTCCTCTCTGGCCGCTCTTCACCGCTGTCGGCCGCCCAGCTCCTCTGACACGCAAGAGCTTAGAGGGTGGGGGCGCTCAGCGCGCGCTTCGCATCAGCGCACCGAGGTCGGGCAGCCTCCCCTGTCCCACCTGGCGCATCACCTTGCGCGTGCTGTCGAACTGCTTGATCAGCCTGTTGACGTGCTGCACGCTCGTGCCCGAGCCGCGGGCGATCCGCAGCCGCCGCGAGCCCTTGATCAACTCGGGCCGGCGGCGCTCCTCGGGCGTCATCGACAGGATGATCGCCTGCACGCGGTCGAGCTCGCGCTCGTCGACGGTCAGGTCCTGGAGCTGCTGGGCGCCGCCGAGCCCGGGGATCATCCCGAGCAGGCTCGTCAGCGGCCCCATCCTGCGGATCGCTCTCAGCTGCGCCAGGAAGTCGTCGAGCCCGAGCTCGTTGCTGCGCAGCTTGCGCTGCAGCTCGGCCGCATCGCTCTCGTCCACCTCGCGCTCGGCCTTCTCGATCAGGCTCATCACGTCGCCCATGCCGAGAATCCGGTGCGCCATGCGGTCGGGGTGAAAGCGCTCGAACTGCTCCAGGCGCTCGCCCGTGGAGGCGAACAGGATCGGCCTGCCCGTGACGGCCCTGACCGAGAGCGCCGCGCCGCCACGCGCATCGCCGTCGAGCTTGGTCATGAGCACGCCGTCGAACTGCACCGCGTCGGCGAACGCCTCGGCCACGTTGACGGTGTCCTGGCCGGTCATCGCGTCGACGACGAGCAGCACGTCCTGCGCGCTGACGGCGTCGCGAATCCGCACGAGCTCGCTCATCAGCTGCTCGTCGACGTGCAGGCGACCGCTCGTGTCGACGATCAGCACGTCCTTGCCCTCCTCGCGAGCGCGCCCCAGGGCCCACGCCGCGATCTCGACGGGGTCGCGCTCGGTCCCCTGCTCATAGACCTGCGCGCCGGCCTGCCCACCAACCTTGACCAGCTGCTCGACGGCCGCGGGCCGATACACGTCGCACGCTGCCAGGGCGACGGAACTCGAGCGCTCCTCGCGCAGATAGCGCGCCAGCTTGGCGCTCGCCGTCGTCTTGCCCGAGCCCTGCAGGCCGGCCATCAAGATCACGGTCGGCGGACGCGAGGCGAAGCTCAGCTCGCCCGAGGCCCCGCCCATCAAGGCCGTCAGCTCCTCTGCGACGATCTTCACGACCTGCTGACCGGGGTTCAGTCGCCCGATAACGTCGGCGCCCAGGCAGCGCTCCTTCAGGTGGGCGGTGAACTCCCTGACGACCTTGAAGTTGACATCAGCCTCGAGCAGGGCGAGGCGGATCTCGCGCATCGCCGCGTCGACATCCTGCTCGCTGAGCGTGCCCCTGTTGCGAACCTCGGCCAGCGTGTCCTGGAGCTTCTGGGCGAGCGCGTCGAACATGTCAGCCGTCGTGCTCGGGCCGCCTCGGCGGCGAGCCGCCGGGGCCCGGCTGCGTGGCG
>DASPVR010000044.1:0-2586 GCA_035622255.1 Solirubrobacteraceae bacterium | reverse complement strand
ACTTCGTCACCGGAGCCACCGGCTTCATCGGTCGCCACGTCGTGCAGGCGCTGCTCGAAAAGCGCCAGGGCAAGGTGTACGTGCTCGTGCGCAACGGCTCGCTCGGGCGACTCGACGACCTCATCGAACGCTGGCGTGCGGCCGCCGGAGCGCGCGCCGCGGGACGGGTCGAGGCGGTCGTCGGCGACCTGCGCAGCCCGCTGCTCGGCGTCGAGCAGGGCCGCGCCGACGAGCTGCGCGGCAACATCGACCACTTCGTTCACCTGGCAGCTATCTATGACTTGACTGCGCCGGCCGAGCAGAACACGGCGCTCAACATCGGCGGCACCGCGCACGCCGTCGAGCTGGCGCGCGCGCTCGACGCCGGCTGTCTGCACCACGTCTCCTCGGTCGCCGTCGCGGGCACCTACGACGGGGTGTTCACCGAGGACGCCTTCGACGAGGGCCAGAGCCTGCCCTCCCCCTATCACCGCACCAAGTTCGAGTCCGAGCAGATCGTGCGCGAGCAGCCGTACGTACCCTGGCGCTCCTACCGGCCCGGGATCGTCGTCGGCGACTCGCTCACGGGCGAGATGGACAAGATCGACGGTCCCTACTACTTCTTCAAGACGATCCAGCGGATGCGCCGAGTCGTCCCCGAGTGGGTGCCGCTGCTGGGCATCGACCTCGGCGCCACCAACGTCGTGCCGGTCGACTGGGTGGCGGGCGCGATCGATCACATCGCCCACGAGCCCGGCCTGGATGGGCGTGCCTTCCATCTCACCGATCCCCGCCGGCAGACCGTCGAGGAGCTGTTCAACGAGCTCGCCGCTGCCGCGCACGCGCCGCGCGTGGCGCTGAGCGTGGACAAACGCGTCACCGACGCGCTCCCGCGCTGGCCGCTCTCGCTGGCGCTCTCGCTGCCGCCGCTGCGCCAGCTGCGGCGCATCGGCCTGGCCGAGCTCGGCATCCCCGAGGAGGTGCTCGCCCACATCGAGCTCACGCCCACGTTCGACACGCGCGAGGCACGCCAGGCGCTCAAGGGCTCGACGCTCGAGCAGCCGCCGGCCCTGCACGACTACGCCGCGCGCCTGTGGGACTACTGGGAGCGCGAGATGGACCGTCCCCGCAGCGGTCGCTCGATGCGCGAGGCGCTGCGCGGAAAGCACGTGCTCATCACCGGTGCCTCATCGGGCATCGGCCGCGCCGCGTCACTGAAGGTCGCCGCGGCGGGCGGCGTGCCGCTGCTCGTCGCGCGCAACGTCGAGAAGCTCGAGGAGCTGCGCGCGGAGATCGTCGTCGCCGGCGGCACCGCCTACGTGTACGCGGCCGACATCTCCGACATGGACTCGGTCGATCAGCTGGTCGAGCGCGTGCTCGCCGACCACCGCGACGTCGACATGCTCGTCAACAACGCCGGGCGCTCGATCCGCCGCTCGATCGCGCTCAGCTACGACCGCTTCCACGACTTCGAACGCACGATGCAGCTCAACTACTTCGGCGCGGTCAAGCTCATCATCGGACTGCTCCCGCACATGCGCGCGCGCGGATCGGGGCACATCGTCAACATCTCCTCGATCGGCGTACAGGCCAACCCGCCGCGCTTCTCGGCCTACGTGGCCTCCAAGGCCGCGCTCGACGCGTTCACCCGCGTGGTCGCCTCCGAGGTGCTCGGCGACGGCGTCACGTTCACGACCATCCACATGCCGCTCGTGCGCACGCCGATGATCTCGCCGACGAAGATGTACGACGCCTTCCCGGCGATCAGCCCCGAGGAAGCCGGCGAGATGATCTGCGAGGCGCTGCGCACGCGCCCCAAGCACATGGGCACGCGCCTGGGCACCTTCGGCGAGGTCGCCTACACGCTCGCCCCCACCGCCGTCGACCGCCTGCTCCACCTCGCCTACCGCGTGTTCCCCGACTCCGCCGCGGCCAAGGGCGAGCTCGACGTCGACGAGCGCGCCTCGTTCGAACAGATCGCCATGGCCACGCTCACGCGCGGCGTGCACTGGTAGCGCGCTCCACCGGTGAGCGACGGCGCCCCGGCGATCGAGGTGCGCGCGCTGCGCAAGCGCTACGGCGAGCTCGAGGCGGTGCGCGGGATCGACCTCGTCGTGGGCCGCGGCGAGGTGTTCGGGCTGCTCGGTCCAAACGGGGCCGGCAAGACGACCACCGTCGAGATCCTCGAGGGCTACCGCGAGCGCACCGGCGGCGAGGTGTCGGTGCTCGGCTTCGACCCCGCCCGCCGGCCGATCGAGCTGCGCCGGCGGATCGGCATCGTGCTCCAGTCGGGCGGCATATACAGCCACATCACCCCGCGCGAGGCGCTGCGCCACTGGGCGAGCTTCTACCCGGGCCCGCGCGACGTCGACGAGGTGCTCGCACTCGCGGGGCTGGGCTCCCATGCCGACGTGGTCAGCCGCAGGCTCTCCGGCGGCCAGCTGCGCCGGCTGGACTTCGCGCTCGCGCTGGTCGGCGACCCCGAGCTGATCTTCCTCGATGAGCCGACCACCGGCTTCGACCCGTCCGCACGGCGGGAGGCCTGGGAGGTGGTGAAGAGCCTCGCGTCGCTCGGCAAGACCGTGCTGCTCACCACGCACTACATGG
>DASPVR010000043.1:0-8324 GCA_035622255.1 Solirubrobacteraceae bacterium | reverse complement strand
GGCCACGCCGGCGCGGCCCAGCCGCCCTCGTAGAGCTGGCGCTGGAAGCTGCGCCGGCGGGCGTAGGCGGAGTCCTCGTCACCGTTGGATGAGCCGGTCTGTGGCCTGTTGTCCGCCAGCCACGCGCGCAGCTCGTCGCGGAAGGCCGTCTCCTGCTCGTTGAACGTCAGATCCATGCTCTCCACCTAGCGTACTTCACGGGCGTCCACAGGTGTCGTTACGCGCGATCTGTCGCTTACCGACCGCGCCGTCGGCCCGCCGCGCGGGCCGCTAGATTCGCCTCGATGCCCGACGAGCCGCGCATCGCGCACGTCGACTGCGACGCCTTCTACGTATCGATCGAGCTGCGCCGCCAGCCGCAGCTGCGCGGGCGCCCTGTCGTCGTGGCGGGCAGCGGCCCGCGGGCGGTTGTGACCACGGCGAGCTACGAGGCGCGCCGCTACGGCGTGGGCTCGGCGATGCCGGCGGCGCGCGCTCGGCAGCTGTGCCCGCAGGCCCTGTTCATCGCACCCGACTTCGCCGCCTACCGCGAGGCGTCGGCCGAGGTCATGGGGATCGTGCGCGCGCACGTGGGGCAGGTGGAGGTCGTCGGCCTCGATGAGGCCTACCTCGACCTCGCAGGGCTGTACTCACCACGCGCCGCGATGCGCCGGCTCGTTGCCGAGATCCGTGACGCCACCCAGCTGACGTGCTCCGTGGGCATCGGCCCGAACAAGCTCGTCGCCAAGGTCGCCTCCGACGCCGAGAAGCCGGCGGGCTTCGTCGTGCTCACGCGCGAGCAGGCACGCGCGCGCTTTGCCCGGGCCTCGCCGGGGCTGGTACCCGGGATCGGCCCCAAGACCGTGGCGCGCCTGGCCGCGCTCGGCCTGACGACGCTCGGCGCCGTGGCCGCTGCCGACGAGGAGCTGCTCGTGGCGCGCTTCGGCCCGACGCTCGGCGTCGAGCTGCGATGTCGCGCGCGCTTTGAGCACGACGGCGTCGTGGGCGCCGAGCGCAAGGTCGTGTCGGAGTCGCGCGAGCGCACGTTCGATGTGGACGTGAGCGACCCCTCCGCGCTGCGCGCAGAGCTCGCGCGAATGGCGGCACAGCTGTGCCAGAGCCTGGTCGCGCGCGGGCGAAGCGGGCGCACGATCGCCATCAAGGTGCGACTGGACAACTTCCAGACCGTCACGCGCGCCCACACGATCGAGCGCCCCACGTGCGACGCGGCTGTCGTCGGGGCGATCGCCGAGCAGCTGCTCGACCGCTACGCGCCGCCGCGCCCGGTACGCCTGCTCGGGGTGCGCGTGGCCGGGCTCAGTGGGATGGCCTCCGACGGCGCCGGCACCGAAGCGGAGACGCGGACGGCGCCCCGACCAGGGCGAGCCCGCTCCGCGGCCGACCAGCTCGCGCTCCCGCTGTAGCGCTGCGGCCCGCCCGCGGGCTGCGGCTAGGATGGCGCGATGTCGCTCGTGCGGGTTGGGGGGGTCGAGCTCGACTGCGAGCGCAGTGGATCGGGTCCGCCGCTGTTCATGATCATGGGTATGGGGGGGACGATGCTCACGTGGGGCGAGCCGTTTCTCGATGCCCTGCGCCGGGACTTCGAGCTGATCGTCTACGACCACCGCGGCGTCGGCGCGAGTACTCGCCTCGATGGCCCGATCACGATCGGCGAGCTCGCGCGCGATGCGGTCGGGCTGCTCGACGCGCTGCGCATCGACAGCACCCACGTGCTGGGGATATCGATGGGCGGGATGATCGCCCAGGAGCTAGTGCTGGCCCGTCCCGAGCTCGTGCGCACGCTCGCGCTCGGCTGCACCTACTGCGGCGGGCCCGGAAGCACGCCGATGCCGGCCGACGCCGCCGCGCGCCTGGCCGAGGCGCGCAGCTCCGGAGACCGCCGGCGGGCGGTGCGCACGTCGTGGGAGATCAACGTGTCCCCGGCCTACGCGAGCGAGGACCAGGCGTGGGAGCGCTACCTGGAGATCTCACGGCGCCGGCCGGTCGCGCTGGAGGTGATCACGCGCCAGCGCGAGGCGACCGCCGGGCACGACACGTGCGAGCGCCTGGGCGAGATAGACGTGTCGACGCTCGTGGTGCACGGAAGCCTGGACCGGGTCCTGCCGGTCGCCAACGGTCTCATGGTCGCGCGGCTGATCCCCGGCGCGCGTCTGGAGGTCTTCGAGGGCGTCGGGCACCTGTTCTTCTGGGAGCGCCCCGAGCGCTCGGCCGAGCTCGTGCGCGCCAACGCGGCCGTGCATGCCTGACGCGCGCACCCTGGGCATCACGACCGGCGACGACGTGACGCTGTCGGGCGAGCAGACCGGCGAGGGACCGCCGGTCGTCCTGCTGCACGGGCTGACCGCGACCCGGCGCTACGTCGTGATGGGCTCGGGCGCGCTGGCGCGCACGGGGCATCGCGTGATCGCCTACGACGCCCGCGGCCATGGACGCTCCTCGCCGGCGGGCGATCCCTGCGCCTACGGGTACGAGCGCCTGGCGGCAGATCTCGGCGAGCTGCTCGATGCGGCCGAGGCGCCGCGCGCGGTGCTCGTGGGCGCCTCGATGGGGGCGCACACGATCGCGCGCTTCGCCCTCGATCATCCCGAGCGCGTCATGGCGCTCGCGCTGATCACACCGGCGTTCGACCCCGGCGTGACGGAAAGCCTCGATCGGCTCGCCCACTGGGACGCGCTGGCACGCGGCCTGCGCGAACGGGGAGTGGAGGGCTTTCTGGCCGCCTACGATCTCGACGCGGTCCCGGCGCGCTGGCGCGGCATGGTGGCGCTGGTGATCCGCCAGCGCCTGTCGGCCCACGAGCACCCCGAGGCTGTCGCCGATGCGCTGCAGGCGGTTCCGCGCTCGCGTCCCTTCGAGGACCTCGCGCAGCTCGCTGCGATCCGCGCCCAGGCGGTCGTGATCGCAAGCCGCGACGAGGCCGACCCCGAGCACCCGCTCGCTGTCGGCGAGTGCTGGGCGCGGGCGATCCCCGGCGCGCGTCTGCTAGTGGAGCGCCCGGGCGAGGCTCCACTGGCCTGGCAGGGCGCGCAGCTGTCGCGCGTGATCGCCGAGCTCGCGAAGGCTGCAGCCTGACCGGCGTTTGTCCGTGATAACGTACGGTCGTATGCCGACGACGCACACCTGGGATGGGGGCACATACGACCGCGTGTCGGGCCCGCAGGCGGCCATGGGCGTGGGCGTGCTCGAGCGGCTGCGGCTCGCCGGCGATGAGACCGTGATCGACGCGGGCTGTGGCTCGGGGCGCGTCACCGAGGCGCTGCTGGAGCGCCTGCCGCGCGGCCACGTGATCGCGATCGACGCCTCGGAGTCGATGGCGGCGGCGGCGCGCGAGCGCCTGGATGCATACGGCGAGCGCGTGGACGTGCGCGTCGGCGACCTGCTCGAGCTGCGCGTGCAGCGTCCGGTCGACGCGGTCTTCTCGACGGCCACGTTTCACTGGATCGCAGACCACGAGCGGCTGTTCGCACGCCTGCGCGCCGCCCTGCACGACGGCGGGCGGCTGGTGGCGCAGTGTGGGGGGGAGGGCAACATCACCGGGCTGCGCGCCCGCGCCGGCGAGGTGCTCGCGCGCGACCCCTACGTCGAGGCATTCGCCGGCTTCCAGCCGCCATGGAACTACGCCGCGCCCCAGGAGACCGAGGCGCGCCTGCTGGGCGCGGGCTTTCAGAGCGCGGAGTGCTGGCTCACGCCAGCGCCCCAGCGGCCCGAGCACGCGCGCGAGTTCCTGCAGACCGTCGTGCTCGGACCGCACGTTCAGCGCCTGCCCGCGGAGCTGCGTGAGCCGTTTCTCGACGACGTGCTCGAGGAGCTCGGCTCACCGGTGGTCGTGGACTACGTGCGCCTGAACATCGACGCGCTGGCGTAGGCGCCGCGCGCGGTCAGGCGAGCGCGGCCTGCGAGCCTGTCGAGTGGGCGCTATTGGCGCCCTCGCCGACCGCGGCGCCGCTCAGCAGGGCCGCGTAGCGACCGTCGAGCTCGAGCAGCTCCTCGTGGGTGCCGCGCTCGACGATGCACCCGGCATCGAGCACGAGGATCTGGTCGGAGTCGCGGATCGTCGACAGGCGGTGGGCGATCGCGATCGTCGTGCGCCCGCGCGCCAGCTCGTCCAGCGCCGCCTGCACGGCGCGCTCGGTCTCTGTGTCGAGCGCGGATGTCGCCTCGTCGAGGATCAGCACGGGCGGGTTTCGCAGGATCGTGCGGGCGATCGCGATGCGCTGCTTCTCGCCGCCCGAGAAGCGGTAGCCGCGCTCGCCGACAGGGGTGTCGTAGCCGTCGGGCAGCGACACGATCAGCTCGTGGATCTGGGCCGCCTGGGCGGCGCGTTCGATCTCCTCGTCGCTCGCCTCGGGGCAGGCGAAGCGCAGGTTCTCGCGAATCGAGGCGTGAAACAGGTAGGTCTCCTGGGAGACGAGCCCGACGGTGGCGGCGAGCGATTTGAGCGTGACGCTCGCGATGTCGACGCCGTCGATCGTCACGCGCCCGCGCTGGGGCTCGTACAGGCGCGCCACGAGGTAGGCGAGCGTGGTCTTGCCCGAGCCGGTCTCGCCGACGAGCGCCGTGCGCGTGCCCGCGGGCACCTGGGCGGCGATCTGCTGCAGCGTCCATGGCGCCTCGGGCGCGTAGCGAAACCAGACGTCGTCGATCGCGACGTCCCCGCGCACGTCGGAGAGCGTCCTCGCGTCGGGGCGCTCTGCGATGTCGACGGGCAGGTCGAGGTACTCGAAGATGCGCCCGAACAGCGCCAGCGACGTCTGCACTTCCAGGCCGACCGAGAGGAGCTGCTGCATGGGGAACAGCAGGCGCGTCTGCAGCGTGGTGAACGCGACGACCGTGCCGATCGAGATAACGGCGTCGCCGTGGGCGCTCGTGTAGCCGGCGAACCAGTAGACGGCCGCGGGCATGATCGCGAAGCTCATCTGCACGGTCGCCATGCGCCAGCGCCCGGCCATGCGCGCGCGCACCTCCAGGTCGGCGACCTCGCTGGACTCGCTGCTGAAGCGGTCGACGAGCTCGCGCGAGCGCCCCATCGTCTTGCCGAGCAGGATGCCCGACACCGACAGCGACTCCTCCACGAGCGTCGACATGTCGGCCAGGCGGCTCTGGCGCACGGACTGGATGCGCCGGCGCTCGTTGCCCACGCGCCGCGTGAGCCACACGAAGAACGGCAGCAGCGCGAGCGAGAAGGCCGCGAGGATCCAGCTCAGCGCGAACATCGCGGCGATCGTCGCCACGACCGTCGTCACGGTCGACACCGTGGAGGTGGCGGTGCTCGTGACGACGTCGTCGATGCCCCCGATGTCATAGGCGATCCGTGACTGGACCTCCCCCGAGCGCGTGCGCGTGAAGAACGCCAGCGACATGCGCTGCAGGTGCGCGAACACCGCCGCGCGCAGATCGTGCATGACACGCTGGCCGACCTGGTTGGAGATCCAGGTCTGCGCGACCCCGATCACGCCCGTCGCGACAGACAGCGCGACCATTGCGCCGACGAGCACGGACAGGAGCACGACGTCGTGCTCGGGGAACGCCTTGTCGATCACTTCGCGCAGCAAGAACGGCGAGATGACGCCGAGGATGGAGCTCGTGAAGATGAGCGCCAGCAGCGCGCCCAGGCGCACGCGGTAGGGAGCGAACAGCCGCGCCACACGGCGCAACGAGACCGGCCGGTCGGGGAGGTCCTCGGGCCGTAGATCGGCGCGCTGCGCCCGATGCCCGTCGCCCCCTCGTCCCTGGGCGAAGGGCTGACTGCTCATCGCGGTTGACTGTAGCGCCCGCGAATGGCGCCGCGGCCACGGGGTCTGGGCCTAAACTCAAACGGCCGTGAACCTGTCAGCCTCCGAGACGCGCGTGCTCGGCTGCCTGCTGGAAAAGCAGCGCACGACGCCCGAGACCTATCCGCTGACGCTCAATGCGCTGCGCCTGGCGTGCAACCAGTCGACCAACCGCGATCCGGTCGTCGACTACGACGACGAGACGCTGCGCGAGGCGCTGCACCGCCTCGAGCGACGCGGGTACGTGCGCCTGGCCAGCGGTCGCGGCAGCCGCGCGCCCAAGTACCGCCACCTCCTCGAAGAGGCGCTCCCGCTGGCGCAGGACGAGCACGCGGTCATGTGCGTGCTCATGCTCCGCGGCCCCCAGACGCCTGGCGAGCTCAACCAGCGCGCAGAGCGCATGCACCACTTCGGCGGCCTCGACGGCGTGCAGGATACGCTCGAGCGCCTGATCGCCCGGGGTCTGATCGCCCGGCGCGAGCGCCGCCCCGGCCAGAAGGAGGAGCGCTACGCGCAGCTGCTCGAGGACGACGAGGGCGCCGAGAGCGCGCACGCGGATGGCGGCCACGCGGACGCCGCCGGCGCGACCGCGGACGGGCCGGTCGCGTCGGCACCCGGTGATGGCAACGGTGGGAGATCCGCGGTCGACCACGAGCCGGCGGGCGATCTGGCGACACAGGTGGGGGAGCTGCGTGAGCGTGTCGAGCGCCTGGAGCGCGAGCTCGCCGACCTGCGCTCGGCCTCGGCGCCGGCGTCGCAGCCGGCGGGCTGGTCGTGAGCCACGCCCACCTGGCCCTCGCCGCCGCCAGCACATCGGACACGGCGACGGGGGTGGGCATCCCGCTCGCGCTCGCGGCCGGCCTGGTGTCGTTTCTGTCACCGTGCGTGCTGCCGCTCGTCCCCGGCTATCTGTCGACTGTCATCGGGGTCACGCCGATAGAGCTCAGGGACGCCGGCGCGCGGCGCGTGCTCGTACCGAGCCTGCTGTTCATCGCGAGCTTCTCGGCAATCTTCATCCTGCTCGGGCTGAGCGCGACCGCGATCGGGTCGGCGCTGAACACGCACAAACAGACGCTCGAGCAGATCGGCGGCTATGTGATCGTGGCGATGGGGGTGATCTTCCTCGCCACGCCCTTCGTGAGCGCGCTCAACCGCGAGTGGCACCCCGACGCGCTGCTGCGCCTCGCCGGGCGCGGCGGGCCGCTGATCGCCGGGGCGGCATTCGCGATCGCCTGGACGCCGTGCACGAGCGTGACGCTCGGCGCGATCCTCACGCAGGCGGCGATCTCGGGGTCGGCGGCGCACGGGGCGCTGCTGCTCGCCTTCTACTCGGCCGGCCTGGCGATCCCGTTCCTGCTGATCGCGCTCGCATTCGAGCGCGTGACCGAAGCGCTGAAGGTCGTAAAGCGCCACTTCCCGATCGTGATCGGCGTCGGCGGCCTGATCATGATCGTGCTCGGACTCCTCATCCTCACGGGCGAGTTCACCGTGCTCAACGCCAAGGCAAACACGCTGCTGCAGGGCACCGGGCTGGACGTGTCGGGCGTATGAGGCGGAGCTCTCTCGCGCTCGTCGCGCTGACGGCGCCGGCCCTGTGCATGCCGGCCGGCGCCGGCGCGCAGGCCTCGCCCACGGTGCTCCCGGGCGGCGTTCAGATCACCGCCATGGACACTCCGACGACGCTGCAGTCGCTGGGCAACCGCGCCTTCAGCCTGGCGATCACGTTGCACGAGCCCGGGCCCGCGCAGGAAGTACAGCTCGACCCCGATCGAGGGACGGACCGATCCAGTGATCCGCGACCGGGTCGTGCGAGTGAGCGTGAGCCGCCTGGAACGTAGCGGAGGCAGGCTCTCGCCCGGCCCCGCCTACCTGCTCGCGAGCGAGCGCACCGATGCCCGCGGGCGCTTTTGCGTGAAGGGGTGGCGGCCGAAGACGGCGGGCTCCTACGAGGTGACGGCGAGCATCGCCCAGCGCGGTCCGGGCGTGCTTCACGACAGCACGTGCCCGGCGAGGGTCAGCGTGTCGAGCGCGCGGTGAGCTCCGGCGGCGCGTCGGCCTCGCTCGCGGACGACGGCGTCTCATCTCTCGCGCGACGGCGCGACAGGTAGCGCTTTTCCCACGCCTGCTGGTTTCGCTTGGCGTCGAGCACGAACGGCGAGAAGGCGATCGCCTTGACGATCAGCTTGTTGATCGCCGACTCGGGGAAGGGGAGGGGGCGCAGGACGTCGACGAACAGCACCACGCGCGTCTCGTCGGTGTCGTTCCAGACCTCGTGGTTGTAGGTGTCGTCGAAGATCATGCTCCCGCCCTCCTCCCAGTGGCGGAAGTCGTCGCCGACGCGGATGCGGCAGGCCTCGGCGTCGTGCGGCACGATCAGGCCGAGGTGGTAGCGCAGCACGCCCTTGTAGGGGCCGCGGTGGTCGAGGATGTGCTTGCGCGGGGAGAGGATCGAGATCATCGCGGTCGTCATCCCGGGTATCTCGCGCATCAGCGCCGCTGTGCGCGGGCACATCTCGACGCCGAGCTTGGCCGTGAAGCCGTAGCCGTACAGGA
>DASPVR010000042.1:0-5773 GCA_035622255.1 Solirubrobacteraceae bacterium | reverse complement strand
CTGGAGACCGCCTTTGCCGCCCTGCACACCCACCTCGTGCTCACGGGCGAGCTGTCGCTCTCGCGGCTGATCGAGCGGATGACGGCGGGCGCGGGGCTGTTCGGGCTGCCGACGCCGCGGATCGCGCTCGGCGAGCCCGCGAACCTCGCGATGATCGACCTCGGCTCGATCTGGGTTCCCGGCGAGCACGGCTGGGAGAGCCGCTCGACCAACTGCTGCTTCGCCGGCCAGGCGCTCACCGGACGGGTGCTGCTCACGCTCGCGGCCGGCACGCTGGCATACCGCGAGCGCGCCGTCTCGGTGGTCGGCTCGTGAGCCTGCTCGAGCGCAATCGCGCGGCGCTCGTGGTCGTGGACGTGCAGGAGGGCTTTCGTTCCTACCGGTCCTTCGCCGACGTGGCGCAGGCGTGCGCGAAGCTCGTGCAGGCGGCGCGCATCCTCGGCCTGCCGACGCTCGTCAGCGAGCAGTACCCCAAGGGTCTCGGCCACACGGCGCCCGAGCTAGGCCTGGGGGGATCCGGAGCGGACGTGCTCGACGGCGAGGGAGCGCCGTTCGAGCCTCCCACGATGATCGAGAAGACGGTCTTCTCGGCCGCGCGGGCGGACGGCTTCGACCTGCGGGGACGCAGCCAGGCCGTCGTGTCGGGGATCGAGACGCACGTGTGCGTCAGCCAAACCGTCCACGACCTGCTTGCACGCGGGCTGGAGGTGCACGTTCCCGCCGATGCCGTCGGCTCGCGACACGCGATCGACTACGAGCGCGCCCTCGAGCGCCTGGAGCGCGCTGGAGCGATCGTCACCACGGTCGAGGCGGCCCTTTTCGAGCTGCTCGAACGGGCTGGCACCCAGGAGTTCAAGGCCGTGCAGAAGCTGGTCCTGTGAGCGACGAGCGGGCGACGGCATACGTGCTGCTCGAGGACGGCACGCGCTTCGACGGGCTCGCGTGCGGGGCCGAGAGGCACGCTGTCGGCGAGGTCGTGTTCACGACTGGCATGTCCGGCTACCAGGAGTCGCTGACCGACCCCTCCTTCGCGGGCCAGCTGCTGGCCTTCACCTACCCGCACATCGGCAACTACGGGGTCAGCACGCACGCGATGGAGTCAGACCGTCCCTGGGCGCGGGCGGCGATCATGCGCGAGGCCGGCAACCGCGACGACGCACCGGGCACCGAAGGCGGCTGGCTGTCGTGGCTGGCGGACTGCGGCGTGCCCGCGATCACCGGCGTCGACACGCGTGCGCTGGTGCTCGCGATCCGCGAGGCGGGCGCGATGCGCGGCGGGCTGTTCCCGGCGTCGCTGTCAGAAAGCGAGGCGCGCGAGCTGATCGCCGCAGAGCCGCCGATGGCCGGCCAGGACCTCGCCGCGCTCGTAGGCCCGGACACGGTGAGCCATCACGGCGAGGGCGGCAATGGTCCCCGCGTCGCCGTCATCGACACCGGGATCAAGGCCTCGATGGTGCGCCAGCTGGTCGCGCGCGGTGCGCGCGTGTCGCTTTACCCGTGCGCGAGCAGCGCCGAGCAGCTGCTGGCAGACGACCCGGACGCGATCTTCCTGTCCAACGGCCCGGGAGACCCCGCAGCGCTCGACTACGTCGTGCAGACCGTGCGCCAGATCGTGGGCAGAAAGCCGGTTTGGGGGATCTGCCTCGGTCACCAGCTGCTGTGCAGGGCGGTCGGGCTGGAGACCTTCAAGCTGCCGTTCGGCCACCACGGCGCCAACCACCCTGTGAAGGATCTGCAGACGGGGCGCATCGAGATCACCTCCCAGAACCACGGCTTCGCGGCGCTCGGGCCCGGCGGTGCACGCACGATCGCCGACGACAGGCCGGTGCGCTGGGAGACGGACTTCGGCGCCGCAGCGTTGTCGCACGTGAACCTCTACGACCGCACCGTCGAGGGACTGGAGCTGCTCGATGTCCCCGGGGGCACCGTGCAGTACCACCCCGAGGCGGGCCCGGGGCCGCACGACAGCCTGTACCTGTTCGATCGCTTCCTCGGGCGCCTCGCGCAGACCGCCTGATGCCCCGGCGCGGCGACATCCACAAGGTGCTCATCCTCGGCTCCGGACCGATCGTGATCGGCCAGGCGGCCGAGTTCGACTACTCCGGCGTGCAGGCGTGCAAGGTCTTGCGCGAGGAGGGCTATGAGATAGTGCTCGTCAACTCCAACCCGGCGACGATCATGACCGACCCCGAGGTCGCCGACGCGACGTATGTCGAGCCGCTGCTGCCCGGTCCGGTCGCCCAGGTGATCGAGCGCGAGCGCCCTGACGCGCTGCTGGCGACCCTCGGGGGCCAGACCGCGCTGAACCTCGCCAAAGCGCTGCACGACGACGGAACGCTGCGACGAAACGGGGTCGAGCTCATCGGCGCCAGCTACGACGCGATCGCCTGCGCCGAGGACCGCGAGCGCTTCGGCGCCGCCATGGCCGTGGCCGGGCTGAAGATGCCCCAGAGCGCGATCGCCACCACCGTCGAGCAGGCCCTCGAGGCGCTCGGCGCCGGCGGGGGAGAGGGGGTCGGCCTGCCGTGCATCGTGCGTCCGGCGTTTACGCTCGGTGGGCGCGGAGGGGGGATCGCGCGCGACGAGGACGAGCTGTGCAGGCTGGCCGGGCGCGGGATCGAGGCCTCGCCGATCGACCAGGTGCTGCTCGACCAGTCGGTGCTCGGCTGGGGAGAGTTCGAGCTCGAGGTGATGCGCGACGGCGCCGACAACGTGGTGATCGTGTGCTCGATCGAGAACGTCGACCCGATGGGGGTGCACACGGGCGACTCGGTCACCGTCGCGCCACAACAGACGCTCACCGACGAGCTCTACCAGCGCCTGCGCGACCAGGCGATCGTGGTGATCCGCGCGGTCGGCGTGGAGACGGGCGGATCCAATGTCCAGTTCGCCGTCAATCCCGATACCGAGGAGATCCTCGTGATCGAGATGAACCCGCGTGTCTCACGCTCGTCGGCGCTGGCCTCCAAGGCCACCGGCTTTCCGATCGCCAAGATCGCGGCGCGCCTCGCTGTTGGCTACCTCCTGGAGGAGATCGACAACGACATCACGGGGGTGACGCCGGCATGCTTCGAGCCGACGATCGACTACGTCGTCGTCAAGTGGCCGCGCTTCGCGTTCGAGAAGTTCCCCGGCGTGGACTGGCGCCTGTCGACGCACATGAAGTCCGTCGGCGAGTCGATGGCGATCGGGCGCACGTTTGCCCAGGCGTTCGCGAAGGCGCTGCGCTCGCGCGAGCTCGACAAGGCGCCCGACCTCACCGGGGCGAGCGACGAAGAGCTGCTGGACGGCCTCGCTGTGCCGAGTCCAGATCGCTTCGAGGCGGTGCTCGAGCTGCTCGGCCGCGGCGTCCCGGTCGCCGAAGTGCACGAGCGCACGCGCATCGCTCCCTGGTTCCTACGCGAGCTGCAGGCGCTCGCCGAAGACCCGCAGGCGGCCTTCGCGGGGGAGCGGGCGTTTCGCTCGGTGGATACGTGTGCCGCCGAGTTCCCCGCGCGCACCCCCTACTACTACTCCGGCTGGGAGCGCTCGCCGGCCAACGGGCACCCTCACCACGAGGTGGCGCGGGGTCAGCGTGCGTCGGTCGTGATCCTCGGCGCGGGGCCCAACCGCATCGGGCAGGGCATCGAGTTCGACTACTGCTGTGTGCACGCCGCGATGACGGTGCGTGAGCTCGGCCGCGACGCGGTCATGATCAACTGCAACCCCGAGACGGTCTCGACCGACTATGACACCTCCGACCGCCTCTACTTTGAGCCGCTCACGTTGGGGGACGTGCTCGGCGTCGTCGAGGTCGAGCGCCCCGAGGGCGTGGTCGTGCAGTTCGGCGGGCAGACACCCCTGAAGCTCGCGGCGGGACTGGCCGACGCGGGGGTGCCGCTGCTGGGGACGAGCGTCGAGGCGATCGACCTGGCCGAGGACCGGGGCCGCTTCGGCGCGCTGCTCGAGGGCCTCGGCTACAAGGCGCCGCCGTACGCGACCGCGACATCGGTCGCCGACGCCCTGGCCAAGGGCGAGCGGGTGGGCTTTCCCCTACTCGTGCGTCCCTCCTATGTCCTCGGTGGTCGCGCGATGGAGATCGTCTACACGCCGGACGGCCTAGCCGACTACCTCAGCCGCGAGGCGGCCGGGCACGGGGAGATCTTCCTCGATCGCTTCCTGGAGGACGCCACCGAGCTGGACGTCGACGCGCTCTGCGACGGGCGCGACGTGTGGATCGGAGGGATCATGCAGCACGTGGAGGAGGCCGGCGTCCACTCGGGCGACAGCGCCTGCGTCCTGCCACCGCACTCTCTTGGCGAGGAGATGCTCGAGCAGGTGCGCGTGGCCACGCGCGAGCTCGCCCAAGCTATCGGGGTGGTGGGGCTGCTCAACGTGCAGTACGCCGTCCACGCCGGGGAGCTGTACGTGATCGAGGCCAACCCGCGCGCATCGCGCACGGTGCCCTTCGTGTCCAAGGCGGTCGGCGTGCCGCTCGCAAAGCTTGCCTGCCGGATCGTGCTCGGCGAGCGAATCGCCGAGCTCGACCTGCCCGCCGGTGAGCAGGGGATCGGCTACGGCAAGCACGTCTCGATCAAGGAGGCGGTCCTGCCATTCGACCGCTTCGAGGGCTCCGACGCGCTGCTCGGACCCGAGATGCGCTCGACCGGCGAGGTGATGGGCATCGCGCGCGACTTCCCGACCGCCTTCGCCAAGGCGCAGGCCGCCGCCGGCGTGCCGCTGCCCACCGGGGGAACGGCCTTCATAAGCGTCACCGACGCCGACAAGTCGGGCGCCTTCGCCATCGCCCAGATCCTGCACGACAACGGATTTGAGATCGTCGCCACGCGCGGCACCGCGCTCGCGATCACGCGCATGGGCATCCCGGTCACGCGCCTGAACAAGATCGGTGAGGGATCCCCGCACGTCGTCGACTGGATCGATCGCGGGGACGTGGACCTCGTCGTCAACACACCGACCGGCTCGGGCGCTCGTGCCGACGGGCGCGAGATTCGCCGGGCGGCCGTCTCCCACGGTATTCCATGCGTGACCACGCTCGCAGCCGGGGTGAGCGCCGCGCGCGCGATCGCCGGCGCGCGGACGGGCGGGGCGCCAGCGGTGCTGTGCCTACAGGAGCTGCACGGCCAGCGCGCGGCCCCCCTGACGGCCGGCGGCGACGGCGATGAGGCCGTGGTGGCGTGAGCGGGCGCGCGCAGGCCCCAGAGCGGGGGTCGGCGGACCCGAGGCGAACGCTCGCGCCGCCCGAGCGCCGTCGCGTGCGCGTGAGCGCCAACGAGGCGCTCGGCGCCTACCGCGTGCTGAAGCTCGCAGACCCTGACGGGCCGGCGCCGGCGCCCGGCCAGTTCTCGATGCTCGCCGCGGTCGACCGCTGGGGGGCGGGCGAGGATGAGCGTCCCCACCTGGCTCGTGCCTTCTCGGTCGCGCGCGTGAGCGCCGGGGAGGCGCACTACCTGCTCGAGGACGTCGGGCCGGGGACCCGGCGCCTGTGCGAGCTGTCGGCGGGCGACGGCGTGTGGACGCTCGGACCGCTGGGGCGTGGGTTTGAGCCGCCCGCGGCGGGGCAGCGCGCGCTGCTCGTGGGCGGCGGGGTGGGCATCGCCCCGCTGGCGATCCTCCAGGACGCGCTCGAGGGTCTCTATGCCCTGCCCGGGCGTCGCTCGGAAGAAGTGCCCGCAGCCCGCCGCGCGACGGTCCTACTCGGCTTTCGCGACCGCGACCGCGCGGCCGGCGCGGGACTGCTGCGAGGCGCCCGGGTGGCAAGCGACGACGGCTC
>DASPVR010000041.1:0-4230 GCA_035622255.1 Solirubrobacteraceae bacterium | reverse complement strand
AGGCCGTCGGCGCGTATGCGTCGGGGACGATCAGCGAGGCGCAGCTGCACGAGCTCGAGGAGGCGGCGTCACCGGGGATGGGCGCGTGCGGCGGGCAGTTCACGGCCAACACGATGGCGATGGCCTTCGAGGTGCTCGGGATCTCGCCCGCGGGCTCAGCGATGGTGCCCGCCGAGGACGGGCGCAAGCTGGAGGTCGCGCGCGAGTGCGGCGAGCTGGTCATGGAGGTGCTCGCCGCAGGGCGCCGTCCGAGCGAGATCATCGTCAAGCCGGCGCTCGAAAACGCGATCGCGGCGGTGGCGATGAGCGGCGGCTCCACCAACGGCGTGCTGCACCTGCTGGCGGTGGCGCGCGAAATGGGGGTGGCGCTCCAGATCGACGAGTTCGACCGCATCTCCGAGCGCACGCCGCTGCTGTGCGACCTGCAGCCCGGCGGGCAGTATGTGGCGACCGACCTGTATGAGGCCGGGGGCGTCCCGCTCGTGATCCGGCGCCTGGACGAAGCCGGCGTGCTCAACGCAGACGCGCTCACCGTCACGGGCCGCACGATCGGCGAGCACGGTGCGCAGGCGCGTGAGACCGAGGGGCAGCGCGTCGTGCGCCCGCTCAGCGAGCCGCTGAAGCGCACCGGCGGCTTCGCGATCCTGCACGGCAACCTCGCGCCCGACGGCTGCGTGGTCAAGCTCGCCGGCCACGAGCGGCGCCGTCACGTCGGCCCGGCGCGCGTGTTCGATGGGGAGGAGCCCGCGATGGCGGCCGTGCTCGCGCACGAGATCGCAGAGGGCGACGTGATCGTGATTCGCAACGAGGGGCCGGCCGGCGGTCCGGGGATGCGCGAGATGCTCGCCGTGACTGCGGCGCTCGTCGGCGAGGGTCTGGGGGAGACCGTCGCGCTGATCACCGACGGGCGCTTCTCGGGGGCCACGCACGGGTTCATGGCCGCCCACATCGCACCGGAGGCCGCCCGCGGCGGTCCGATTGCGGCCGTGCGTGACGGCGACGAGATCGAGATCGACGTGGATGCGCGGCGGATCGACGCGGCGCTCAGCGAGCAGGAGATCGCCGTGCGCGTGAGCGAGTACGAGCCCCCGGCGCGCGCCGACGGGCACGTGGAGGTGGCGATCGCCAAGTACGCGAGGCTCGTCGGCAGCGCGGCCGAGGGCGCCGTGGCGCGCTGACACGCCGCTCGGGTATGGTGTGAGACGACGGTCTAGATGACGCGCACGATCGCCGACCTGCCGAGCCCGCCCGGGCTCCCGGCGCTTGGGAACGCGCACCAGCTGCGCATCTCCAAGCTTCACAGCACCGCCGAGCGGTGGGCGGAGAGCTACGGTCCGATCTTCCGCTTCGACCTCGGCCCGCGGCGCGTCGTCGTGATCGACGACGTCGAGGCGATCGGCGCGTGCGTGCGCGATCGCCCGGACGGTTTTCGACGCTGGTCGGAGATCGGAGAAGACTACGCCGGGACCGGCTTCGCCGGGGTGTTCGACGCCGAGGGGGACGATTGGCGGCGCTCGCGACGCCTGGTCGTCACGGCGCTGAACTCCAACCACCTGCAGCGCTACTTCCACGTTGTGCGCACGGCCACCGGGCGGCTCCACGGGAGGCTGCGCGAGGAGGTGCACGGCGGTGGCGGCGAGTCGCTGGACATCACCGCGCTGCTGACCTCGTTCACGGTCGATGTGACCTCGGCGCTCGCGTTCGGGCACGACCTGAACACGCTGCAGCGGGGCGACGGCGAGCTGCAGCGACACATCCAGCGCGTGTTCGAGACGAGCGGCAGGCGCCTGGTCAAGCCTGTGCCGTACTGGCGCTGGGTGCGTCTGCCGGCCGACCGCGCCTACGATCGCTCGCTCGCCGAGATTCACCGCGCGGTCGAGGGTTTCATCGCGCAGGCACGCGAGCGCATTGCGCGGCGACCGGAGCTGCGCGAGCAACCGGAGAACTTCCTCGAGAGCATGCTCGTCGCGCAGGAGCTCGACGGGAAGTTCAGCGACGAGGAGATCATCGGGAACACGTTCACGCTGCTGCTCGCCGGCGAGGACACGACCGCACACACCATGGCGTGGACGACGTGGGCGCTCGGTGCGCTGCCGGAGATCCAGGAGCGGTGGGCGATCGAGGCGCGCGAGGTGCTCGGCGAGGGGCGCTATCCGGACGCGTATGAGACGATCGAGCAGCTGCGCTACGGCGAGGCGGTCCTACGCGAGTCGATGCGGCTGAAGCCGGTGGCACCGATGATGGGGCTGGAGCCGCTGCACGACACGACGATCTGCGACACGCTCATCCCGGCCGGCACGCGCATGCTGCTGCTCACGCGCCGCGCGAGCAAGCGCTCGGGTGGCTTCGGGCAGCCCGAGGAGTTCGACCCTGACCGCTGGCTCGAGGACGACGAGGGCGAGGGTACGCGCGACCCGAAGAACTTCCTTGCCTTCGGCGGCGGCCCGCGCTTCTGCCCGGGCCGCAACCTGGCGTTCCTGGAGTCGAAGTGTGCGATGTCGATGATCGCGCGCAACTTCGAGATCGAGCCTGACGAGCGTCATGCACCTGACGAGCGCTTCGCGTTCACGATGATCCCCTACGGGCTGCGCGTGCGCCTGCGCGAGCGCGCGCCGAGCCGTCGCCCGGCGAGCGTGGGCGAGCCGCTGCCGGTGGCGTGAGCGCGCTCGTGCTGACGCGGGCAGCGTCTGTGCGCCGGCAGGGCAGGACGGCCGGCGCGGCGAACTAGGAGCGGTCATGTCCGCCATCGAGCCAGTGCCCGGCCAGCGGCCCGCGGCGCCGGTGGCTAGCGCCTGGAGGGCGGCGCTCGAGCTGCTCGCTGAGGACCTGCGCGGGCGCGACGCGGCGACCCGGACCCGGCGCGCCTACGGGGTCGACGGCGAGCAGTTCGCCCGCTGGGCCGGCGAGCGCGGCGAAGGTCCGCGCGACGCGGACGCGAGAAGCGTGCGCCGCTTCATCGCCGAGCTGTCGGCGCGGGGCGCGGCGCCGGCAACAACCGCGCGCAAGCTGGCGGCGCTGCGCGCGCTGTTCGAGAGCCAGCGCGAGCACGGCCGGATAGCCGAAAACCCGGCCGACCTCGTGTCGAGCCCGCGCCAGCCGTCGCGCCTCCCGCGCGTGCTCAGTGCGCGCGAGGTCGCGCGCCTGCTCGACGCGATTCCGGCGAGCGGGCCGCTGGCGATGCGCGATCGCGCGCTGCTGGAGCTCGCCTACTCGTGCGGCTTGCGCGCCGAGGAGCTCGTGTCGCTACGGCGCGCCGATGTCGACCACGACGGCGAGCAGGTCCGCGTCGAGGGCAAGGGTCAGAAGACGCGCTTCGTGCCCGTGGGCGAGCACGCGCTCGCGGCTGTGAGGCTGTATCTCGAGCGCGGCCGGCCGGCGCTGGCGGCGGTGCGCGGGGCGCGGGGCGAGCGCGGCGAGGAGGCTCTCTTTTTGAGCAAGAGCGGGCGGCCGCTCGGCACGAGCGATGTCCGCAGGAGGCTTAAGACGTGGGCCGGGCGGGTATCGGCGGGGGCGTGCACGCCCCACGGCCTGCGCCACAGCTTCGCCACGCATCTGCTCAACGGAGGCGCCGATCTGCGGAGCATTCAGGAGCTTTTGGGACATGCGAGCGTCTCGAGCACCCAGATTTACACTCGGGTAGAGTCAGCTCGGTTGAGGAAGGCCTACGCGCGTAGCCACCCTCGCGCCTGAACGGGGCACGTCATCCTGGAGACAAACGTCAAACCGATCGAGCTGCGCGAACTCTGGCGGCGCTACAAGGCCGACGGCGACAGCCGCGTGCGCGAGCGCCTCGTGATCGCCTACTCGCCGCTCGTCAAGTACGTCGCGGGGCGCACCGCGGCGGGGCTGCCGCCGCACGTGGAGGAAGCCGATCTCATCTCCTACGGCCTCGTCGGTCTGATCTCGGCGATCGAGCGCTTCGACCTCTCGCGCGACATCAAGTTCGAGACGTACGCGATCATGCGCATCAAGGGCGCGATCATCGACGAACTGCGCTCGATGGACTGGGTGCCGCGCAGCGTGCGCGCCCGCGCGCGCGAGGTCGAGCGGGCCCACGCCAAGCTCGAGCACACGCTCCAGCGCGCGCCCTCCGACGAGGAGCTGGCGGGCGAGCTGCAGATCTCGGTCGACGAGCTCAACGACTCGCTGCTGGCGATCTCGCACTCCTCGCTCGTCGCGCTCGACGAGCTCTGGAGCGTGAGCGACTCGAGCGGCGACCAGGTGTCGCTG
>DASPVR010000040.1:0-4092 GCA_035622255.1 Solirubrobacteraceae bacterium | reverse complement strand
GAACACGCCTCCGGAGAGCACGACTACGCCGACCCCCTCTCGCTCTGCAAGCGTCTCGAGCGCGTTGACCGTTGCGCGCGCCACGCCGTTGTGGAAGCGGGCACTCACCAGCCGCGGCGAGACGCCGCGCTCCAGCTCGTTTGCGATCGTCCGCACGGTCTCGCGCGCGTCGAGTCCTAGCAGCTCACCGTCACACACACGCAGCGGGTAGGCGCTGCGCTCAGCGGGGTCAGCCGCGGCTTCCAGCTCCATCGCCGCGAGCCCCTCGTCGCGCGCGCTCATGCGGATTGCGCAGAGCGCGGCCACTGCGTCGAACAGGCGCCCCATGCTCGTCGTTACCGGCGAGGCAACCCCCGTGCGGATGAGCTCGGCGACCTGCTCCCAGCGAGAGCGGTCGATCGCCGCCCCGATCGACTTCGGCCGCGGAGCGTGCCCGCCATGCGCGGCCGCGAGCCACGAGCACGCCATCCGCCACGGTTGTCGTGCGGCTGCGTCCCCGCCGGGCAGGCGCACAGGCTGCAGGTGGCCGACGCGCCGTACCTGAGCGAGATCCCCCGCCAGCAGCTCCCCGCCCCACACCGTCCCGTCGCTCCCGAGCCCCGCGCCGTCGTAGATCGCGCCCACGGCCGGACCGACACATCCATGCTCGGCGAGCACCGCCGCGAAGTGCGCGTGGTGGTGCTGCACCGCGATCAGCTCGACGCCCTCGCGCCCGCGAGCGTAGGTGCTCGAGATGTAGTCGGGGTGCAGGTCATGCGCGACCACCGCCGGCTCTACTCCGAACAGCGCTTCGAAGTGCGCCACACCCTCGTCGAACGAGCGGAGCGTCTCCCAGCTGCCCAGATCTCCCACGTGCGGCCCCACCCACCCACGCGAGTCGCGGGCCAGGCAGAAGGTGCTCTTCAGCTCGGCGCCGCAGGCCAGCAGCGGCCGTGTGGCGACGGGGAGCGCGATGCTCCTCGGCGCGTGGCCCCGCGAGCGCCTTATCATCAGCGCCCCAGCCGGGACGCCCGTCGACCTCCGGCCGCCCACCGAAGCCGGGGCGCCCGCTGGCGCCCGGGCGTCCTTCGGCGCGTCCGTGCGTTCCAGCGGCGGCTGGTCCAGCACGCGCACCACCGAGTCGTCGACGCGGACGTGGATGGCGCGATCGTGGACGAGCAGCAGATCGGCAATCGGGGCCAGCCAGACGAGCGCTTGCTCGTCGTCGCACACGATCGGCTCGCCGCTTGGGTTGCCGCTGGTCATAACGAGCGCGGTGCCGAGGTCGTGCAGGAGCAGGTGATGCAGTGGGGTGGAGGGCAGCATCACGCCGAGGTCCCGCAGGCCAGGGGCCACCGCATCGGCGACGGGCGCCATGCGACGCCGGCAGGCGATCACGATCGGGCGCTCGGGTGCGCTCGCGAGCGCTGCCTGCGCGGGAGAGATCTCGACCAGCCGGTGCAGCGTGCGAGCATCCGGTGCCATCACCGCGAAGGGCCTCTGCTCGCGGCCCTTGCGCCGGCGCAGCTCGAGCACCGCGCGTTCATCGTCCGCGCGGCACGCGAGGTGATAGCCGCCCGCGCCCTTCACCGCCACGATCATCCCGCTTGCGAGCGCGGCTGCCGCGCCCGCAAGCGGGGCATCGGCGAGCAACCTGGCAGCGCGCATGCCGGCGGGCCTCGTGCCGGCGCCCGCGCCGGCGAGCAGGCGCAGCGTCGGGCCGCACTGCGGGCACGCGTTCGGCTGGGCGTGGAAGCGGCGGCTGTCGGGGTCCTCGTACTCCGACCGGCAGGTCTCGCACATGGCGAACGCAGCCATCGTCGTGGACGGGCGATCGTAGGGGGTGGCGCGGATGATCGTGAATCGCGGGCCGCAGTCGGTGCAGTTGATGAACGGGTAGCGGTATCGGCGGTCGCACGGATCGAGCATCTCCCGTAGGCACTCGCCGCACGGGGCAATGTCCGGTGAGATCGGGGCGCGCTGCGGCGCGTCCACATCCGCTTCCGCGTCGGGGTCGTGACTGTCGCTGGCAAGGATCCTGAAGCCGCGCTCCCCGATGGCCGCGAGCGACACGGTGCGCATGCCCTCCACGCTGGCCAGCGGCGGCGGATCCTCGGCGAGCTGCCCGAGGAAGCGCTCGAGCGCGCTCGCGTCGCCCTCGGCCTCGAGCACCACGCCGCGCGCGCCGTTTCGCACCCACCCGGACAGCTGATGCTCGCGCGCCAGACGGTGGACGAACGGACGGAAGCCGACCCCCTGCACGACCCCATCCACGCTCACGCGTATTCGCGCGCAGCGCCCCGGCGGGGGGCTCACGCTGGTGCTCCCGCGGCCACGGCCGCAAGCCACTCGCCGAAGGCGCTCACCCCCTCCCCGCTACGGGCGCTCACGAGCATGTGCCGCACGCCGGGGTTGACGCGGTCGAGATTGCCGAGGAACACCTCCAAAGAGAAGTCGAGATAGGACAGGAGGTCGAGCTTGTTGATCACCACAAGCTCGCACGTGCGGAACATGAGCGGGTACTTCAGCGGCTTGTCCTCGCCCTCCGTCACCGCCGCGACCATCGCACGAGCGTCCTCGCCCACCCGGAACTCCGCCGGGCAGACGAGGTTGCCGACGTTCTCGATTACGAGCAAATCGATCTCGCCGAGTGCAACCGCGGGCAGCGCTGAGCGCACCATGTTGGCGTCCAGATGGCACTCACCGCCGAAGCCCGGGTCGGTGTTGAGCTGCGTGACTGGCACGTGCAGCGCCGCGATCCGCTCCGCGTCGAGCGAGCCCTGGACGTCGCCCTCCAGCACACCGACGCGCACGCCGGTGAGAGCCTTCTCATTCCCCCGTCCAGATCGACCGTTCTCGCTGCCGCCCTGCTCGCCGGGCGCGCCGGCGCACGCAACGAGCGTCCGTTCCAGCAACGAGGTCTTGCCCGCCCCTGGCGCGCTCATCAGATTCACCACCCGCACGCCGGCGCGGTCGAAGTCGGCCCGGTTGGCGCGGGCGATCGTGGCGTTCGCGTCGAGCACGTCCGCCGCCACCCTCACCTTGCTGCCGTGCACGGCTCCTCCTCGACCTCGATCTCCTCCACTCGCAGCTCCTCGCCCCCGACCACCTCCGTCTCGGCGGCGCCGCACCGCGGACAGCGGAAGTCCAGCTCCACGAGCTCCCACTCGCTTCCGCAGGCGCAACGCAGCTGCGCCGGAATCAGTCGCTGCTCGAGCCTCGCTCGCTCGCAGGTGGTCTCCCGCGCGAGGATCTCGAAGTGGAACTTCAGCGAGCTCGGGACGACCTGACGCAGCGCCCCAACCGTCACGTCGACCCGCTTCACGCGCCGCCCGTCCGCGTGGGCGACGGCCGCGGCGAGGATCCCGCGGGCAAGCGCCAGCTCGTGCATCAGCAGATCCTCGGCAGGGGGTCGCCCGCAAGCAGGTCGAGCACGCGCCGCCCGCCGAACCCAGTCTCCACGAGCACCATCCCTTCCGGCTCCGCCAGGACCTCCCCGACGTCTCCCGCCTGCTCGCAGCCGCTAACCATCCGCAGAGCGCCAAGCGCCTGCGCCGCCGACTCCGGGGCGACGAATGCCACAAGTCGGCCCTCGTTGGCGACATACAGCGGGTCGATTCCCAACAGCTCGGCGGCGGCGGCCGCAGCCGGAGCCACCGGCACGTCGGCCTCGCGGATCACGACCCCCACGCCGGACGCGCGTGCGAGCTCGTTTAGCGCCGAGGCCACGCCTCCACGGGTGGCGTCGCGCATGCAGTGGACATCGTGTCCACCCGCCTCCAGCAGCGCATCGACTGCCGGCCACAGCGAGGTCGTGTCGGAGGCGATCGGGGCCTCGAGTTCGAACTCCCCCCGCGCAAGCATGATCGCCATCCCGTGCGCTGCAACGGGACCGGAGACGAGCACGCGGTCGCCTGCCGCCAGCGCCCGTGTGGAGAGCCGGGCCCGCCGGTCGATGCGTCCCACGCCCGTCGTGCAGATGTACATCCCGTCGGCGTGACCGTGCTCGACGACCTTCGTGTCTCCCGCTATCACCTCCACCCCCGCGTGCTCGGCCGCGCGAGCCACCGCCTCCACCTCCGCCCGTAGGTCCGCCGCGCTGAGCCCCTCCTC
>DASPVR010000039.1:0-9269 GCA_035622255.1 Solirubrobacteraceae bacterium | reverse complement strand
CACGGCGCCGACGCCGTGCTCTTCGCACAGGCGCGCCAGCGCGGGCACGTAGTCGGGGTCGTCGACGAGCGGGGGGGCGGCGCGCACGTGGGCGGCGTACTGGGCGGGGGCGAGCGGGTTGGGGTCGGCGACGACCGTCTTGGTCAGCCGGGCGAAGCAGGAGACGATGTCATAGCGCTTGCCCGCGCCCGTGAGCAGCACGGCTGGCGGGCTCAAAGCTGACCCTCCCAGCCGCCCGAGCCGCCCTTGTACAGGCCGGCGCCGGCGAGGACCATCGCGGGCGTGCGCAGCAGGATCTGCAGGTCGAGCGCCAGCGAGCGGTGCTCGATGTAGTAGAGATCGAGCTCGATGCGCTCAGACCAGGGCAGCGAGGCGCGCCCGTTGACCTGTGCCCAGCCGGTGATGCCGGGCTTGACCGCCAAGCGCCCGCGCTGGCGCTCGGTGTAGCTCGCTACCTGCACCGGGATCGTCGGGCGCGGGCCGATCAGCGACATCTCGCCGCGCAGCACGTTGAGCAGGTTGGGCAGCTCGTCGAGCGACGTGCGCCGCAGCAGCGCGCCGGCGCGCGTGATGCGTGAGTCGTTCTCGTTGACCGCCAGCCCGGCGCCGATGTGCTCGGCGCCATCGACCATGGTGCGCAGCTTGAGCACGTCGAAGGGGACGCCGTGACGCCCGATGCGTCTCTGGCGGTAGATAACCGGGCCGGGCGACTCGAGGCGGATGGCGATCATCGCCAGCGCCGTGACCGGAGCGCTGAGCACTAGCAGCACGCCGGATACGGCGATGTCGAGCCCGCGACGTATCATCGCGTGCCCTGGGTCGCCTCCCACGCGGCGGCGGTGCCGTGTCGCAGCCAGTCCCACAGGCCGGCCGCCGGCGAGGCGGTCGTGAGCACGTAGTAGCGCGCGACCAGCAGCGGGCGGGCCGGGAGCAGGCCGGCGAGCAGCGCCGCGGCGAGCAGCGCCAGCTGCAGCGCGAGCGTGACGACGTAGACGATGCCCTGGCCGGTTGCCACGAGGGCGACGTTGCAGGCGAGCGCGAGCACGTGCAGCGCGGGCGTGCAGTAGCGGAGCAGCCGGTGCGAGAAGATCATCGCGGCATAGCCTGGCGGATAGCCGCGCGGCGAGAGCATACCCCCGCGCAGGAGGATCGGCCACGTGTGACTCATCATCCGCCGCTTGCGCGCAAACTCTCCCAGCAGCGAGGGCACCATCTTCTCGCTCGCTCGCGCGCCCGCGACATAGACTGCGCGCCGGCCGCGCTTGACCATCTTGAACGGGAACGAGAGGTCGTGGCCCATGATCGGGTCGACAACGACGTAGTCGGCCCGGCGGGTCGCGTAGATCGCGCCGTTGCCGGCGGTGACCGACGACAGTCGCGACTCGAGCGCGCGCACGGCCATCTCATAGCGCCAGTAGACGCCCTCCTGGTTGTCGGCGTGGGCGCCCGCGGCAGCCTGGACGAAGCGCACCTGCCCGCAGGCGTAACCGACCCGGGGATCGTCGAAGGCGGCGACGAGCGCCGCCAGCGCGTCGGGCTCCCAGCGCGCGTTGGCGTCCGAGAACGCGACGAGGTCGCCGCGTGCGACCTCGACGGCGGCATCCTGGGCGCGGATCTTGCCCCCGCGCGCAAGCTCGAGGACGACGTCGGCGCCCGCGGCGCGGGCGCGCCGCGCGGTCTCGTCGGTGCAGCCGTCGCACGCGACGATCACCTCGATCCGCCCGCGTGGGTAGCGCTGGGCGAGCGCGTCGGCGACCTTTCCGGCGATCACGTCCTCCTCGTCGTGGGCAGCGATGATGAGCGACACGCTCGGCTCGGGCTCGTGGCGTCGCCGTGGCGGGCCCGCACGGCGCGCGCGCACCTGCGCGATCAGGGCCAGCGCGAGCGCGTAGCCGAGCTGGGTCCAGACGATCAGCGCCACGCAGAGCCAGAAGATGATCGCGACCGCGGGCACGCGCCAAGATTGTGGCGGACGGCGAGCGAGCCGGCCGGCCGCGCCGGCCATCGCCGATCGGCCACCGGGTGGCGCATGCCTGGCAAGCGCTAGCCTGCGCCCAGATGAGCTACACGATCAAGAACCTGCGCGACACCGAGGACAAAGCGCCGGGCTTCGGGCTGTCGGATGTGGGCGAGGCGCACTTCCCGCGCGAGGAGCTCGGCGCGCAGAGCACCGGCCTGGCGTTCCACGTGCTCGCCCCCGAAAAACGCCAGGCCTTCGGACATCGCCATCAGCAGGCCGAGGAGATCGCGGTCGTGCTCGCCGGCGGCGGGCGCGTGCGTCTGGACAACGACATCGTCGAGATCTCAGAGCTCGATGCAATCCGCCTCGCGCCGAGCGTCGCGCGCGGCTTCGAGGCGGGTCCCGACGGTATGACCGTGCTCGTGTTCGGGCCCCACTACGACAGCGACGGCGAGCTGCTGCGCGACTTCTGGGGCGACTAGCGACCGAGCACCTGCGCATACAGCGCGAGCGTCTGATCGGCTATCCGCGCCCACGAGTAGTCCTGCGCGGCCGCGGCGCTGGCGCGTGCCGCCAGCGCGACGAGCTCGGCGGGGCTCGCAAGCAGCTCGGTGAGCGCGGCGTGCAGCGAGGCCGGGTCGCCGGTACGGAAGGTGCGCGCGACGCCGCTCGCGGCGAGCTCCGGGAAGCCGCCGACGTCGCTGAGCAGCAGCGGGACGCCTGCGCCGATGGCCGTGAAGGCGACGCCGGACTGCTCGATCTCGCGATAGGGGAGCACAACCAGGCTCGCGCGACGCATGAGCGCGAGCAGCTCGCCGTCGGAGACAAAGCGCTCCAGCCAGCGAACGCCGGCAGGCGCGGCGGCGTGGAGCGCGCCCAGGTCCATGCGCGGCATGCCCACGATCCACAGCTCTGCGCCGTGCAGCTCGCGCCAGGCCCCGAGCAGCACGTCGAGGCCCTTGTAGGGGCGCAGCAGGCCGAAGAACAGCACGACCGGCCCGTCGACCTCGCGCAGCTCGGCGGGCAGTGCTTGGGGCGGCTGTCCCTCCCACGGGCGCAGCACGCCGTGGGGGATCACGTGCACGCGCCCGGGCTGGACGCCGAGCTCGGTCACCAGGCGCGCGCGGCCACGCTCGGTGTGCACGATGAGCGCGTCCACGCGCTCGTACAGCCGTTGCTGGGCGGCCCGCTGGCCCCGCGCGGGCTCGCGCGGGAGCACGTCGTGGGCGGTCAGCACGAGCGGCCGGCGAGACCCTCGCAGCGTGCGTCGGTCGGGCAGCAGGTGGACGTCCAGCGCCTGCACGGGTAGCCACTGGAAGTGGACGACGTCGGCCGCGCGCGCGGCGCGGCGGTAGCGCAGCATCGCGGGCACGTGCTCGGCCAGCTTGACCGCCCGGCGGGCACCGGCGCCGTGCACGGCGCCGGCCGCGCGGTAGAAGAGCTCGCGCCGCTCGTAGTGTTCGGCGGGCGCGAGCGAGCCGTGGGCGAAGCGGCTGGTGTAGAGCGTCACGTCCGCGCCGGCGGCGCCGAGGGCGCGGCAGAGGGCGTGGTCGTAGGGCGGCGTGTAGGCCGAGGGGTCGACGACGTGGACGCGCACGGCCAAGCACAATAGGCGCGTGCGTGATGCGGTCGAGGTGAGCTACTGCGTGGTCAACACCTCCCAGCGCGATCTGCTGGTGAGCGGGCTGGACGCGATCGCCCGCGAGCGCGCCGCGCTGCCGTTCGCCTGCGAGGTGCTCGTACTCGACAACGGCTCGCGCGACGGCTCGGCGGAGGCGGCCCGTGCCCACGATGCGGTCGATGACGTGATAGCGCTGCGCGAGCGCCGCGGCAAGGCGCTCAACGACTCAGAGCTCCTGCGGCGCGCGCGCGGGCGCTACGCGCTGCTGCTCAACGAGGACTCGGAGCTGAAGCCGGGCGCCTCGCTCGCGCTCTGGCGGGCGCTCGAGGGCCACGCGCGCGCGGCGTGCGCCGGCGCGCAGCTGCTCTCGCCCGACGGCGCCCCGCAGGCGTGCGCGTGGCGCTTTCCCACGCCGCTCACCGCGCTCGCGGGCGCGCTCTTGCTGCATCGGCTGGTCACCGTCCAGAGCAAGGGACGGCAAACGCGCGAGGTCGACTGGTGCCAGTCCTCCGCGCTGCTCGTGCGGGGCGAGGCGGCCGCAGCGGTGGGCTATCTGGACGGCGACTTCTTCGTCTACTCAGACGAGGTGGACTTCGCCAGGCGCCTGCGCGACGCAGGCTGGCACAGCCTCTACGTACCCGGAGCCCGCGCCGTGCACCACGAGCAGCTCGCGACCGGCGCAGTGCCCGAGCGGCGGATCGTCGAGCTCGCGCGCAACCGCGACCTCTACATGCGAAAGCACCACTCGCCCGGCGCGGCGCGCGCCGTCCGCTGGCTTACCGCCTGGTCCTACGGGCTCCGCGCCCTCGCGGCCCTCGCGCTCCCAGGACACTCGGCGCGCCGCTACTGGCGCCACGTGACCGCCACGCTTCGCCCCGAGCACGGCGAGGGGCTGCGCGAGGCGGCCGACGCATACAACCGTGCGCTGCCACCGGCCACAGTCGAGTGACGCGCTACAGGTCGCGCAGTGGTTCCTCGGCGTAGGCCTCGACGTCGCCGTGGTGGGCGCGGAAGGCCGCGACCCGCTGGCGGGCGTCGGCCACGAGGGCGCGCGCCTGGGCGCGCTCGTGGGGCCTGAAGAAGCGGGTGGCGAGCAGCAGCGTGGGAAAGAGCGCCAGCCAGAGCACGCGCAGCACCAGGCCGGCGAAGCCCGCCGTCGGCAGCAGCAGCTCGCCGCTCACGGCCACACCGGCGAGGATCGCCGCCAGCTGCGCCAGGCGGCGCCACTGAAACGCGACGGGAAGCAGCCGCCGCGTGAGCAGGTGCATGATCGCAAGCATCGCGACGTAGGCGCCACACAGCGCGATGCCCGCGCCGGCGATGCCCAGGTTCAGGCCGCCGGCGGGCACGAGCCAGAGCAGCAGCGCGACGTTCACCACCAGCCCGGCGAGCGCCGCCGGGAGGTTTCGCGACGTCGCGCGGGCGCGGCCGGTGATCACGATCATCACCTGGTAGAGCCCGAAGAGCGTCCAGCCCAGCGCCAGCCACGGCAACGCGGCGTGGGCGCCGAAGTACTGCGGCGCGGCGAGCAGGCGCACGATCCAGCGCGCGAGCAGCGCGACGGCGACGACGACCGCGCCGGTGGCGAGCACGAAGTAGGTGGTCACGAGCGCATACAGCCGCGAGGCCTGGGCATCGGAGTCGATCGAGTAGGCCAGCGGCGGCCATGCATACTGAAACCCGCGCACAACTACGAACACGACCGTCGCGAACTGGATCGCGACCGCGTAGTCGCCCGCCGCCGAGTGCGAGTACACACGGAACAGATAGAAGCGGTCGACGACCTGCAGCGCATACACGCTGGCGTCGGCCGGCACGGTCGGCAGCCCGAAGTGCAGCATCGCGCGCAGGTCGCCGACGCGCACCCGGAACGACACGCGGCGGCGCAGCAGCCACCACAGGCCGAGCACGACGAGCGCCGAGGCGCCGAAGTTGCCGAGCAGCAGCCCGCGCGCTCCCTGGTCGGCGAACACGACGAGCGCGACCGTGAACGTGACCGTCATCGCGACGTTCGCGCCGGACGCCCATACGTAGGCGCGCGTGCGCTCGTCCACGCGCAGCTGCGCGTAGGCCATCTCGAGGTTCGTGAAGGCCCACAGCCCGAGGATCGCGCAGTCCATGAGCAGGGGGTCCTCGAAGCCGAGGATGAGGCGCGACAGCGGCCCGGCGAGCGGGATCGCCACGATCACCGCGAGCGTCGTCGTCCAGGCGACGGTCGCCGTGGCGGTGCGCGCGATGCGTGTCCTGCGCGCGTCGTCCTCGTCCTCGTAGTAGAAGCGGATGAACGCCTCGCCGACGCCGAGCCGCAGCAGGATGCTCGCGAGGATCACGGCCGTGAGCAGCGAGTTGGCCGCGCCGTAGCCGGCCTGCGTGACGTGGCGCGTGTAGAGCGGGATCGTGACGAGCGCGAAGCCCTTGGCGAGGATGTCGCCGAACTGGTAGGCGGCGCCGGTCCTGACCAGCCGCTTCAGGTAGGCGAGCACGGGCTCAGACGCTACTCGCGGGCTCGCCGGGCGCCGAGCCCTGCAACGCCGGCCCGAGCCCGGCGCCCGTGAGCGCCGCGCGGCCGTCCGTGACGTCCTCGAGCGCGCCGGCGCCACGCGCGAGCGCGACCCCGATGCCCAGCAGCGTCCACGTGATCGGGTCCTCGAGGAAGTCGGCGTACGTCCACGTGTGCAGCACGAGCGCGGCGAAGCAGGCCGCCACCGCGATGCGCGGGGGCGAGCGGCCCGCGCCGGCGAACAGCACCGCGAACGCGACCACGAGCAGCGCCGCATAAAGGGCCAGGCCGATCACACCCTGCTCGGCGGCGATCGTGATCGGAATCGTGTGCGAGGCCGTCGTGGCGTTCTCGGCGCTCGTCTGACGGTGACGGCGGTACTCGCTTTCGAACGAGCCCGACCCGTAGCCCTGCAGCGGTCGCGCCGCGAACAGGTCCAGGCCGCCCGAGATCAGGCTCGCGCGACCGTTCGTGGCGTTGTTCGTGGAGCCGCCCGAGCCGTTCAGGCCGAAGTGCAGGCTCGACGGCGCGGCGAGCAGGACGACCACCGCGATCGCGACGAGCGCGACCGCGATGTAGAGCGTCGCGCGCACGTCCCAGCGGTAGGCGGCGAGCACTGCCAGGCCAAGCAGCAGCGCCGCGATCGACGACTGCGAGAAGCTCGTCACCAGCCCGGCCATCAGCCACGCGATCAGCGCGGCGGCCACCGCTACGTCGCGCCGGCGCGCGCTCCACAGCATCGCGGCCGCGAGCGCGATGATCACGAGCGCGAGGAAGCGGCCGTAGATGCTTGGATCGAAGAAGACCGAGTTGACCCGGAAGTAGTTGTCGAACTGGTTGGCCGCCACGACCTTCGGGTTCAAAAAAAGCGTCTTGCGGTAGTACTCGACGAAGCCAACCCCGGCGAACACGACCGCCAGCCCGGCCACCACGCCCAGGCATGCCAGCACCAGCCGCCGCGTGAAGCGAACCTCGCACAGCATCAGGAACAGCAGCGCGAACGGCACGTAGAAGAAGGCGACGTTCTCAGCGGCCTTGGCGCGGTCATCGGAGTAGGCCGCTTGCAGCACATACAGCGCGATCACGCCAAGCAGCAGCACGCGCAGGCCGCGCCCCGACAGCCACCCCCTCCACCTGCCCAGCCCCAGCCCCGCCCCGGGCCCGCCATCGCCGGCCACCGACGCGGCGAGAGCGTGGACGCGCTCGCCGGCCGCGCGCCGCCACAGCAGGGAGACGACGGCCGCCGCGACGACGAGATAGAGCGGAATCAGCAGGTTGACCGTCCGCCCCTGCGCGGAGATCGGCAGGCGAAATGGCAGCGCTGCGAGCGCTGCCAGCGGGAGCGCGTTCGGGCGCGCTACGAGCAGCGCCGACAGCAGCCCGATCACGATCAGCGCGCCGACCAGCGCGGCCGCGATCACCCCCGCACCGGGAAGCGCCGCGGCCGTCGGCGGGAGGGACGGCCCGCTCATTCGCGCTGCAGCTCGAACGTGCGCGGCGAGAGCAGCTCGCGGTGCTGCGCGCGTAACGCCACGCGCACGCGGTATTCGCCTTCGGGGGCCAGGCGTCCGCGGTTGAAGGCGGTGAGGATCGGCGTGCCGTCCGGGGTGTGCGAGAGCGCGTAGCCCACGGCCGCGCCCTCGCGGCCGTTCCAGCGCAGCGAGACCTGTTTGTAGCGCGGCACCGGGTGGTCGCGCACGAGCGTCGCCACCGTGTCGCCGGAGGAGTTGACGATCGTGACCGTCACCTCGTCGGCGCGCGCGATCTTGAACGAGATCCGCTCCTGGCTGAGGGGGCCGCCGGCGGTCGGGACGAAGCGCGGGGTCAGCTCGAACCTCTGCACAGCCGTCGGCGAGTGCTTCAGGCGCTGGGTGACGAAGAACGCGGCGAAGCAGGCGACGACGAGCAGCGCGAACACGATCGCCGCAAGCCGATCGGTGCGCGGCCGGGCGCGGAGAGGCCTCTCCCGGCGCGCACCGAGCTCGACCGCCACCCGGTGCGACGCGGCGTCGCTCAACTGTCGCCGCCAGGCGCGAACCGCTCGACGGTGTCCGAGCGTAGCCCCAGGCGCAGGGTCTCGAGCGAGAGCACGTCGTCGGGCGCGATGTTTCCGAGGTTGCACTCGGTGCCGAAGCGATGCAGCAGCCACACCTGCTGCTCGCGTCGCGGCGCCTCGAAGATCAGCTTGTCGGCATCGATCGCGTGCACGATCTCGTCGATCAGCCCCGTGCGCACCTCGCCATCGGCGCGATAGATGCCGGCCGTGCCCGACTCCCTAGCCTCGGCGATCACCTTCCAGGCGCCCGCCTGCAGGTCCCGTTCGATCTGCTCGACCCACACATAGGGGGCCATGATGAAGTCCGCGTCCTTGCTGCCGACCTCGGCGAGGACCGTGAAGCCATTGGCCGCCAGATCGGAGATCAGATGGCTCTTGACCTCCGGCTCGATCGCGATCGTTCCGTCCGACACCTCGACGTGGCGCAGGCGAAGCTCGCGTAGCCACGCGATCAGCCCCTCGACGCGGCCCTGCCTGATCGCCAGCTCGGTGAGCGTCCCGCCGAGGACCACCGGCACGTCGTGCGCCGCGTAGCGCTCGAGCTTGGGCTTGAGGTTGGCGCTCACCAGCGCCGTGCCCCAGCCGAGCTTGACGATGTCCACGCTCGCTCCCGCGACCTCGAGCAGGCCGTCCACCTCGGCGACCGAGAGACCGCGGTCGATCACGTGCGTGATCCCGCGCTCCCGCGGTCGACTCGAGCGCTCAGGGATGTCGAGAAAGCCGACTATCGAGCCCTCGATCCGCTCAGCCCGGGCCACGTGCGCTGCCCATGGCCTCCAGCGCCGCGCGACCCCGCGGCTCGTCGCTCACGGCGCCGCCCCGCCCCGCATGGAGTCGCGCCGCAGGATCATTCGCCGCTGGCGGAGGATTCTGTCGGTGACGATGGCGCGCCCGATCCTTCGGTGGCGCTGGCCGCCTTGTCCGCGCCGGCCACGACGACGACCGAGGCACCCGGCGCGAGCGAGCCGACCGACTGTTCGAGGGGCTGTAGCTCGGACACTCCCAGCGCGTGCGCGACCGCTTCGGCTTCGGCGTAATGGCCGGACGCGTACTGCACTACGGTCGTCTGGTAGGTCCCCGGTGGCGTCCCTCCGAGGGGAGTGGCGCGCGTGAAACCACTCTGCTGAAGGCT
>DASPVR010000038.1:0-4207 GCA_035622255.1 Solirubrobacteraceae bacterium | reverse complement strand
CTCGCGGCTGGCCGATCGCGCCGCGCGCGAGGCGCTGACCGTGTACGCGGATGCCGTGTCGCTGCTGCTCGCGGCGCTCGTCGCGCTGCTGCATCCGCTTGGCTACCTGGCGGTGGCGCTGTTCGGCTGGTTCGCCTGGCGCAGGCGCGCGCGCCGCAGCGACAAGCACGCCGGGCTTCGCGTTCTGCGCGGGTAGCCGCGATGGCGGCGCCCAAGCTGGTCCTGTGCGTGATCGACGCGATGGCGCCGGCGATGCTGCAGCGCGCGGTGGCCGAAGGGCGCGCGCCGATTCTCGCCCAGCTGATCGAGCGCGGCCGCTACATCCCCGAGTGCGTCGCCGCCTTCCCGTCGGTCACGCCCGTCTGCGCGGCGTCGATCGCGACCGGCGTGGCCCAGGACCGCCACCTGATCCCGGGCATGAACTGGTACTCGCGCGAGGAGGCGCGCTACGTCGAATACGGCTCCAGCCTGCGCGCGGCGCAGCGCTTCGGGATCGCGCGCCAGCTGACCGACACCGTCTACAACATGAACCGCGCCCACCTGAGCGCGAGCGTGCCGACAGTGTTCGAGGCGCTCGACGACGCCGGCGAGCGCACCGCGTGCACCACCTACCTGATCTACCGCGGACGCCATCGCCACGAGCCCCAGCGCGACACGGCGCTCACGCGCCTGGCGGCGCCCCTGATCCGCCACGCGGTGATGGGCCCAAAGGAGCTCTTCTACGCCGACATCTTCGCCTCGCGGCCAACCGGCTGTCGCGGGGCGCTCGGGATGCCGGGGGTGCGCGACCAGCACGCCGGCTGCGTGTCCAGCTACATGGTCGAGCATGAGCTGTTCGACTTCCTGCTCATCTCGCTCCCCGACAACGACTGGCACTCGCACAAGCACGGCCCCGACGCGCAGGTGTGGTCGATCGCCCAGGCCGATGCCCAGCTGGCGCGCGTCGTGGATGCCGCCGGCGGCCTGGACGAGTTCCTGCGCGAGCACGCCGTGATCGCGATGGCCGACCACTCCCAGGCGCCGGTGTCGGGCATGATCTCCCTCCAGGACGAGCTCTTCGATCTCGACGTCCTGCGCCCGGGACGCGCGCCCCGCGGCGCGCGCGACGAGGAACCGCGCGTCGCCGTCTGCCCCTCGCAGCGCGCCGCGATGGTGTACGCGCTTCGTCAGGAAGAGCGTGATGCGCTGCGCGCGCTGGTGACGCGACGTGCGCTGGCGGTGGACGGCATCGAGCTCGTCATGTGGCTGGAGCGCGACAGCGACGAGCTGCCGCGCGAGGGTGTGATCTGCAGCCGCGCCCACGGCGAGCTGCGCTTCGCCCCGGGCGACGCGGTGGGCGATGCGCGCGGGCGGCGCTGGGATGTCGAGGGTGCACTGGCGTCGATCCGGGCGCAGGTCCGCGACGGGCGGCTGTACAGCCCGGACTACCCGGACGCGCTCGGCCGCGTGTGGGCGGCGCTCACGTGCCCCACCTCGGGCGAGGTGCTGCTGTCGGCCGCGCCCGGGCGCGAGTTCGCCGACTGGGGCGGTCAGGCCCACGTCGGCGGCGGCAGCCACGGCTCGCTGCACGCCAGCGACTCGCTCGGCGCGCTCGTGCTATGCGGCGTGCGGGCCCCAGACCCCGAGCCCGCGCAGTGGACGATCAGCGACGTGGCCTCGCTCATGCTCGCGCATTTCGGGCGTGGTCCCGCCCAGAGCGCGTTGCGCTGACGCGGCGCGGACGTCGTTACCCTCGGCTGGTGCCCGGCCGCCTGATCCTTGCCTTGGCCATGGTCGCGTGTGCAGCCTGCCCGGCGAACGCCCGCGCTGCGCGCCCAGGGACAACGACGGTCATCGCCCACGCGGCGACTATCTCCAACGGCGCGCGGCCGGCGGGCACGGCCGGCACGGCCGGCACGGCGGGCACGGCCGGCACGACGAGCTCCGCCGCATCCTCCTCCTCGGAATCGCCGGTCCCCGTCGCGCCGTCGAACAGGCCGCCGGCGGGGCGGCGGCTGTCGTCTGATCGCGTGCTCGCGATCGCGAGCGCGCTGCCGAAGATGCGCGCGGTGCGCGCCGGCTACCGCGGCTCCTATGCGGGGGCATACCTGAAAGGCCCGGGACGCTGGCAGGTGAGCTTCTTCACGGCCAACGGCAGCCAGGAAATCGGTCAGGTCATCATCGCCGACGCCTCGGGCCGGGTGCTCGAACAGTGGACGGGCTTTCAGGTCGCGTGGACGATGGCCCGCGGCTATCCGGGCGCGTTCGGCAGGCACGTCAACTCTCTGTACGTGTGGCTGCCGATGTGCCTGCTGTTCGTGCTCCCGTTTGTCGACTTCCGTCGGCCCTTCTCGCTGCTTCACCTCGACCTGCTCGCGCTGCTGTCGTTCTCGGTCTCGCTCGCGTTCTTCAACCACGCAGACATCTACGCCTCGGTGCCCTTGGCCTATCCACCGCTGCTCTACCTGCTCGCGCGCATGCTCGCGCTGCTGTGGTCGGGCCGGCGGCGACCGCGCCTGCACCTGCTCGTGCCGGCGCCGTGGCTCGCGCTGGGGCTCGTGTTCCTGGTCGCGTTTCGCATCACGCTCAACGTGACCGACTCAAACGTGATCGACGTCGGGTATGCGGGCGTCATCGGGGCCGAGCGGATCGTCGACGGCAAGTCGCTGTACGGCTCATATCCGTCAGACAACGAACACGGCGACACCTACGGGCCGGTCAACTACGCGGCCTACGTACCGTTCGAGCAGATCTTCGGCTGGAGCGGGACGTGGGACGACCTGTCGGCGGCGCACGCAGCGGCGATCGTGTTCGACCTGCTCGCGATCGGGCTGCTGTTCTTGCTCGGTCGGCGCGTGCGCGGGCCGACGCTCGGTCTCGCGCTGGCGTATGCATGGGCGGCCTACCCATTCACTCTGTATGCGCTCGAGAGCAACTCCGACGACGCGCTCGTCGCGGTGCTCGTGCTCGCGACGCTCCTCGTCGCCTCCTCGCCGCCGGCGCGGGGAGCGTTCGCCGCGCTCGCGGGGATGACCAAGTTCGCGCCGCTGGCGCTCGTGCCCGTGCTCGCCACGCACAGGCTCGCGCCCAGCCGTCGTGGGCGCGCGCTGCAGCTGCTGGCATTCGCGACCGCGTTCGCGGCGACGATCGCGTTGCTGGCGATCCTCGCCTTCGCACACGACTCGCTGCACACGTTCATCCAGCGCACGATCGTCTATCAGGCCGACCGCGGCTCCCCGTTCTCGGTGTGGGGACTGTACGGCGGCCTGCGCGGGGTGCAGACGGCCTTCGCGGGGGCCGCGATCGCGCTGGCGGTCATGCTCGCGGTCGTCCCCCGGCGCGGGGATCTCGTCGGGCTGGCGGCGGCGTGCGCCGCGATCCTGATCGCCGTGCAGCTGTGCATCGACCACTGGTTCTACCTCTACATCCCGTGGTTCTTCGGGCTGGCGATGCTTGCGCTGCTCGGCGTGCGCGCCGTTCCTACGGCGCCGGAGCCGGCGCCGGAGCCGGCATCAGGATCTGCTCGATCGCGTCCGCTCGCAGGCGCTGTGAGCAGCTGATGAGCACTCCCATCAGCCACGGATCCTCGTCGGAGGTCTCGAAACGCACCGGCATCTGCGTGCGTAGGGCCTCGATCGCCTGCTCGCGCTTGACCCCGATCACGCCGCCGCGCGGACCGGTCATGCCGACGTCGGTGATGTAGGCGGTGCCGCCGGGGAGCACGCGTGCGTCGGCGGTGGGCACGTGCGTGTGGGTTCCCACGACGGCGGTCACGCGGCCGTCGAGGTGCCAGCCCATCGCGACCTTCTCCGAGGTGACCTCGGCGTGCACGTCCACGAGCACGTGGTCGACCTCGCCGAGCTCGTCCAGCGCCACCTCCACCTCGGTGAACGCCGAGCGCCCCGCGCGCAAGTGGACGTTGCCGCTCAGGTCGACGACGCCCAGGCGCACCCCTTCGCGCTCCACCACGCAGCTCCCGTGGCCCGGCTGTGAGCGCAGGAAGTTCGCCGGGCGCAGGATCTGGTGATGGCTGTCGAGGTACGGGTAGATCTCGCGGCGATGGTAGGTGTGGTTGCCGAGCGTGATCGCGTCGACGCCGGCGGCGAACATCTGCTCGGCGATCTTCGGCGTTATCCCCAGTCCGCCCGCTGCGTTCTCGCCGTTGACGACGACGAACGTGGGCCGGTGTCGCTCACGCAGCAGCGGCAGGCAGTCGAGCAGCGTGCGC
>DASPVR010000037.1:0-30020 GCA_035622255.1 Solirubrobacteraceae bacterium | reverse complement strand
TCGTAGGCGCGCTGGGCGGCGAGCACGCGGCGCACGTATTCGCGCGTCTCGGGGAACGGGATTGCACCCACCGTCAGGCGCGTGCGCTCCGCGCTCGCCCGCGCCACCCATGCGTCGACGTTCGCCACGCCGCCGTTGTAGGCAGCGACCGCGAGCATCTCGTTGCCGTCGTAGTGGTCGAGCAGGTACCTCAGGTAGTAGCTGCCGTAGGCCACGTTCACGCTCGGCGTGGCGAGGTCGGCAGCGGTGAAGCGCGTTCCACCGGAGAGGTGCGCGAGGTAGTAGGCGGTCGTCGGCAGGATCTGCATCAGACCCTGAGCGCCGGCGGATGACGGACGTGGTTCGAACTTCGTCTCGGCGTAGATGACGGCGGCGATCAGCGCGGGATCGAGGCGCTTCTCGGCTGCCTGGCGGCGGATGATGCTCGCGTCGCTGAGCGGCAGCTCGTGCTCGGCCTGGTTCAGCGCTGAGCCGATCACCCCTACGAGCAGGGCCGCGCATACCACGATCGCGATCGTGGCGACGGTGCGCCGTCTCATGCCGAGACCTTGTCAAGCACCGCCGACAGCGCGCGCTCCAGATCCTCCTCGCTGCCGTCGTTGGCAACGACGAACGTGGCGCGCCGGGCCTTCTCCGTCTGGGACAGCTGACGCGCCGCGCGCTCGTCGGCCAGCGCATGCCCGCGCGCCGCTGCGCGCTCGCGCCGCACGGGCTCGGTCGCGACGATCGCGAGCGTCGCGTCGTACAGGCCGGCCATATCGGACTCGAACAGCAGCGGAACCTCGACGACCGCGGCCCGCGGCGGCGGGGTGTCTGAGCGCACCCGATCCAGCCACGCGGCGACGCGCGCGCCCACCAGCGGCCACACGAGCCTCTCCAGCCACTCCCGCTCCTGATCGCTCGAGAACGTGCGCTCGGCGACCGCACGACGGTCGACCACCCCGCCGGGCGCGACCTCGGCACCCCAGCGCGCCACCACCGCATCGCGCAGCTGCGCGCCGGCGTAGAGATCGTGCACCACTTCGTCGCTCGACAGCACCGCCGCGCCCAGTCGCGCGAGCGCCGCCAGCGCGGTCGACTTGCCCGCGCCCATGCCGCCGGTCAGTCCGACGAACGGCACGGCCGGTTCCACCGTCCCGGCGCCGCCCAGCCGCGCTCAGTCCCGCTGGGAGGGCTCGGCCGCGAGCTCGGGCGCGTCATCCCGGCCTTCGGCGGGCGCCTCGGCGCCCCGCGCCTGCGCATCGGCCGACGCCGCATCCTGCTCGTCGGCGGCCGGCTGGATCGCCTCGCCGTTCGCCGTCTGCGCCTCCCCGGCCACTTCGCCAACGGGGGCTGCGGCGGGATCCTGTGCCGCGTCGCCATCGCCGTCACCCATCGCGGCGGAGTCCTGCACCGGCTCGGCGCCTGCCTCGCCCGCGGCCTCGTCGCCCGTTTCCCCCGCGGCCTCATCGCCCGCCTCGCCCGCAGCATCGGGACCGGGCTCGCCGGTGGCGTCGGGGCCCGGCTCACTCGGGCGCGCCACGGGCAGGATCTGGTCCTCGACGCGCTTGGCCGACAGCGACAGGCGCCTGCGGTCGGAGTCGATCTCGAGGATCTTCACGCGGATCTCGTCGCCCGGATGCACGATCTCGCGTGGGCTCTCGACGTGGTGGGCCGCGAGCTCGGAGATGTGGACGAGGCCCTCGACCCCGTCCATGATCTCCACGAACGCGCCGAACGTGACGACCTTGGTGACCTTGCCGGCGAGCTCGTCCCCGACGTTGTAGGTGTCGACGATCCGCTGCCAGGGATCCTCCTGGGTCTGCTTGAGCCCGAGCGAGATCCGTTGGCGCTCGCGATCGATGTCGAGCACCTTGACCTGGACCGTGTCGCCGATCGTGAGGATCTCGCTCGGGTGGTTGACGTGCGACCACGACAGCTCCGAGATGTGGATCAGCCCGTCGATCCCGTCGAGGTCGACGAACGCTCCGAAGTCGACGATGTTGGAGATCTGCCCGTCGACGACCAGGCCCGGCTGCAGGCGGTCGAGGATCTGCTGGCGGACCTCCTTGCGCTCCTCCTCGAGCACCGCGCGGCGGGACAGGACGACGTTGTTGCGCGAACGGTTGAGCTCGATCACCTTCGTCTCGATCTTGGTGCCCATGTACTCGTCGAGGTTTGGGACGCGGCGAATGTCGACCAGCGACGCGGGTAGAAAGCCGCGCACGCCGAGGTCGATGATGAGACCCCCCTTGACCACCTCGATGACCGTGCCCTCCACCGGCTCGCCCGACTCGGCAGCGCTCTCGATCCGACGCCACGCTTTCTCGAAGCGGGCGCGCTTCTTGGACATGATCAGCCGCCCGTCCTGGTCCTCCTTGGTGAGGACGATCGCGTCGACCTCCTCTTCCAGATGGACCTCGTCGTTGGGGTCGACCGACTTGCGGATCGACAGCTCGCTGGCCGGGATCACGCCCTCAGACTTGTAGCCGATGTCGACGAGCACCTCGTCGTTGTCTATTCGCACGACGTGGCCCGTGACAACCTCGCCCTCCTCGATCGGACGGAACGTGGCCTCGTAGTTGGGGACGATCTGGCCGTCGACCTCAAGCAGAAGCCCGTTGGACCCCTCGACCACCTGGGCCTGGGGGTTCTCGCTCACGGTTTGCACCGGGCGAAGCGTAGCGCAGCCGTATGATTCGGTCAGATGCCGACGCGTGCGACAAAGCGCGGTGCACAGCGCACTCCTCTGGCGCGCGACTGCGATGTCCTGATCTGTGGGGCCTCCTTCGCGGGCCTCGCCGTCGCGCGCGAGCTCGCGGGCTGCGGCGCGCACGTGCTAATGATCGATCGCTACGAGCTCGGCGAGCGCCAGACGTCGGCCTGCGCGATGCCCACGGTCTGGCTGCAGGCCCTCGATCTCGACGACTCGCTGCGTCAGAGCTTCGACGAGCTGGTCGTGCACACACCGTCGGGCACCTCGCGCTGGCCGCTGCCCTGGTCGTTCTCGACGTTCGACTATCGTGAGCTGTGCGCGCTGCTCTACGCCCAGGCCGACAGCCCGACGCTCGCGTTTGAGACGGCCACGGTCACCGGCCGCGACGGCTTCACCGTCGAGACAGATCGCGGAGAGCTGCGCGCGCCGCTGATCGTGGATGGGCTCGGCTGGCGGCGGGTGCTGTCCAACCAGGCCGCGATCCAGCCCCCGGACGCGCGCCTGTCGCGCGGGCTCGAGGTCCACCCAGAGGGCCGTGGTGAGGACATGGAGCTGTGGCTCGACACGCGCTACGTGCGCTCCGGCTACAGCTGGAGCTTCCCCGCCGACGACGAGCTGCGCATCGGCGTCGGCTCCTTCTGGCCGGCCCACCACGTCAAGCAGCCGACGGTGCGACTGGCACACGATCTCGGGCTGCCCGCCAAGCGCTACCAGGGCAACTGGATCCCCCACCAGCTCCGCGCCGCTGTCGAGGACGGCGTGTTCTTCGTCGGCGACTCCGCCGGGCACTGCCTGCCGGTGACCGCCGAGGGCATCCGCACCGCCCTCTACTTCGGCCTCGCCTGCGGGCGCGAGCTGCGCGGCGTGCTCGACGGCCGGCGCACGCGCCAGGAGGCACTGCAGCGCTATGGCGCCTTCTCGGACTCCCACGCCGCCAAATACCGCTGGCTGCTGCGGGTGCAGCAGGTCGTCGGGCGCCTGATGAACACTCCCCTGCCCACGGCGATCTCGCTCGGGATGCGCTCGCGGCGCCTAGCGCGCTGGGGCTTTGACCACTACCTCGCGATCGCCCCGCCGTCGTTCGTCGGCCCGCCGCTGTCGCGCGGCGCCCTGCGCCAGCGGCCGGCCACCGCGGTCGCCACGGCCTAGCAGGAGCCGCGGCCCGCTCACAGGAGCGGGCGAAAACTGTGATGAATCCCCCGCTCGTTCGTAGTGGGGGTATGGCACCGCTCGCCACCGTGACGGCAACGCCGGGCTCACGCGATCGGCTGGAGCTCCTGTACCGCGCGGCCCGCGACGACGTGTACGCCTACGTGGCCACGATGCTCGGCGATCGCTCGTCCGCCGAGGACGTGACAGCGCTGGCGTTCGAGCGCGCGTTTCGCCGCTGGCGACTGTTCAACGCCAGACGCGGAAGCGAGCGCGCCTGGCTCTTTGGCATCGCGCGCAACGCGGCCCTGGATGAGCTTCGCCGCCGCAGGCGCTCGGCGGCGCTCGCGCGCGATGCCGCCGACGAGCGGTCCTCGGTCCACGACGACGTCGAGCAGATCCTGCAGCGGGCCGTCCTGCGCTCGGCGCTGCTCTCGCTGACGCCGCGCGAGCGAGAGCTGATCGCGCTGAAGTTCCACGGCGGACTCTCGAACGTCGACATCGCGCGGGTGCTTCGCGTCAGCGAGTCGAACGCCGGCACCCAGCTGCATCGCGCGATCCAGAAGCTGAGGAGGACTTGCGATGGCCTGGCGTGAGCGTGACCCCCTGAGCGAGCTCGCCCGCTCCGAACTGGCCGTCGTGGACGCGGCGCTGCGCGGCGACGCCCTGCCGGCCGAGCACGCGGAGCTGGCCGAGCTGGCGCTGCTGCTGCGTGAGGACCGCCCGCGCCCGCAGGCCCGCTTTGCAGGCGCCCTCGATCGCGAGGTCGATCGTCGTGTCCACCGTGAGCCCGTGCGGTCGGCACCGCGAGTGGACGGCCCGGCCCGCTGGCGTCGCTGGCTCGCCGAGCCCGTGCCGCGTGCGGCCGGCGCCGTGGTGCTCACGGCGCTGATCGCCGTCGGCGCGTTCGCGCTGATCGGCGGCGAGCGTCACCGCGGCGGGGCTCAGAGCGCTCGTCACGAGGCGTTCGCTCACGGAGGCTCCCCGGCGCAGCCGGTCGGGGAAGCCAGCGAAGCCAGGGCGGGAACGCACCTGAGCGCTTCCAAAGGCGTCGCGCGCGAGTTCGCGCAACCGTCGGTGGCCTCCCCGGCCGCGGCCCCGGCTGGGCGATCGGTCGAGCAGACGGCGACGCTGCAGCTGGGGGTGTCGCGCAAGCAGATCGCCTCAACCGGCCAGCAGGTCTTCACGATCGTCAACTCATTCCACGGCTACGTGCAGCAGTCGAGCACGACGTCTGGCAGCGCGCAGGAAGGCGGTGCGAGTTTTCAGCTGCGCGTCCCCAGCTCGAGCATCTCCGGAACGCTCGCTGCGCTCTCTCAGCTCGGCCGGGTGCTGTCTGAGACGAACACGACCAGCGACGTCACAGAACAGCTCAGCTCGCTGCAGCGATCGCTCGGCAGCGCCCGCGCGGAGCGAGCGGCGCTGATCGCACAGATCGCGCACACGAGCGAACGATCGAGCGTCGAAGCGCTGCGCGGGCGTCTGCGCGGCGTCGACGCTCGAATCGCCGGCCTGCAGACGTCGCTGCGCTCGCTGAGCTCGCAGGTCGCGACCACGCCGATCTCGCTCACGCTCACCGGCGAAGCTCCAGCCCAAGCGAGCTCGAGCGGCGACCTGACACCCGGCGGCGCGGTTCGCGACGCGGGCGAGATCTTGAGCACCGCGCTCGCGGTGCTGCTGATCGCGCTCGCCGCGACGCTGCCGGTCGCGCTCGCCCTGGCGCTCGCCTGGAGCGCGATCACGACGGCTCGCCGCCGCCAGCGCGAGCAGACGCTCGATTTAGAGGCGTAGCGCTCACGACACATAGCGGCGGGCGCACAGCGCCTCGCGGCGACCACGGTCGGGCGTGGCTCACGCGACCTCGCGCAGCTGCGGCCGGGTCGTGCTGGCGGCGTCGAGCGCCATGCGGGCGGCCTCGACCGCACTGGCCCACGAGACCTCGCACAGCAGGCCGGGGGCGGCCACCATGTCGCCGGCCACGAAGACGCCGTCGCCGCGCGTGATCGCGGGCCTGTCGCGCCACGTCTGTCCGGGGCGGTCCAGGGCGCCGGAGCGACCATCCATGACCTGACGGCGCCGCCACGTCTCACGCTCGCGACGACCGTCCAGCGAGAGGTCGAGCAGGCGCTCGAGCCGCCGCTCGGCCTGGTCGGCGTTCTCGCCCGGGCGGATCGGCATCTGGGCCTGGATCAGCTCCTCACCCTCGGGCGCGATCGAGGGATTGGTCGTCGAGTAGCGCCCGATCCAGCCGGACTCGTCCATGTCGGAGACGATCGTCGGGTCGCCGGACCGGTGACGCATCCCGAGATCGACGCAGACCGTGTTCCCGCTCAGCCAGCTGAGGCTGTCGTCGCCAAGCAGCTCGCGAGCCTGCCCGAGCTCGGTCGCGACGATCACAGGCGTCTCCGGGAGGTCGTCGGCGCGCTCGCCCGTTCGCACGTCCACCCCGAGCTCGCGCACGCGCCGCTCGAGCGTAGACACGAGCGCGCTCCAGCCGCCGACCGGGTAGCGCACGCACAGCGGCACGGAGAGCAGCAGGCGCACGGCGCGCGGCCACACGAACGCGGCCGACAGCTCGCCCGGATCGTGGTGAAAGGTGTATACGCCGGCGGCGCCGCAGAGCATGTCCGCGGCCTCCTTCCCCGTGTGCCGCGCCGCCCAGCTGCGAAAATCGACGTCCACGGGCGCTTCGCGCCCGCGCAGGCGCAGCACGCCCGGCAGGGCCGCGAGCGGGGGCGTGCGCTTGAGCGTGCCGCCGAGGCGGACGCGCGCCCCGGTCAGGCGCGGGCGCACGTGCTCTGGCAACAGACCGCGCTGCTGCATCCAGCTCCAGAACGGACCCGTGTAGAGGGCGTGGGGCCCGAGGTTGGCCTTGTAGGGCCCGTCGGTGCTGCGGGCTCGTCCGCCGAGCTGCTCGTGGGTCTCGAGCAGACGCACGCGCGCCCCCTCCTCGGCGCACGCGATCGCCGACACGAGCCCCGCGACGCCGCCGCCGATGATCGTGATCCTGCGCCGGTCGCGGTCGTTGTGTGTGCTGAAGCTCATGACGTTCACCTCCGAATCGGTGGAAGACCCAGTTGCGGGCCGGGCTATTTCTCTCGTACTGACGACGACCGTACGCCGTCACTGGTCTTTATTACAGTGCCAGTAATGGGATCTGACAGAGGACCAGTTTCCGGGCCGGAGCTGCTCATCGAGCTCGATCGCGCCGGCACGCTCCCGCTGCACGAGCAGATCGAGCGCTCGCTGCGCGAGCAGATCCGCGCGGGGCGCCTGTCGGCAGGCGCACGCGTGCCCTCGACGCGCATGCTCGCCGCCGAGCTCGGCGTCTCGCGCGGCGTCGTCACGGAGGCGTATGGCCAGCTCAGCGCCGAGGGCTATCTGACCGCGCGCCAGGGCGCGCCCGTGCGTGTCGCGGGTGGCGTGCACGGAGTCGAGCGGCCACCCGCCGTCTCGCTCGTGGAGAGCTTCGCCTACGACTTCCGGCCGGGTGTTCCCGACCTCGCGGCCTTCCCGACCGAGGCGTGGGTCCGCGCCGTGCGGGCCGGCCTGCGCGAGTCGCAGCTCGATGCGCTCGGTTACGGCGACCCGCGTGGCACCCCGAGCCTGCGCGAAGCGCTCGCCGACTACCTGCGCAGGGTGCGGGGCTGCGACGCCGATCCCGAGCACGTGCTCGTCAGCGCCGGCTTCATGCAGGCGCTTTCGCTGTTGTGCCGCGCCCTGCGACTGCGCGGCGTGGAAAGCGTGGCGGTCGAGGATCCCGGCTGGCACGTGCACCGGCTGATCGTGGAGGAGGCGGGGCTCGAGGTCGTCCCGATCCCCGTCGACGACGCCGGCATCGACGTCGCGGAGCTGGCGCGAAGCGACGCGCCGGCCGTCGTCGTGACCCCAGCCAACCAGTTCCCCACAAGCGCCGTGCTCTCGCCGCAGCGGCGCGCCGCGCTCGTCGAGTGGGCCGGGGACGAACGCCTGGTCGTCGAGGACGACTACGACTCCGAGTACCGCTATGACCGCGTCGCCGTGGGCGCGTTACAGGGGCTCGCGCCGGAGCGCATCGTGCACATCGGCTCGGCCAGCAAGCGCCTTGCGCCGGGGCTGCGGCTGGGCTGGATGCTGCTGCCGTCGTGGCTCACGTGGGAGCTGACCGCGAGCAAGACGATCGAGGACGGCGGCTGTGAGGTGGTCGGGCAACTCGCACTCGCCAGCTTTCTTGCGCGCGGTGAGCTCGACCGGCATGTGCGCCGCATGCGCCTGCGCTACGCGGCCAGACGTCGGGCGTTGCTCCGCGCGCTCGGGCGCTGGCTGCCCGAGGTGGCGCACACCGCACCCGGAGAAGCGGGACTGTTCCTGCTCGCACGCCTGCCGCCGGGTGCCGACGAGGCCGGGCTCGCGCGCGCCGCCGCGGCGCGTGGGGTCGGGGTCGACGGCCTGTCGCTGCATCGCTTCCGGGCGGTGGGAGAGCCCGGGCTCGTGCTCGGCTACGGGGGGCTGGCGGAGCCCTCGATCGAGCGCGGCGTGCAGCTGCTGGCGGCAGCGCTCGGGGAGGTGGGCGCCGGCACGTGACGACGCCCTATAGGGCACTCGGCGCTATTTGCGCACGACCAGCGCGACCCCCGCGACGAGCAGCGCCAGGCCGATGATCCGCGGCGCCGAGATGTGCTGCTTGGCGACCCCGAGCAGCCCGAAGCGATCGATCACGACCGAGATCGCCAACTGGCCCGTGATCACCGCGGCGGTCAGGCCCGCCGCGCCGAGCGTGCGCACGGCGACCAGCGCCACGGTCACGTAGGCCGCCCCGAGCAGCCCGCCGATGAAAGCCCACCAGGGAGCGCTGCCGGCGTTGGCGATCGCGCCCAGGCCGCCGTTGACGAACGCGGCGATCGCAACGAGCACGACCGTGCCGACCAGGAACGACACGCTCGCGGCCTGCACGGTCCCGATCGCCTTGCCCAGCCGGGCGTTGACCGCGGGCTGGGCGCCGACCAGGCAACCTGCGCCGATCGTCAGCGCCACCGCCAGCGCGCGGCTCATCGCACCCGCCCCGCGGGGTTGCGGCTCACCCGTCGCTGCCCTCGAGCGCGGCCGGCCGCGCCGCGCCCGGCCGCCTTCGGCTCACTTCGCCTCCAGCCAGTTGGCGCCGACACCGATGTCCACGGCCAGCGGCGGATCGCGGTCCCACACGCCGCACATGTGGGCCTCGATCAGCGCGCGCGCCTGCTCGACCTCCTGCGGCGGGCCCTCGAACAGCAGCTCGTCGTGGATCGTGAGCAACAGACCGGTCTGCAAGCCGCAGCCCGCGAGTGCGTCGTGGGTGCGCACCATGGCCAGCTTGATGATGTCGGCGGCCGTGCCCTGGATCACGGTGTTGACCGCGAGCCGCTCGCCCAGCGTGCGCACCTGGTAGTTGCGCGCCGCCAGCTCGGGAATCTGGCGCCTGCGACCCCACAGCGTGGTCACGTAGCCCTGGTCCTTGGCGCTCTCGATCGTCTCGGCGATGAACGCAGCCACGCGCGGAAAGCGCTGCAGGTAGGCATCGATGAACGCCTTCGCCTCCTCCCGTGCGATGTTCAGGCGGTCGGCCAGGCCGAAGTCCGACAGGCCGTAGACGATCCCATAGTTGATCATCTTCGACTTCGAGCGCATGCCGCGGTCGATCTCCTGCGGCGAAACCCCGAACACCTGCGAGGCGGTGGCCGTGTGCACGTCTTCCTCGTGCTCGAAGATCTCCTTCAGCACCGGCTCGTCGGCGACGTGGGCGAGCACCCGCAGCTCGATCTGTGAGTAGTCGGCGGAGATGAGCACGCCGCCGTCCTCGGCCTCGAAGCAGCCACGGATCTCACGTCCCAGCGGTGTGCGGATGGGGACGTTCTGCATGTTCGGGTTGGTGCTCGACAGACGACCGGTCGAGGCCACCGTCTGCAGGAACGTGGTGTGGATGCGCGAGCGCTCGTCGACCAGCTCGGGCAGCACGTCGAGGTATGTCTTGGTCAGCGTCGACAGCTCGCGCCAGCGCTCGACCTTCGGGATGATCTCGTGCTCGGAGCGGATCGACTGCAGCACGCGCGCGTCGGTCGAGTAGCCGGTCTTGCCGCGCCGCTTGCGCGAGAGCCCGAGCTTCTCAAACAGGATGTGCCCGAGCTGCTGCGGGGAGCCGATTACGAACTCCTCCTCGGCGAGCCCGAAGATGTCCGCTTCCAGAGCGGCGATCTCCTCTCGCACCCTGACCGTGATCTCGGCCAGCCGCTCGAGGTCGAGCCTGACCCCGAGCAGCTCCATGTCGCGCAGGACCGACACGAGCGGAAGCTCGATCTCGCGCAGCACGCCGTCGAGGCCACGCTCGGTGATCTCGTCGCGCTGCCAGTCCGCGAGCGCACCGAGCAAGAGCGCGTCGGAGGCGAGCGGGTCCTGTAGGTCGCTGGCCAGGCCGCGCTCTTCGATCAGCTCGCGGAGCGGATACCCGCGCCGCGCGGGCTCGAGCAGATAGGCGCCCAGCATGGTGTCGTGCTCCAGGCCGGCGGGCACAACGCCGAGCGACTTGGCGTCGTGGGCGAGGACCGGGCGCTCGCCGACGGCGCGCGCGACCTGCTCCGGGCCATCGCAGTCGCCGGCGAGCACCGCGGCGGCCTTGCCCGCGCGGCTGGCCGCGGCGAAGCGCCACTGCGGTCCCTCGATGAAGAGCTCGCCCTCGGGCGGCTGTGCCCTGGCCACGACGATCGCGAGCTCTGAGGCGCCCGGTCCGAGCGCGGCGATGTCCGCGGGCGTGCCCTCGCGTGAGCGCGCGCTCAGCCTCACCTTCGCGGCGGGCGCCGGCGCCGCCGTCTCGGGAACGCCGAGCGCTTCCTCGAGCCTGCGCAGCGGGTCGCGCAGCTCGAACTCGCGGAAGACCTCGCGCACGCGCGAGCGATCGGGCTCGCGGGCGGACTCGGCGGCGATGTCGAGGTCGACCTCGACGTCGCGCCGCACGGTCGCCAGGCGCTTTGAGACACGTGCGTCTTCCCCGTGCTCGATCAGGTTCTGTTTGCGCTTGGCGCCTCTGATCTCGTCGACGTGCGCGAGCACGTCCTCGAGTGAGCCATAGCTCTGGATCAGCTCGCTCGCGGTCTTGTCACCGATGCCGGGGACGCCGGGGATGTTGTCGGACGTATCGCCCTTGAGCCCGTAGAAGTCGGGGATAAGCTCGGGCGCAATGCCGTAGCGGTCGATCACCGCCTGGCGGTCGTAGATCTTCGTGTCGGTGATGCCGCGCGAGGTCGCCATCACCTGCACCAGCCCGTCGCCGTCGATCAGCTGGAAGACGTCGCGGTCGCCCGTCACGATCATGACCGAAATCGGCGGCTGTGCGTGCAGAGCGCGCTGCGCCAGGGAAGCGATCACGTCGTCGGCCTCGTAACCGTCGACCTTGACGTTGCGGTAGCCGAACGCCTCTACGAGCGGTTCCATCGCGGGCCACTGCTGCTTGAGCAGGTCCGGGCGCGAGCGCCGCTGGGACTTGTAATCGGCGTACACCTCGGTGCGCCCCGAGCTGCCCGCGTCCCAGGCGACGATCGTGGGGCACACGCCATACTCGCTGACGATCTTGACGAGCATCGAGGCGAAGCCGAAGATCGCGTTCGTCGGCTCGCCGGTGGACGTCGCGATCGACTCCGGCAGCGCGAAGAACGCCCGATACACGAGGCTCGGGCCGTCGATCAAAAACAGCCGCTGTGCCGGTGGCGCCGCGGGCTTGCGCCCCGGCGCCGGTCGCGCCGGCTCCTGCGCCGCGCGTGTGCCGCTCGCCACCATCGACCGCTCACTCTAGGCGAGGACCGGGGCCTGCGGCCGCTCCCGAAAACGCGCGTGGCGGCGTGGACTCTCGCAAATAGCGCCTAACATGCCCTGCCGCCGGCCAAACGGAGGAGACCCGGAGCGATGAGCTCGACGCCAAGCGCACAGTACCGCCTCACCATCCGCGTCAAGATCGACGACGCGCGGGGCACGCTCGGGCTGCTCACGGGTGCGATCACCCAGGCCGGGGGCGTCGTCGGCGCAGTCGACCTCGTCGAGACCGACGCCAACCACAGCCTGCGCGACATCGTCGTCGACGGTTCAGACCAGGCCCACTGGGAGCGCATCATCGAGACGATGGGGAGAGTCGAGGGGGTCGAGGTGATCGACGCCACCGACCGCACGTTTCTGCTTCACGTCGGGGGCAAGATCGAGCAGCACAACAAGCACCCGCTGAAGACGCGTGACGACCTGTCGATGGTTTACACGCCGGGTGTGGCGCGGGTCTGCCTGGCGATCGCCGAAGACCCGGGCAGGGCCTTCCAGTACACGATCAAGCGCAACACGGTCGCGGTCGTCTCGGACGGCAGTGCGGTGCTCGGCCTCGGCAGCATCGGCCCGGCCGCGGCGATGCCGGTGATGGAGGGCAAGTGCTGCCTGTTCAAGGAGTTTGCGGACGTCGACGCCTTCCCCATCTGCCTGGACACGACGGACTCCGAGGAGATCGTGCGCAGCGTCCAGTTGTTCGCGCCTGCCTTCGGCGGCATCAACCTCGAGGACATCTCGGAGCCGCGCTGCTTTCAGATCGAGGACCGCCTCAAGGAGCTACTCGACATCCCCGTTTTCCACGACGACCAGCACGGCACCGCCGTGGTCGTGATGGCGGCGCTGCTGAACGCGGTCAAGCTCACCGGACGGCGGCTGGAGGACCTCAAGGTGCTGATCATCGGACTCGGGGCAGCCGGGATTGCGGTGACCAAGATCCTGCTCACGGCCGGCGTGCGCGAGATCATCGGCGCCGACTCGCGCGGAGCGCTGCACGTCAACCGCGAGGACTACCTCGACGGCTCGATGCACCGGCTCAAGCGTTGGTTTGCGCAGGCCACCAATCCCGACTGTCGCGATGGCGCCCCGGCGGACGTGATCGAGGGCGCCGATCTTCTCATCGGCGTGTCGGGCGCGCGCGTGCTGCCGGCCGACGCGCTGGCGCGCATGAGCGACGACGCGATGGTGTTTGCGATGGCGAACCCCAGTCCCGAGGTGCGTCCCGAGGAAGCCGCCCCGCACGTGCGCATCATGGCCACGGGTCGCTCGGATTACCCCAACCAGATCAACAACGCGCTCTGCTTCCCGGGCATCTTCCGCGGCGCGCTCGACGTGCGCGCCCCCGCGATAACGGAGGACATGAAGATGGCCGCCGCGCGCGCGATCGCGCGGATCGTCGACGACAACGAGCTGCGCGAGGACTACATCATCCCGTCGGTGTTCAACCGCGAGGTGGCTCCCGCCGTGGCGGCCGCCGTGGCCGACCAGGCGCGAGTCGCCGGGACCGCGCTCGCCCGCCAGCAGGTCGGCTTCGCCCACGGCGAGACGATGACCGGTGCCTCGATCCTGCCGGCCCGCGACGGAAGCGCGTGAGCCGCCACGGGTCGCCGTCGCGCGCGCTCCCGTCGCGACCGCCGGCGCGTGCTGACGTGAAAGGCTGTGCGAATGAGCGCGTTGCGCGTGACGGTGACCGGCGCGACCGGCCTCGTCGGCGGCGCCTTGCTGCGCGTGCTGCGCGAGTGCGATGCCGACGTAACCGTCCTCTCGCGCGATCCACAGCGCGCCCGCGCACGGCTCTGGCGGGGCGCCGGCATGCACCGCCTTGCGTTCGCGCGCTGGGACCCGTCGGCCGAGGTCGCGCCGCCCGACGCGCTGTCCGCGCGCGATGCCGTCGTTCATCTCGCCGGCGAGCCGATCGCCCAGCGCTGGAGCGAGCGCGTCAGGCGCGCGATCCGCGACAGCCGCGTGCACGGGACGCGCAGGCTGGTGGAGGGGATCACGCGCGCCGAGCCCCGTCCAGGCGCGCTGGTCAGCGGCTCGGCGATCGGCTACTACGGAGACCGTGGCGAGGAGCCGCTGGACGAGAGCGCCGGCCCCGGCCGCGATTTTCTCGCGCGGGTGTGCGTGGAGTGGGAGGCGGAGGCGCAGCGCGCCGTGGAGCTGGGGGTGCGCGTCGTGCGGTCACGCACCGGCGTCGTGCTCGATCCCGCCGCGGGCGCGCTCGCGAAGATGCTGCTCCCCTTTCGGCTGGGCATCGGCGGCCCCGTCGGGGGGGGGCGCCAGTACGTGCCCTGGATCCACGTCGACGACCTCGCCGGGATGCTGCTGGCCGCGCTGCGCGACGAGCGCTGGAGTGGCCCGGTCAACGCCACCGCCCCCCAGCCCGCCACCAACCGCGACTTCTCCCACGCCCTCGGCGCGGCGCTCGGGCGCCCGGCGAGCTTGCCCGTGCCAGCGCTGGCGCTGCGCCTGCTCTACGGCGAGATGGCGCAGATCGTCACCGGCGGGGCGCGCGTCGTGCCGGCGAAGGCGCTCGTGCTCGGCTACGACTTCCGCCACCCCGGCCTCGACGGGGCCCTGCGCGCGGTGCTGCGGCGGACCTAGCGCCGGCTCTCAGGCCGCTGTCGACATCGCCTCGCGGCGGCGAGCCGAGCTGCTCTCGGTCTCGATGATCACACGACAGGGGCGCTTGCTCAGCAGGTAGACGGCCGTCGGCCCGATCCCCTGCTCGCCGGCCGGGGCGTGGATCGTCGACCAGTAGATCACCTCCGAGCCGATGCGCTGCGCTTCTTCAACCAACGCGGCGCCGGGGTTGCGCGTGCGGATCAGGCCCGTGTGGATCTTGATGCCGTCACGGCGGGCCTTGATGCGCGCCGCCTCGAGCACCGCGCGCCCATGGGCCTCCTCGGCCTCCAGGCCCGCCTCGAGCGAAAGTTGGCTCGGCACGGGCAGCACGAAGATCGCATACACGACCCCGTCCGCGCCGACGAGTTTGGACGCCGCGCTCAGCGACGAGGCGCTCACGTCATCTCCGAAGATCGGCACGAGCGCGGTCTTGTACTCGAGCTGCTCGAAGTCCGGCGGACGCGCGGGGCGCGGGATCCGGTAGTCCTTGCGCGGGTCGAGCCCCTCGCGCTTGCGGTAGACGAAGTAGCCGACCATGCCGAAGACCATCCAAGGGATCCCGACGGTGCGCGCCTCGGTGTGCAGCGCGGTCACGGCCAGCCACGCGCCGGCCGTGCCCAGCGCACCGATCACGGCCGTCAGGGGGATCTCGGCGCCGCCGATGCGCACGTTCCACGGGGCCCGGTAGGGGCGCTCGCGGTCGGGGTCTTTGGCGCGCAGCGCCACGATCGACACGTGCGCGGTCGTAAACGACAGCATCGCGCCGAATGAGTAGAGGTTGCCTAGCACTTCGGTCTTGCCGTACAGGATCAGCGCACTGGCAAGGCACGAGAAGAACAGCAGCGTGAACCACGGCGTGCGGTAGCGGTGGTGCAGCGCGGAGAAGATGCTCGGCAACTGGCGGTGCTCGGCCAGCGACCACGACAGGCGCGAGATCCCGATCATGCCGGCGTTGGTCGCGATGAACAGGATCGTGGCCGCGAGGAAGCCGACGTAGTAGCGGGCACACGTCAGCACCGCGCCGTGGATGCCAAGGTGTTCGATCACCCCCAGCACGGGGTCGTTCTCGAAGAAGTGCCCTAGGGAGGTCGCGTACCCGGGCGTGGTGAAGCTCTGTTTGAGCTCAGCGCTGTAGCCCACGCCGTGGTGGATCACGGGCAACGCCGAAAGCGCGACCAGCGTGATGCCGGCGTAGACGGCCAGCACCGCGAGCACGACGAGGTTGACGGCTTTCGGGACCTGCTTGCCGGGGTCTTTGGACTCCTCGGCCATGTTGGCCACCGTCTCGATGCCCGTATAGGCGAGCATCGCCAGCGATAGCGCGAAGATCAGTTCCCTCCACGTCGGCGCGACCCCGAAGTGGATCTGGTGGACCAGCAGTGACGGGTTGAGCACGAGAAAGGTGCCGATCGCGACGAGCAGGGCCTGCGTGCTCAGGTCGAGCACGGCGAGCACGATGTTGAGCCTCGCCGACTCGCCCAGGCCGCGGATGTTCAGGCCGAGCAGGACTCCCACCACGATCAGCCCGCCGAAGATGTCGTCGGGGTTGTGCTTGAGCCCGCCCAGGCCGGGGAACGCGCTGAGGTAGTGCGGCACGAAGAAGGCCGAGATCGCGATCGTGAGGATGTAGTCCAGGCTCAGCGCCCAGCCGGCGAAGAAGGAGACGACGTCGTCGAACGCGTGCCTGGCGAACGACGACGACCCGCCGGCTTCGGGGAACATCGACGCCCCCTCGGCGTAGGTTTTCGCGGTCAGCGCGAACAGGCCGCCGGCGAACACGAACACCAGCGGCGTGAGGCCGAGCGCGTGCGCGGCCACCAGGCCGAGGGCGTAGTAGATCGACGAGCCGACGTTGCCATACGCCGTCGCGAACATCCCCGACACGCCGACCGACTTGCGCAGTCCGTGCTCTGACAGACGGGCCATCGGCTCGTGAGCGTACAGGGGTGTGCAACTTCCCATGCACGATCGGCCGGCCGGCAGGAAGTCGACGTATGATCACGACGACCCGGGGCCAGAGGGATTCCCGGCCTTGGCAATGAGAACTTCGCGCCGCGGAAACTATGACTCGGGTGAGGACTTCGTCCTCGAATACGGCGACCTCCGTTTCACCTTCAACGAGCACGACTTCGCCGAGCGCTGCGAGCAGGCGGCGCTGAAGCTCGGCTTCGTCGGCGGACGGCTGGGCGAGGAGGAGCTCGAAGACCTCGTCAACCTCGCCGTCAACGGCGAGATCTTCGACCCCGCCTCGGCGCTCGGCGAACACGTCAAGGACTGCTGGACCGAGCTGGTCGGCCCGGCCGAGCGATCACTCGTCCACTGGCTGCGAAGGCTCGTGTTCCGCGGCGCCTGGCTGGACCAGCGCGTCACCGAGGGTGAGCTGCAGATCGCCTTCCTGCCCGAGACGGGGGGCTTCGCCTACCTGCAACCCGACCGCCGCGACGAGCCGATCACGCTCGCGCCGGAGCCGTCGTGGCGCTCGGTCGCCTACCGCGGCTAGGCTAGGCTAGCGGGCCTGCAGCGCGGCCGCGCGGGCCTTCGTGATCGCGCGTGCGCCGTTCTCCCCCACCAGCAGCTCGGGCTTGAGCGTGCCGCTGCCGACGAGGTCGAGGATCGGCAGCTTGCCCGTCGACGTGAGCGCCACGTCGAGGGCAATCACGGTCGTCTCGCCGCCCAACGGCGCCGCGCCCGTGCCGATTACCGTCAGCGAGCCGGCGTCACGCAGGTTGCGCGCGGACACGAGCGCCTTGCGCGCAACCTGCAGTGGCATTCCGTCGAGGCTGTCGATCAGCACGAGCGCGTTTGCGCCCCGCGCCGCCACGCGCTTGGCCTCCTCGAGCACACGCTCGACGGCCTGCCCCTGCGAGTCAGGCGAAGCGGCGAAGCTCAGCGCGACCGCGGGTTGCACGGGGCCCTCCTGCCACTCGGCGATCTCCTCCGGGCGCGCGCCGGCTAGGACGAGCGTCGCCTGGAGGTCGTGGCGGGCGACGAGCGCGCCGAGCAGTCGCCGCAGCGTCTCGGTCTTGCCCGCGCGCGTCGCGCCCACGAGCATCGCCCGCGATCCCCGACCAAGCGGTGTCAGCCACTCGATCGCCTGCAGCGTCGGGTCGTCGGCGTCGAGCCCCAGGCGCTCGCTCGGCCACTGCACCGGCAGATCTTCATAGCGCGTGCCGCCGGCGACCTCGTCGGCCGAGGCGCCATTGATCGTGTCTATGCGAACCAGCGACGGGTAGCGCTCGGAGCGACGCGGCAAGCGCACGGGGCCGGCAACGCTATCGCCGGAGACGAGCTCGCAGCGGCGCACCTGTGCGGCGGAGATGTAGACGTCGTCGTCGGAGGGATCCGGCGGGGCGATGCGTAGAAAGGCGGAGCCGTTGCCCAGCAGCTCCACGACCCCCTCCGCGACACGTCCGCCGGGGCGACGCTCCTCGCCCGCCGCCTCGTGCGTGGCCGGCGCGCTCGCGTCCGTCGAGTCGCCGGCGGGCTGCTCGACGTCCACTCCGTGCCCCATCGAGTCCCCGGGTTCGGGCTCTGCCCTGCGCGCCGCCGAGCGGCGCGAGCGCACAAAGCGGCGGCGGCGTGTGCGGGGCGCGCGCTCCTGCTCGGCCGCGGAGTTCGCGTCGACCATCGCATCGCCGCCGGCTCCCTCATCGCCGCCGGCTCCCTCATCGGCGCCAGCTGCCTCATCGGCGCCAGCTGCCTCATAGGCGCCAGCGGGCTCACCGAGGATCGCGTCGATCAGCTCCGCCTTGCGCAAGCGCCGGAAGCCGTCTAGGCCGAGTTGGTCGGCGATCGCGTGCAGATCCGAGAGCGTGCTCGCCTCAAGCTCTGATCGCTCGAGTACTGTCATCATGTCGTTCTCCTTAGCTGTCGGGACGGGCGGTCAGCTCCAGCCGCGTTGCACAGCGACCGGCACCCTCATTGCATTCCTAGCCTAACGGGTCTACCGGCGCTTACGCCCGAGGACCGGCCGCGCCGTCACGGGCTCACTCAGCTGCGATCGGCTCGTGGCGAAGCTCCTCGGCCAGAACGAGATCCGAGCCAGCCTCGAGCTCGCCCGCGAGCGCCGCCCGTACCGCCAGGAACTCGGCGGCCGCTGCCACGTCGTGCACGCGAAACAGCTGGGCACCCGCGTCGGCCCCGTGCGCGAGTGCAGCGAGCGTTCCCGGCAGGCGCCCGCGCGGAGGGCGCCCCGTGAGCGCGCCGATGAAGTCCTTGCGCGAGATCGCCAGCAGCAGCGGGCGCCCGAGCCCGTGCAGGCGCGCGACGTCGCGCAGCAGCGCGATCGTCTGCGCCGGCGTCTTGGTGAAGTCCGGTCCGGGATCGACGATCAGCTGCTCGGGCTGGACGCCGCGGGCGAGCGCGAGCGCCATGCGCTCGCGCACGAAGACCTCCACCTCGGCGACCACGTCCTCGTACTGCTCTGGGTCCTGCAGGCGCAGCCTGGGTCGCGCGAGGGTATGCATGACCACGAGCGCCGCGCCCGTCTGCGCGCACACGTCGGCCAGGACGGGGTCGCGCAGCCCGCTCACGTCGTTGACGATGCTCGCCCCGGCGGCGATCGCCGCGCGTGCGACGGCCGGCTTGTACGTGTCGATCGAGATGACCGCGTCCAGCTCGGCCGCCAGGCGGGCGACGAGCGGGACGACGAGCTCGGTCTCTCGCTCGGGATCGAGGGCGGGGCGCCCCGTCGTCGCCGACTCGCCGCCGACGTCGATGACGTCGGCGCCGGCGACGGCGAGCTCGTGAGCGAGGGCGAGCTGGGCGTCCAGCGTCGGGTGCAGCCCGCCGTCACTGAACGAGTCCGGCGAGGCGTTGACGATACCCATCAGCCAGGGCCGCGCGCCGAGCTCGAGCACGCGTCCGGCCGCTCGCACGCGATGCGCGGGCGCCCTCATACGCCCGACCCCGCCGGCGCGGCGCGATGCCCGACCGCGAGCTCGCGTGTCGTGGCCCGCACCACGATGCCCTCGTCGTGCGCCTCCTGCTCGAACCGCTCGATCTCGGCCGCCGTGCGCTCCTCGCTCCAGCCGAGCTCGCCGGCGAGCGTCTCCGCGACGAGCCGCACGGCACTCGGCCCTCCGTCGCGGCCCTCGCGTGTGAGCTCACGCGCGGCGAGCAGCCCCAGGCGCGTGCGGCGTAGGAGTACGTCACCGATGCTGCGCGCCTGCTCTCCGCGTGCCGCGAGCACGACCTCGGCCAGCAGGTCGGGCATCCCCCCGACGATCGGCGCAGCCAGGAGATGGTCGCGCTCGGCGAGCCCGAGCACCTGGTGGGCGTCGTGTCCATAGCGGGCGGCAAGTGCCGCATAGGAATCCTCTGACACGCCGGGCACACGTGGCAGCTCCTCGACCGCGACCGCCTGGCCCAGGGGTATTTCCTGCGTGCGACAGGGCGCCTCGCGGGCCTCGCGCTCGACGAGGCGATCGACGGTCATCTTCGCCATCCGCCGCCAGGTCGTGAGCTTGCCGCCGGTGATCGTGATCATCCCCGACGAGGTCTCATACAGCTCCGCCTTGCGCGAGATGTCGACCGACTTGCGCGGGTCGCCGGTCGAGATCAGCGGGCGAACGCCGGCGAACGCACCGGTCACCTCGCTCGCCGTGAGCGACGCGCCGAAGAAGCCGTTGACCGCCTCGAGGAGGTACTCGATTTCGTCCTCGGCGGGGCGAACGTGGTCGAGCGGTCCGTCGTAGTCGTTGTCGGTCGTTCCGACGAGCGTGCGCCCGAGCCACGGCAGCGCGAAGATCGTGCGGCCCGCGCCGGCGGGCACGATCGCCCCGCTGACGAGCGGCAGGTCGTCGTTGGAGAACGTCAGGTGCGTGCCGCGGCTGGGCCGGATGCTTGGCAGCTCGGCCTCCGCGTGCAGCTCGTCGGGGCGCAGCTGATCGGCCCACACGCCCGTCGCGTTGACGACGCTCGAGGCCGACACCTCCAGGTGCTCGCCGGTCTCCTCGTCGATCGCGAGCACGCCCCGCGCGTGCCCGTCGCGCTCCAGCAGCGCGGTGACGCCGACGCGATTGGCGCATACCGCGCCGAAGCGCTCCGCCTCACCGAGCACCGTCAGAACGAGGCGCACGTCGTCGGTCTGGCAGTCGTAGAACAGATAACCGCTAGTCGGCTCGCGCCCCGCCAGGGCTGGCAGCAGCTCGACGACCTCCTCGCTCGAGATCACGCGATGGCGCTCAGGGCTCCAGGACTCGCCCTCCTCGAGCATCTCGGCCTGCTCGGGACCGGCCGCGTCGCGGCGCGCGCGCTCAGAGCGAACGCGGCGCGCGCGCAGCGGGCGCAGGCGCTCGCGCCCCACCGACATGACGTCGTAGAGGTTCAGCGCCACGCCCACGAGGCGGTCGGGGCGGGCACCGTCGAACGCGGCCACGACCAGCGGCAGAGGCCGGACGAGGTAGGGCGCCAGCTTCACGAGCAGCTGGCGCTCGAGCAGCGCCTCGCGCACGAGCCCGAGGTCGAAGTTCTGCAGGTAGCGCAGCCCTCCGTGCACGAGCTTGCTCGAGCGACTGGACGTGCCCGAGGCGAAGTCGGCGCGCTCGACCAGGGCGACGCTGTAGCCTCGCGTGGCGGCGTCGAGCGCGACGCCGGCCCCGGTGATGCCGCCCCCCACGACGACCACGTCGAACTCCTCCTGCGAAAGCGCCGACAGGGCCTGGCTGCGCTCGATCACCGCCTCAGTCTGGCAGAGCGAGACCCGTGGCTAGCGCTTTGAGTGGGGCAGCTTGGTCGTGAGCGCCACGCGAACCGGCGCCAGCTGGTAGAGGTGAGCCGCGTCGATCGCGGTGAGCATCAGCGTGTAGGGGTGCGGCTTCAGGTCAGAGGCGACGATCGAGTAGCGACCGGCCGCTGTCGCCCTAGCGTTGACGCGGCGCACAACCAGACGCGTGCACGTGAACTGCAGACGACCTTCGTGACAGGGATATGGCTGCAGAAACGTGAGCAGCGCTTCGACCCGCACGACGGCCGCGAGCCCCGTTCCTGGCGAGGCCTGCACCCGGACCGTACAGTCGCTGCGCTTGCAGCTCTTGGACAGGAGACGCAAGGTTGGCGGTGCGGGTCGCGAGAACACCGCCGAGCTCGTCCCGCCGGCGGGTAGCGGCGTGGTCCTCGAGGACGGTTCGCCGCTGGACAGCGGCGCGGGCACCGAGGGAACAACGCTCGGTTGCGGGGTCGCGCTCGTTTCGAGCGTGGCGTCTGCGCCTTCACCCTTGGTGGTCGTGGACGCGTTTTCGGCCACGATGCGAAAGTGGTAGATGGTGTTTGCGCTCAGGCCGCTTACCGGCGCCGAGACCGCCACGGGGCTTGTGCCCGAGCCGGGAGACGAAGCGCAGGAGGCCATTTTTTCGTAGGGGACTTTCGTGCCGTATTCGAAGGCGCACCCGGAGACGGCCGTGCCATTAGGGTTGACGGTGGCGTTCAGCGTGGCGCCCGTTTCGGTGATCGAGCTGGCTTTGCCTGTGATGGCGCTCGGCGGGCCGAGCGTCTTGAACGTTTCGTCTGCGCCTTCGCCCTTGGTCGCCGTGGCGGCGTTTTCGGCCACGACGCGGAAGTGGTAGGTCGTATTTGCGCTCAGTCCTGTGATCGCTGCCGACACCGCCACGGGGCTTGAGCCAGAGCCGGGGGGCGTGGCGCAGGAGGCCGGCAGTTCATACGTGTGCGAGATTTCGAAGAACGCGGCCGTCCCGTATTCGAACGTGCATTTGGAGACGGCGGTTCCGTTGGGGTTGACGGTGGCGTTCAGCGTGGCCGTCGTTTCGGTCACTTCTGAGGCCTTGCCCGTCACGGCGCTCGGGGGGGTGAGCGTCTTGAACGTTCCGTCTGCGCCTTCACCCTTAGTGGTCGTGGACGCATTTTCGGCCACGATCCTGAAGTGGTAGGTCGTATTTGCGCTCAGGCCGCTTACCGCCGCCGACACCGCCACGGGGCTTGTGCCCGAGCCGGGAGACGAAGCGCAGGAGGCCATTTTTTCGTAGGGGACTTTCGTGCCGTATTCGAAGGCGCACCCGGAGACGGCCGTGCCGTTGGGATTGACGGTGGCGTTCAGCGTGGCGCCCGTTTCGGTGACCGAGCTGGCTTTGCCTGTGATGGCGCTCGGCGGGCCGAGCGTCTTGAACGTTTCGTCTGCGCCTTCGCCCTTGGTCGCCGTGGCGGCATTTTCGGCCACGATCCTGAAGTGGTAGGTCGTCTTTGCGCTTAGGCCGCTGACCGCCGCCGACACCGCCACGGGGCTCGTGCCGGAGGCGGGGAGCGTGGCGCAGGAGGCCGTTTTTTCGTAGGGGACTTTGGTGCCGTATTCGAAGGTGCATTTGGAGACGGCGGTTCCGTTGGGGTTGACCGTGGCGTTCAGCGTGGCCGTCGTTTCGGTCACTTCTGAGGCCTTGCCCGTCACGGCGCTCGGCGGGGTGGCAGTGGCCGCCGCCGCAGGTCCCGCCGGCGCCGTCGCAAGGAAGCACGCGGTGGCAAGCGTCGCCGGCGCGAGCGCGCGAGCACGTAGGAGGAAGCGAGGGCTCCGGGAAGTGCGCATCTTGCGACAAAATAGTGCCTAACGCAGGTCAAACCTGCGCCAGCTCGGCGGTGATCTCGCTCACCGCCGTCTTCGCGTCGCCGAACAGCATCGCGGTCTTGGGGTCGTAGTAGAGCTCGTTTTCGATGCCGGCGAAGCCAGGGTTCATCGAGCGCTTGATCACGATCACCGATCTGCTGTCGGCCACTTCGAGGATCGGCATGCCGAAGATCGGCGACGACGGCGTGTTCTTCGCCGCCGGGTTGGTGACGTCGTTGGCGCCGATCACCAGAGAGACGTCTGTGCGCTGGAACTCGGGGTTTGCCTCGTCCATCTCCTTGAGCTGGTCGTAGGGCACATCGGCCTCTGCGAGGAGCACGTTCATGTGCCCGGGCATGCGCCCGGCGACCGGATGGATCGCGTAGCTGACTTCCACGCCTCGCTCTTCGAGATCCTTTGTCAGCTCGCGCACCGCGTGCTGGGCCTGGGCCACGGCCATCCCGTAGCCGGGCACGATCACCACGCGGCTGGCGTAGGCGAGCTGGATGGCGGCGTCGGCCGCGCTCGTCGAGCGCACCGTGCCGGCGTGCTCGCCGGCGCCTTCGGCGCCCGCCACCGCGCCTCCCCCGCCGAAGCCGCCCGCGACGATCGCCGGGATCGAGCGGTTCATCGCCACGGCCATCAGGTTCGTGAGGATCGAGCCCGATGCGCCCACGATCATGCCCGCGACGATCAGCGCCGGGTTGTTGAGCGCCATCCCGGTGGCGGCGGCCGAGAGGCCGGTGAACGCGTTCAGCATTGAGATCACGACCGGCATGTCGGCGCCGCCGATCGGGAACACGACGGCGTTGCCGAGCAGGGCCGCGACGACCAGCATCCCGATGAACAGCGCTTCCGAATCGGCGCCGGTGACCAGGTAGATGCCGGCGGCCAGGGCGAGCATGAGCAGGACCAGGTTGACGGCCTGCTGGGCCGGCCCAAGCGTGATCGGTCGTCCGGGCAGGACTTCCTGGAGCTTGCCGAAGGCAACGTTCGAGCCCCAGAAGGAGATCGAGCCGATGATCGCCGCGAACACGGAGAAGATCGCCACGTACGTGGGCACGCCGCCCACGACCACCGGGCCGTGCACGACGACGCCGCCCGCGAGCACGCTGCCGGCGTGGATCGTGTGCGAGCCGTAGGTCGAGCCGAGGTGGCGAAACTCCACCCACGAGATGAGCGTCACCGCGCCGCCGCCGACGCCGTTGAACAGCGCCACCATCTGCGGCATCGCGGTCATCTTCACCCGGCGCGCCGCCGGCGCGCCCACCGCGACGCCGAGCGCGACGCCGAGCGCGATCAGGCCCCAGTTGCCCTCGCCGGGGTTGAGCAGGGTGGCGACCACGGCGATCGCCATGCCCACGGCGGCGATGCGGTTGCCGCGCACCGCCGTCGTCGGGCCGGCCAGGCCGCGCAGGCCCTGGATGAAAAGGGCGAACGCGACTATGTAGAGGACATAGATGAAGCTTTCGCTCTGCAGGAAGCTCGTCGCGAGCGGCGGCCCGATCACGGCCGGCCCCCGTCCGCCGGGCCGCCGTCAGGCTCCGCCTGCCCCTCCCCGGCGCTCGTCCCCGGACCAGCGCTTGCGCCCCCGCCACCAGCGCTTGCGCCCCCGCCACCAGCGCTTGCGCCCGAGCCGGCGCCCGTGCCCTCGCCCGCGCTCGTGCTCCCGCGTTCGCCACCCCCGCCGATGCCGGCGTCGGCCCGCGGCTTGGGCCGGGACTTGAACATCTCGAGCATGCGGTCGGTGACGAGGAACCCGCCGACCACGTTGATCGTGCCGAAGGCCACGGCGACCACGAGCAGCGCCTTGCTGAGGGCATCGAGCCCGCTCAGCCCGAGCAGCAGCAGGCCACCGAGCACGACGATTCCGTGGATCGCGTTCGTGCCCGACATCAGCGGCGTGTGCAGCGTGTTCGGGACCTTGGAGATCACGACGAAGCCGACGAAGCCGGCCAGCACGAGGATCGCGAGGTTGGTCGTGAGCACGCTCGCGAGGATCACGCCGCCGCCTCCAGGGCCGCCCTCGCGCCGGCGTGTACGACCTCACCGTCGCGCACGATGCAGGCTCCGGCGATGATCTCGTCGTCGAAGTCGAGCTGCAGCGCCCCGTTCTCGCCGACCATCAGCTCCAGCAGCGCGAGCACGTTGCGCGCGAACAGCTGCGACGCGTGCTCGGGCATCCGCGCGGGGAGGTTGAGCGGCGCCGCGATCTTGACGTCGTGGCGCACGACGGTCTCCCCCGGCTCGCTCAGCTCGCAGTTTCCGCCCGATTCGCCGGCCAGGTCGACGACCACCGAACCGGGGCGCATCCCACGCACGGCGTCCTCCGTGACCAGCCGGGGGGCCGGGCGGCCGGGCACGAGCGCGGTCGTTATCACCACGTCGAAGCCCTTGATCGCCTCCGTGAGCGCCTGCTGCTGGGTGGCGCGCTCCTGCTCTGTGAGCTCGCGCGCGTAGCCGCCCTCGCCGCTCGCCTCGAGCCCGAGGTCGAGCCATTGCGCCCCGAGCGACTGGACCTGCTCGGCCACCTCAGGGCGCACGTCGTAACCGGTCGTGCGCGCGCCCAGCCGCTTGGCCGTGGCCAGGGCCTGCAGGCCGGCGACGCCGGCGCCGAGCACGAGCACCTTCGCCGGCGGGATCGTGCCCGCGGCGGTCATCAGCATCGGGTAGAAGCGGCCCATGCTCTCGGCCCCGAGCAGCGCAGCCTCATAGCCGGCGACGTTGCTCTGCGACGACAGCGCATCCATCGACTGGGCGCGAGAGATGCGCGGGATCGCCTCCATCGCCAACGCGGTCGCCTTCGCGTCGGACAGCGCCCTGGTCGTCTGGGGGCTCGTGAGCGGGGCGAGGAAGCCGACCAGCACCGAGCCCGAGCCCAGCGTGCGCACTTCCTGGGGGTAGGGCGGGGCGATCTTGACGACCACGTCGCAGCCCCACACGGCCGGTGCGTCGCCCGTCAGCTGGGCGCCCGCCTGGGCGAACTCGGCATCCGGGAGCAGCGCGTCGGCGCCGGCGCCCTCCTGCACGAGAACGTCCAGCTCCTTGGCCCTCAGCTTGCTCACCACCTCTGGCACGAGCGCCACCCGGCGCTCTCCGGCCGCTGTCTCCTTCGGGACGCCGATCCGCATGCGAGGTGGCGGAACGTATCCCATTCAAGCCGCGGGCGCCGCTTCGGGTGTGCCACACTCGATGCGCCGTGACCGTCAACCTCACGCGCATCTACACCAAGCTCGGTGACTCCGGAGAGACCCATCTGGGAGACATGAGCCGGGTGTCGAAGGGGCATCCGCGCGTCGAGGCTTACGGCACGCTCGACGAGCTCAACGCGACGATCGGCGTCGCGCTGCTGGCGCCGGGACTGCCAGACGCATACGCCGCGTGGCTGGCACGCGTGCAGAACGACCTGCTCGACGTCGGCGCCGACCTGTCGGTCCCGCCCCCGCCCGCCGGGGAGCCCGGCGCGCAGGGCGCACGCGAGCGGCTGCGCGTCACCCGCGAGTACACCGAGTGGCTCGAGCGCGCCTGTGACGAGGTCAACGCCACGCTGGCGCCGCTGCGCTCGTTCGTGATCCCCGGCGGCACGCCGGCCGCGGCGCACCTGCACGTCTGCCGCACCGTGTGCCGGCGCGCCGAGCGGCGCGCGCTCGCGGTCGGCGACGCCCTCAACCCCGAGGTGCTGCGCTACCTCAACCGCCTGTCCGATCTGCTGTTCATCCTCGCGCGCGCCGCCAACGAGCGCGGCCCCGAGCCCCTCTGGGAGCCCGGCGCCCACGGCGGCGATGCCGGCGACGCTACGCCCGCGCCGCCGTCGGCCTGAGGTCGCGGCGGCCCGGGCCGCGGATGCGCAGGGCCGCCACCGCCAGCGCCACCCACAGGGCCCCGAGCAGATAGCCGCCGATCACGTCGCTCGGCATGTGCCACGCGAGGATCAGCAGCGAGCAGCCCACCGCCAGCACGAAGCAGGCGCCGATCGCGCCCACCAGGACGCGCAGGTGGCGGGGACAGACCAGCAGCGCGCACAGGGCGAGCACGACCGCCGCCGTCGCGTGGCCGCTCGGCCACGACGCATCGGCGATGTAGGCGCCGGGCAGCTGGTCGTGCCCGTGGGCGAGCAGCGGCTTGAGCAGCTCGCAGCTCAGTGGGGCGAGCGCGCTCACCGCGGCCACCGCGACCGCCAGGCGTGGGCGCTTGCGGGCGACGGCGACCGCCACGAGCGCGACCGCGAGCACCGTGAAGGGCGCTGGTTCGAGCAGCTTCAGCAGGGCATTCGCCACGGTGTCGACGTGCGGGCGGTTGAGCAGCGTGAAGTCGTGCAGCGCGACCGCGTCCTTGAAGCGCACGCCCGCCACGAGCGCGCTGGCGCACCACGTCGCCACGAGCGCCGCCAGGCACAGCGCCGCCACCCCCAGCCAGCGCGCCGCGCCGCCTCGGCGGTCGGGCCGCCGGCCGCCGAGCTGTGGGGCGACCCCGCTGACGAAGGTCGCACCGGCTCGATGGGCGTGCTCGGACATGGCCTACAAGGTTATGACGGGGCGTAAAGACGGGCTGAAGCCTCGTCAGCCGGCGCCCTCCCACGTGACGCTCATCCGCTCGCGCGTGCGCCCGAGCAGCCGCGCCAGCTCGGGTCCGAAGGCGAGCGCGAACAGGAGCGTGGCGACGGCGTCGGTGAGGTCGAAGGGCAGCGCCCCGCCGGCGATCAGCAGGAACGCCCGCGGCGTGTGGCTGGCTCCCAGCGTCCACGTGTAGGTGTTCATGATCTCCTTGGCGCACAGCGCCGCGAGCGCGCACGCGATCGCCAGCGTCAGGCGCCCGAGGCTGCGTCCGGTGATCTGAGCCAGGGCCGCGCCGGCCAGCCCGACCAGTCCCCAGGCGGCCATCTGCCACGGCGTATACGGGCCCTGGCCGAGCATCACGTTGGAGGCGAGCATGCCGATCGCCCCGACCGTGAAGCCGGGCAGCGGGCCGAGCGCGTAGCCGACCACGAACGCGATCGCCGTGATCGGCTTGACATCGGGCACCGCGACGAACGCATCGCGCCCGAGTGCCGCCAGCGCGGCCATCGTCGCCACGACCGCCGCCATGCGCGCCGGCGGGCGCCTGCGCTCAAAGGCGATCCAGCCGGCCGCGAGCACCCCGAGCACGATCGCAAACGACGCGACCGGCCAGCTCATCGCGGGCTCCCGACCTGCGCGAGCGCCGATGGCGCGACGGGCTGCGCGCGGGCCCGCAGCAGCGCGGCGCCCTCCTCGGGCAACAGCGCGCCTTGCGCGCCCGCGAGGATGCGCGCCGTCTCGGTCGCGAAGTACCAGCCGCCGGCGAGCAGCTCGGCGGCTGGCCCATCGGCGATCACGCGCCCGTCGGCGAGCAGGATCGCGCGCTGCGCGCAGGCCGCCGCGAACTCGGGGTCGTGCGTGGCGACGATCACCGCCTGGCCGCCATCCGCCCGGCGGCGCAGCTCGCGCGCGAGCCGCGCCTTGGCCTCGCGGTCCATCCCGCGCGTGGGCTCGTCGAGCGCGAGCACGGCCGCGCGCTCGGCCGGCGACCGCGAGTCGCCGCCGCCATCATCGACGATCGCGAGCGCCAGGCGCTGGCGCTCGCCGCCGGACAGGTCGCGCGGGTTGCGCTGGCCGAGCGCCGACAGCCCGGCGGCGTGCAACGCCGCCGGCGAGGTCTCGTCGGCCACGCGCTCGTGCACGAAGTAGTCACCGGGGTTCTGGAGCAGCAGCGCGACGCGACCGGCGCTGCGGACGCTGCCGCGGGTCGGCTCGAGGAGGCCCGCCGCGTGGCGCAGCAGCGTCGACTTGCCGGCGCCGTTGCGACCCATCAGCGCGACGCTCTCACCGGCGCCCAGCGTGAGCTGCACCCCGCTCAGGATCGCCGGGCCGTCGCGCAGCTCGTGCCACAGGCCGTCCACGGTCAGGGCCGCGGCGGGCCCGTCGCGGCCCGGCCGGCGATGGGGTCGGCCTCGACGCGCCGCCCGACCCCGCCGCTCGAGGCGATCGCGCCGGCCGACGCGATCGCGGGGCTCGAGCGCCTCGGCGGGCTCGGACTCCCCGCCGAGCTGGGGCGCGAGCTCGTCGACGAGCAGGCCGCGCGCGCGCAGCCCGCGGCGCGCCTGCCTGACCCCGACCGGTGGGGGCGTGAGCCCGGCGAGGGCGAACAGCCTCGCGCCGGGCGTCTGTAGCGCCGGCGCCGCGTCCGCGGCCCAGGCGAGGAACGACGCCGGGTCGCCGTCGTGCGCAAGGGCTCCGTCGTGCAGCGCGATCACCCGGTCGGCGGATGCCAGGCAGCGCTCGAGGCGATGCTCGGCGAGCACGATCGTCGTCTCCCACTCCTGGTTGAGACGGCGCAACAGGCCGATCAGCTCGTCGCCCGCGACCGGATCCAGCTGGGAGGTGGGCTCGTCGAGCAGCACCACGGGCGGCCTGCCCGCGAGCGCCGCCCCGAGAGCGACGCGCTGCTGCTCGCCGCCCGACAGCTCATGCGTCGATCGATCGAGCAGGCTGTCGATGCCGAGCGCGAGCGCCACCTCCTCCACGCCGCGCGCCACGGCGGTCGCGCCGTGGCCGCGGCTCTCCAGCGAGAGGGCCAGCTCCGATCGCACCGAGCTCGTGACGAGCTGCGTCTCGGGGTCCTGGAACAAAGCCCCCGCGAGCGTGCCCAGGCGGGCGGGCGGGTGCTCACGGGTGTCGAGGCCGGCGAGCCGCACGCGCCCGGCGAAGCGCCCGCCGTGGAAGTGGGGGGCCAGCCCGCAGGCCGCCCTTAGCAGCGTCGACTTGCCGTGGCCCGAGAGGCCCGCGAGCAGACACAGCTCGCCCGGGTGGATCTCCACGCTGACATCGTCCAGCGCAGGTGCGGCGGTTCCCAGGTAGTGGTAGGTGACGTGCTCGAAGGTCAGGATCGGCTTCACAGGTCGATCCCCCGGCGATCGCAGAACGGGGCGAGCACGGCGATCACGAGCGCCGCGCACAGCGCGACCGTGCCAGCGCCCGCGGGCGCGTGGACGAGCGGGTAGGCATCAAACGACGCCACGCCGGCGAGCGCGCCGAGCAGCGCCAGCGCGAGCACCGCACAGGCCGAGCACGCGAACGCGATGTCATGGCGCGACCATGGACGCCGCCCACGAGCCGGGGCCCGTGTGCGCCAGCCCGACAGCCGGCCGCCCAGCCCTCCCTCCCCGGCATGTGG
>DASPVR010000036.1:0-10515 GCA_035622255.1 Solirubrobacteraceae bacterium | reverse complement strand
CCCCGCCGGCTCGAGCGTGGCGATCGGGTCGGTCACGAGCTCGACGTGGGGCTGCTGCAGCGTGGGCAGGAAGTCCGAGCTGAAGAGCACGCGCTTGCAGCCGAAGGTGTAATGGGGCCAGGCCTTCTCGCGCACCACCGGGTCCTTCAGCTGCGAGCGCATGAAGGACGCCGAGCGGGCGGCGTACACGCGGCCGACGGTGCGCGGGTGGCGGATCGCGAGCGTGAGCGATTCGGTGTACTCGAAGATGAAGCGACGGCGCATGCGCTGGATCGGGGGGATCCGTTCGATCGCCGCCCGCACCACGGTCGGGTAGGCGCGGTTCTCGCGCGGCAGAAACCAGTTGGGCGTGCGCTGGAAGACGTCCAGGCTCCGGCACTTGGGGGCGATCAGCGGCACGAACTGGACCGCGCTCGCCCCCGTGCCGATGACGCCCACGCGCCTGCCCCAGAGGTCGTAGTCGTGGTCCCACTGCGCCGAGTGGAAGCTGTGGCCCGAGAACTGCTCCACGCCGGGCAGCGCGGGAGTGCGGGGGTCGTCGAGCTGACCCGTGGCGAGCACCAGCGCGTCCGCCTCATAGCTCTCGCCTGCGGCCGTCTCCACCTTCCAGCGGCATCGCTGCTCATCCCAGCGGCAGTTCGTGACCGTCACGCCGGTGCGGATCAACGGGTCGATCCCGAAGGAGCGCGACACATCATGCAGGTAGTCGTGGATCTCGTCCTGCGGCGAGCACAGCCGCGTCCAGTCGCGCCGCTGCGCGTATGAGAACGAGTACAGGTGGCTGGGCACGTCGCAGCAGCAGCCGGGGTAGGTGTTGTACCACCACGTCCCGCCCAGATCGGGCGCCCGCTCGAGGATCGTCACGTCCTCGATGCCGTGCTTGCGCAGCTCGATCGCGGTCGCGATCCCGCCGAAGCCGGCGCCGACGATGAGCACCTCGACGCTGCGCGTGCGCGACGCGCCCGGTTGCGCTGCGGCTGGTGCTCTCATGCTCCTCTCCCCTGCCTCGCCTCCATCATTGTGCTACAGGCGACCCCGCGCCCGGGCCTGGCGCAGGCCGCGCCGCGCCAGCAGGCCGTTGGCGAGCAGCAGCAGCGTCCTGTTCGCCGGCGCGCGAAAGCCGCTCTCGGTGTGCGGCGCGTACACCCCGTCCTGCAGCCAGCCGGTGTGCCGGCGCGTTTCCAGGCCGATCAGGCGTGCCCCGAAGCGGTGCGCAAGCAGGCCGGCGCGCCGGCCGTGCGCGGGCAGGGGCCCGCTCAGCGCGAGACCGAGGCGGCTGGCGGCCCCGACGGTTACCGGCGCGATCTCGGGATGGCCGTCGGCGCCGCGCCAGGCCGCGAGCACGTGCGGCAGCCGGCGCGCGCGCTGGGCCGCGCGCGCCACGTCCACGCGCGGGCCCGTGCCCCGCTTGGGCGGCGCCTGGGGCTCGGGCTCGCGCTCGGCGCGGGGGCGCCCGGCGACGACGGGCTCTCCCGCACAGGCGAGATCCGGCCAGGAGACGACGCGCTCCACGACCACGGTCACGGGCACGTGGTCGGCGTAGTAGGCGCTCAACCACCGATCCCAGAAGGGGCCGCGCTGGGGCGCCCCCAAGAAGCGCGCCGACGCGGGCGCGATCTCGCGCGGCAGCAGCTCGCGATCGGGGCGCGGGCTATAGCTGGCCGTGCCCTGGACGAGCACGAAGCGCGGCGCCGTGGCGAAGCCATGCTCGCGGGCGTGGTAGGCGAGCGCCACGTGCGGGTCGGCGTCGATGCGGTCGAGCTTGCGCCCAACGCCAAGCGACGTCGTGAAGCCGACGGTGCCGGCCTCGCGGTCGCGCAGCCCGATGGGCGCCACGGGCGTCACGACCGCGCCGCCGGCCGGGGTCAGATAGGAGAGCGCGGCCGTCAGGTCGCCGCCGATGATCTCGTCGTCGACCTCGGTCCACATGCCGTGACGACCATAGCCGACGCCCCCTCGCCGCCGCCGCCGTCGCCGCCGTCGCCGCGGGCCGCGAACCGGCTAGGCCTGCCGGCGAGCGCGCCCGCTCACACCTCGAGCATGAGCGTCACCGGACCGTCGTTGACGAGCTCGACGGTCATGTGCGCGCCGAACACGCCGCGGCTCGCGCTGGCGAGCTCGCAGAAGCGCTCGTACAGCGGCTCGGCCTGCTCGGCGGGCGCCGCCGCGGCGTAGCTGGGACGGTTGCCGCGGCGCGTGTCGCCGTAGAGCGTGAACTGGCTCACGCACAGCAGCTCGCGGTCGCCGAGCGGCTCGTTCATGCGGCCGTGCGTGTCGGTGAACACGCGCAGCGCGCGCACCTTCTCGGCCAGCCGCTGCGCCGCGCGCTCGTCGTCGGTGTGCGTGACGCCGAGCAGCACGAGCAGCCCGGGGCCGATCGCCGCCACCGCACGCGCATCCGCGCGCACGCTCGCGCTCCTCACGCGCTGCACGAGCGCGCGCACGCATCCTCCCGGCTGAGCCGGCCGCGACCGGGTGAGCGGCTCACGCCGCGAACGCTAGCGGCTGCACGCGGCGGCTCCGTCGCCGCCGCGAAGATAATCACGCCATCGAGCAGACCGGTCCGCCCGCCCCTCGAGAGCGCGCGCACGGCAGCGGCCCGCGCGGCCTGATCGAGCGCGCCGCGGGCTTGATCGTGCCGTCGCGCAATCCGGGCGGCGTCGTCGATGGGATCATCGCCGTCGGGGCCCTGCTGGCCGCCGAGAGCGACGCGCACGACAAATATCCGGAGACGATCGCCTCGGCTCTCATCGCCGCGCTGCTTTACACGCTCGCCTACGGCTATGCCGGCCTGCTCGGCGAGCGCCTGGCATCGCGCAAGCGCCTGACCGTCGCGCGGCTTGCCCGGCCTCAGCGCCGTTTGGCAGCGCGGCGCTCGGCGAAGCGCGTGAGCACGATGCCGGCGAGCAGCGAGACGGCGATCACGATGATCAGCGGCGTGTGCGTCGAGCCGATGATCCAGTCGACGCTGACCTTTTCGAGGTTGAGCACGGCGAACAGCGTGAACAGCAAGCCGACCGCCACCAGGCCGACGCTGCGCGCCCGTTCTCGGCGCGAGCGCTTGGCCGGCTGGGTGGTCGCGGGAGCCTGGGGAGGCTGCGCCATCTCCGGGCTGATGGTAGATGATCGATCCCGCGCCGCCCTCAGCCCGCGGGGGTCGGCTCCGCCCCCCGGCCGGCGCCGTCGGCCCTGACCCACGGGCTCTCGGCCGACAGCTCCTCGACGCCGAGCGCGGCGGCGACGTTGAGCGCCATGCCGTGGCGCAGGAAGTCGTCCAGGCGCTCTGAGCCGGCGCCAGAGAGCTCGCGTGCGAGGGTGACGAGCTCGGCGTAGCGGCGTCTGACGTGGGCGCGTACGAGCTCGTCGTCGCCGCACGCCGCGTATGCCTGATGCTGGAGCATGAGGTAGTCGCGGTTGGACTTCAACAGCTCGCTATAGGCGTGGCCCATCGCGCCGAGGGCGTCGCCGCACTCTGCGGGGCCGTGGCCCTGCGCGTACGAGCGCGCGGCCTGCCCGAACGCGTTTGCGACCTGCTCGAAGCTGCGATCGAGTGCCGCCAGGAAGAGTTCGCGCTTGCTGGCGAACAGGCTGAACACGTACGGCTGCGCGACGCCCACGCGCCGCGCGATGCGATCGACGGGCGTGCCGTGCAGGCCGCCGTGCGCGAACTCGTGCACGGCGGCCGTGATCAGCTCCTCGCGCCGCTCGGCGGCGGGGACGCGCCGGCGCGCCGGCGCGCTCACGAGACCTCGCCGGACAGGGCCACGATCGCGCCCTCAGGGCCCGCCGCCGGGCGCCCGGCGCGCGCCGGTGCGGCGGCGATCGCGCGCTGCGCCGGCGCGGAGCCCGCACCGCTGGGCAGCTCGCCGGCGGGGACGGCGCCGGCGGCCGTGCGGCGCATCCGGAAGGGCAGCGCGAACACGACGAGGGCACCCGCGGCGAGCACCGAGCAGCCGACGATGAGCGCCGGGTGCAGCCCGGCGATGAACGCCTGCGGCGAGCGGTAGCCGCCGCTGCCGGTGAACACCGTGGCGAGCACGGCCACTCCGAGCACGCCGCCGACCTCGCGGATCGCGTTGTTGGCGCCCGAGGCCTGCCCGGCCTGTTCGGGGCGCACCGAGGCGAGCACGGCGTTGGCCGAGGGCGCGAACACGAGCGCCATACCGCCTCCCGCCATCACGAACGGGGCGATCATGTGCGAGTAGGGAACGTGCGTGGAGAGCATCGTCGAGAGCCAGTAAAGCGCTCCCGCCTGAAGCGATAGCCCCGCGCCCATGAACAGGCGGCTGCCCAGGCGCTCGGAGAACACGCCCGCCAGCGGGGCGACGACGAGCGTGGCGCACGTCCAGGCCAGCAGCTTCAGGCCCGCCTCCAGGGGCGTGTTGCCGAGCACGTTCTGCATGAACTGGGAGAGGAAGAAGATCGAGCCGAACATGCCGAAGTACATACTCAGCGAGGCCACGTTGGTGACGGCGAACGAGCGGCGGGCGAAGAAGCCCATCGGCAGCATCGGCTCGCTGGTTCGGCGCTCGCGCGCGACGAAGCCGCCCAGCAGCAGCGCGCCGGCGATCAGCGAAGCGAGCACGGTGACGCTCGTCCAGCCGAGCGACTGCGCGCGCACCAGGCCGAACACGATCCCGAAGGCGCCGGTCGCCTCGAGCGCAAGCCCCGGAAGGTCGAGGGCATCGTAGGGGCCGCGGCTCTCGCGCAGCCAACGGACCGCCAGCGGCAGCACGGCCAGGCCGATCGGCACGTTCAGCCAGAAGATCCAGTGCCAGGAGATGCCCTGCACGACCGCGCCGCCGACGAGGGGCCCGAGCGCGACGGCGATCCCGCTCACGCCCGACCACACGCCGATCGCGATCCCGCGACGCTCGCCCGGGAAGGCTTCGGCCAGGAGCGTGAGCGTGAGCGGCGTGACGATCGCCGCGCCCGTGCCCTGGATGGCGCGTGCAGCAACGAGCGCACCCGTGCTGGGCGCCAGCGCCGCGGCCGCCGAGGCGAGGGTGAAGACGGTCATCCCGAGCATGAACATGCGCTTGCGCCCGAACCTGTCGCCCAGCGCGGCGCCCGTGAGCAAGAGCACGGCGTAGGCGAGCACGTAGGCGTTCACCGTCCACTCCAGTGACTGGATCGACGCCCCGAGATCGCGGTGGATCGTGGGCAGCGCGACGCTCACTACGAGGTTGTCGAGCACGACCATGAAGAGGGCGACCGACACGATCGCGAGCGTCCAGTTGTCCCTGCGCGAGCTGGTCATCGGGGGCTCCTTGCTTGGGGAGGATCTACTGGGGGCGGTAGCTTAGCAGTTACTAATAACTAATACAGTGCGACCTCCGGTCGCTCTGGTCTTCTGCGCGACGCGAGCCGCGCGGCGATGGGGGCGACCGCTCGCAGGCTGGGCACCTGGGCGAGGGAGGTTGGGCGCGGACGGCGAATACCATGGGCACGATGCGACGCTCGGCGCCCACCGCGACCGCCCTGCTCATGGGTGCGTGCGCGGCGCTGGCGGCCGGATGCGGCTCGGGCACCAAGACCGTGTCGGTCGGCGGCGCTCCGCCGGAACAGACGACCTCGGCGACGAGCACGATCGCGAGCACCGCCAAGCCCCCCGCGGCGACCGCCTCGACTCCGGCGACTGCGCCGCCGAGCGCGACGCACACCGCGCCGGCACCGGCGTTCACGCGCGAAGGCGCGGGCGCGAGCAGCCAGTCAGCGCCCAGCGCCCAGCTCGCCGCCGCGCTCGCGCTCGTGCGCTCCAAGGGCTACACGGCCAGCGAAAGCTCCGAGTACCACGCCGACCAGACCCTGCGCGTGCTGATCGGCACGCGCACGGGCTCGGGCGACGGCTACGGCCAGCAGGCGTTCTTCTTCGTCGACGGCAGCTACATCGGCACCGACGCGGCGCAACCGAGCGCCACGCTGAAGGTCGTCAGCCAGGGCGACACCGAAGTCGTGCTCGCCTACCCGCTGTATCGCAAGGGCGATCCGCTCTCGCATCCGAGCGGCGGCCAGGCGACGGTCCGCTTCCAGCTCAACGACGGGCAGCTCGCGGCGCTCGGCAAGATCCCGCCGGTCAGCTCTGAAGGCGGGCTGAGCCGCCAGTAGCGGGCGCGTCCTCGGCGGGACGAGAGCTTCTATCGTGGGCTCGCCAGGGGCACCCCGGCCAGAGAGGACGCGAGATGAGCGAGAAGATCGAGGGGCGCGCGAAGGAGCTCCTGGAGGCAAAGAACTTCGCAGACGTGGCCACGCTGCGCGCCGACGGGTCGGTGCAGACATCGCCGGCGTGGGTCGACGTGCAGGACGGGCGCGTGGTGCTCAACAGCGCCGAGGGTCGCACGTGGCCGCGCAACCTCGAGCGCGACCCGCGCGTGACGATGACCGTGCAGAACCTCGAGAACCCTTACGAGTACGTGACGATCCGCGGGCGCGTGATCGAGCGCACGCACGAGGGGGCCAACGAGCACATCGACGCGCTCGCCAAGAAGTACCTCGGCAAGGAGACCTATCCCAACCGCCGGCCGGGCGAACAGCGCGTGATCCTGCGCATCCAGCCCGAGCACGTGCACACGAGCAACCCCTGAGCGCCAGCGACCGCCAACCGCCCGCGGCGGCGGCCGAGCGTGGCGCGTGCCGGCTTCTTCAGCCGCGCCGTAGCAGCCGGCGCCAGAGCGGCCGGGGGCGGGGCTGGGTGCGCAGCCACTCGTCGCGCAGGGGCAGCCGGCCGCGCGCGCGGGCCGCCAGCACGCAGGCGGTGTGGGCATGGCGGCGGCGGCGGGGGTCGCCTTCGGGCGCGATCAGCATATGCTCGCCTAGAGCAGGCAGATGCTGACCGCAGATCGGACATCGATACGTCGTCGGCTTGCGGTTCGCCGCCGGACGCACCGTCCACCACGGGGCCGGGTCGAGCGCGGGCACGACGTCATTCTGGCGCCGCTGGCGACGAGCGTCGCGATGATGCTCGTGGCGATGCTGCTCGTCGGCCTCGGCGTCGCGCTCGTGCGCGATGAGCGCGACCGCCGCGCCCAGAGCGCGCGGCGCCGGCAGGCGCGCCGGTTCGGCCTCGCGCCCGGGGAGAGCCCGGCGGAGGGCGTGCGGGGATGGCTCTCGGACAGCTCGACGAGGCGATCGAGCTGCTGGAGGGTGAGCGCGGGAGGACGGTAACGGCGGCCGCGGTGCACGACACGCGCAAGGCGCTCAAGCGCCTGCGCGCGCTCGTGCGCACGCTTCGCCCCGAGCTCGGCGAGCAGGCGTACGCGCGCGAGAACGCGATCCTGCGCGGCTGCGCTCGGCGGCTGGCGGGCGTGCGCGACGCCGAGGTGATGGTGGGCACGCTCGACGACCTGCTGGCGCGCAACCGCGAGCAGCTCGCACACCTCGGCGCCGTGCGCCGCCTGCGCGCCCAGTTCGCCGGCGAGCGCGACCGCGCGCAGCGCCATGTGCTCACCGACAGCGCCAACCTGGCCCAGACCGCGAGCGAGCTGCGGGTGGTGCGCGAGCGGGTGGCGGGGTGGCAGCTGAGCGGGCGCGGGATGCGCGTGTGTGAGCCCGGCCTGCGCAGGCTCTACCGCCAGGGGCGCCGGCGCTACGAGCGCGCGCGGCGCCGGCCCGAGGATGGGCGCGCGCTGCACCTCTGGCGAAAACGCGTCAAGGACCTGCGCTACGCCGCCGAGATGCTCGAGCGGGGCCCCACCGAGGACGCCACCGGCGCGAGCGACCGGCACGGAGACGGCCGGGCCCGGGCGCGCTCGAAGCAGGCGCGCTGGCTTCGCGGCGTGGCACGCCGCGCCGACGAGCTGGGCGAACTGCTCGGTGAAGAGCACGACCTGGCGGTGCTAGCCGAGCGCGTGCGCGCGGCCGACGAGCCGTTCGCGCACGCGGCGGGGGCGCGCAGGACGCTGCTGAAGCTGATCGCCCGCCGGCGGCGGCGGCTGCGCAAGCGCGCCCTGCGCGCCGGCGAGCGCCTCTATCGTCGCCGGCCGAAGGCCTTCGTGCGGCGCACGCGGCGCGCGTACGCCGCTCAGAAGTAGGTGCTCGGCGGCGAGGCGAGCAGCGCGTATACCTGCACGATCGCCGCCTGCACGAGCAGCTGGGCGCTCGGCGGCGTGCCGGCCTCGAACACGTAGCCGGGCAGGCGCCGCACCTCCCAGGCATGGTTGACGTACGCCTGGGCAAGGGACGTGCCCCACGATTCGTGCGCGACCGCGCCGAGGTAGAGCAGGTCGCGGAAGTACACCGACGCGAAGAACGGGATTTCTTCATCCAGGCGTTGGAGGCTGAAGTATGACTGCGCGGCGGCGGCCGTCGAGCGCGCCTCGTTGAGGTAGTTCGCGTTGCCGGTCGCCTCATAGAGCAGCGCCGCGGCGCCGATCATCGAGCCCTGGTTGTAGCTCCAGTAGGTCTTTTCGATCACACCCTGGTTGCCGATGTGGTCGGCGTACAGGCCGTTGGGCTGCAGCAGGCAGGTGCGGACCCAGTTGTAGGCCTTTTCGGCGAACTGCAGGTACTGAGCCTCCTTGGTGACCCTGTAGAGCTGGAGCGCGAGCTCGGCGGCGGGCGCGTTGGTGACGGTGTTGCGTTCGGTGCTTTGGCTGATGTTCGAGAAGGGGATCCCTCCCGGGCAGACCAGCTGAGGGTCTTCGTTCCAGCCGGCCATCTCGAAGGCCATGATGGCCTCGGCGCTGCCGAGTGCTGCGGCCTTGTGCGTGAACTCGTACGTGCGCACGAGCTCGATCCCCATCCAGTCGTTGTCGTCGTAGTACTTCGGGCCGCCAGGCCCGACGGGTGGCGCGACCTCGCCGTCGAAAGCAGCGAGCGTGCTCGTGAACGTGCCTTCCGAGGCACCCGAGTTGTTCAGGTCGAGGTAGGAGTTGAGCCCCACCAGGCGCTCGTGGACTTCCTCGGCGAGTTTGGAGCCGAGGCCGGGGATCTTCGGAACGCCTTCGACGTTGGCCATGCTCACGGTCGCCGCGAACGCCTGCGAGAAGGGCCAGAGGTAGGAGAAGGGTTCACCGGCGTAGAGGCCCGAGCCGACCACGTAGTAGTGGCGCTGCATGGCTTCGAAGGCCTCGAGCGCGCGCAGCGCGTCGCCGTGGAGCGTCGGCGACGGCTTGCGCTTGCGGCGCGGGACGTGGGTGCTCGCGGCGCGCGCCTGCGCCCGCGCGCGCAGCCGCGCCACCTGCGCCAGGCGCGCGGCGCTAGGAGGGCGCTGCGCCGCCGCGGGATAGGGCGAGCGAGCCGCCGCGCCGCCGGCGGCGGCGAGCCACGCAGCTGCCGTGAGCGCGAACGCGAGCGCGCCGCGGCGAGCCGCACGGTACCGTGCCACGGGCGTGTGCGGGGACATGCGAAGGTGACCGGGGGACATCGGCATCAGCGCACAGAACAGTCGTCGCGCCGAATCGATTTGGTAACGAGCGCCCGCGACCGGTTTTCCGCGGTCGCGCGACGCTCGGTGGCTTCGCGAGCAATCGTCCCACACGCGCACCCGCCAGGATGCACGTCAGCGTGCACTACGACTACACGACAGTCGGCCACGTGACGATCGACATCCTCGCCGACGGGACGCGGCGCGCCGGCGGCAGCGCCTTCTATAGCGCGCTCCAGGCGGCGCGCCTGGGCCAGCGCGCGCACGTGCTCACGCGCGGGGTGCCCGAGGAGGTGCGCGCGCTGCTCGAGCCCCATCGCCGCGAGCTCTCGCTCGAGGTGCTCCCGGCGACGAGCACGACCGCGCTTCAGACCTCGGGCGCGGGGGCGGGGCGCCGCCAGCGCGTGCTCGCCTGGGCGGGGCCGATCGCCGGAGACCGCGAGCTCGACACGACGATCCTCCACCTGGCGCCCATCGCGCGCGAGACGCCGCGCAGCTGGCGCGGGCGCGCCGGCTTCGTCGGGCTGACGCCGCAGGGACTCGCGCGCACCTGGGGCGGCGAGGGCGCCGAGATGACGCTCGGCGGCGACGGGCCGGCAGCGCTCGCCCCCGCCCGCTGGGACGCGCTGGTCGTGAGCGAGCGCGAGCGCGCGGCATGCGCTGGCCTGATCGAGCGCTCGCGCTCGCTCGGCGCCGTGGCCGCGATCACCGCCCAGGACGCGCCGACGAAGGTGCTCGAGCCCGATGGCCCGCCCGTGCTCTGCGATGTCGCGCCGGCGGCGCGCGTGCGCGACGACCTCGGCGCCGGCGACGTGTTCGCGGCCGCCCTCTTCGTAGCGCTGCGGGAGGGCCGCGGAGCAGAGGAGGCGGCGCGCTTCGCCTCGGCGGCCGCGGCGCTGCGCGTCGAAGGGCTGGGCGCGCGGTCGATCGCCGCGCGGGCCGAGGTGGAGCGGCGGCTGCAGGACTCCGCCCCGAGGCTCGCCCCTTCCGCCCACGAGGGAGGCTCGCCGGCTAATGGTGCTCGACGCCGACCGCCGCCGTGACGCGGTCGAGCAGCCGCTCGACATCGCTCGGCGCCAGATCCCGCGCGTGCCCGCACACCCGGGCAGCGAGCAGCAGGCTGCCCGCCACCGGCGCGGTCTCCACGACCG
>DASPVR010000035.1:0-5056 GCA_035622255.1 Solirubrobacteraceae bacterium | reverse complement strand
GTCAACGAAACGGCCCACCTCGTGCGCATCGGCGGGCTGCCCGCGATCTTCGCGCTGATGGCGCTCGGCTCGGCCTGCATACCCATCCCCTCGGAGGTCGTGATGCTGTTCGGCGGCTTCGCGGTCGCCGACCAGACCGGCGCCGGGGCTCACAATCACCTGACGCTCATCGGCGTCGTGCTCAGCGGCCTGCTCGGCACGCTCGCCGGCTCCTGGGTCGCCTACGCGGTCGGGCGCGGCGGGCGCCTGGAGCTGGTCGAACGCCACGGCGCAAAGCTCCACGTCGGCCCCAGCCAGGTGCGGCGCGCCGACCGCTGGTTTGCGCGCTACGGCGAGGCCGTCGTGCTGTTCGGGCGCCTGGTCCCGCTCGTGCGCGCGTTCGTGTCGCTCCCGGCCGGCGTGGCACGCATGCCGTTCGTGCGCTTCTCGCTGCTCACGCTCATCGGCTCGCTGCCGTGGGTGCTGGCGCTCGCTCTCGCCGGGCACGCGCTCGGCAGCGAATGGGACACCGTGCGCAAGGGCTTCGAGTACGTCGACTACGCGATCCTCGCGCTCGCCGTGCTCGGGCTCGGATGGCTGCTCGTGCGTCGTCAGCGGCGCGGCGGCCCGGGCGACACCGACACGCCGACCCCACGTCTGCCCGACGCCGGCTGAGGTGGCTGCCCCGTGGCTGTCGCTGCGCGAGGCGGTCGCGCTCGGCCTGCTCCAGGGTCCGACCGAGCTGCTGCCGGTGTCCTCCTCGGCACACACCGAGCTGCTTCCCTGGCTCGCCGGATGGCGCTACGCGGGGCTCGACGCCGACGCACGCAAGACGTTCGAGGTCGCGCTCCACGGCGGGGCCGGCCTGGCGCTCGCGCTCGACATGCGCCGTGAGCTGCTCTCGCACGCGGCGCGCCTGGACGTCCGCCACGCGGCCGTGATCGTGCTCTCGCTCGCGCCCCCTGCGCTCGCCGGATATGTATTCGAGCGCCCGATCGAGCGGCGCCTGGGAGGGCCCGCACCGATCGCTGCCGGGCTGCTGGCGGGTGCGCTCGCACTCGCCGCCGCCGACGCCGGCACCCGCCGTCTCGAGCGCAGCGCGGACGACGCGGGCCCGCTCGACGGGCTGGCGCTCGGCCTCGCCCAGGCGGCGGCGCTCGCACCGGGCATCTCGCGCAGCGGCGCGACGCTGGCGGCGGCGCGCATGCGCGGCTTTCGCCGCCGCGACGCACATGCGCTCTCCTGGCACGCGGCGCTACCGGTGATCCTGGGCGCGTGCACGCTGAAGGCCGTGCGCAGCTGGCGCTCACGCGCGGCCTCGGCAGAGACTCGGGCGGGCACCGCGGCGGCTGGGCTTGCGCCCGCCCCGGTCGCGCTCGGCGCGCTCGGCGCGTTCGCGTCCACGCTCGCGAGCGGCCGCGCGCTTCGCGCCGTGCGCGCGAGCGAGCGGTCGCTCCTGCCCTACGCTGTCTACCGTTGTGTGCTGGCCGCGCTCGTGATCGCGCGCATGCTCGCTGGCCGCAGCGCGAACGCCCCCTCTCCCTCTCCATAGCTTCCCTCCGCGAGGACGGGCGCCCACCGAGCGCACCTCCACCGCCTGGTGTGTGCGCACAATACGGGCCGATGATCGTCCTCGGCTCACTGCTCGGCGGACGCTACCGCCTCGACGCCGCGATCGGGCACGGAGGTATGTCGACCGTCTACCGCGCGTTCGACACCGTGCTCGAGCGACCCGTGGCGATCAAGCTTCTGCGTCGCGAGATCGCCTCCGACTCCGATCAGCTCGAGCGCTTCCGCCGCGAGGCCCGCTCCGTGGCACAGCTGAGCCACCCGCACATCGTAACCGTGATCGACGCCGGCGAGGACATCGATCCCGACGGCGAGGACGCCAACGGCGCCGCACCGTACATCGTGCTCGAGTTCGTCGAGGGCGAGACGCTGCGCGAGCTGATCCGGCGGGAGGGTCCACTCGACGTGTCGGAGGCGATCGCCTACACGATCGAGATCGCGCGCGCGCTGGGCGCCGCCCACGACCGCATGATCGTGCACCGCGACGTCAAGCCCCAGAACGTGCTCATCGGCCCTGAGGGCGGCGCCAAGATCACCGACTTCGGCATCGCGCGCTCGCTCAGCGAGGAAAGCCTCACGATGGCCGGCCGCGTGCTCGGAACGACCGACTACGTCTCGCCCGAGCAGGCCCTCGGCCAGCCCGTGACCGGCCAGTCGGACCTCTACTCGCTCGGCGTCGTCCTCTACGAGATGCTCACGGGCGAGGTGCCGTTCACGGGCCCCTCTCCGGTGGCGGTCGCGATGCGCCACGTGCGCGATGAGCTGCCCGACATCCAGCGACGGCGACCCGACGTCTCGGCGGCGACCGCGTCGGTGCTCGATCACGCGGTCGCCAAGAACCCGGCCGAACGCTATCCCGACGCAGAGAGCATGGTCGCCGATCTCGAGGAGGTGCTCGCGATCGAGGCCTCGCGCTCGGGTCAGGCGACCGGGGAGGTCACGACCGTGCTACGCACCCTGCCGGGGCCGGCGCGCGGTCGCCTGCCGTGGCGCATGCGCCACCCGGCGCCCTGGATCGTCGCGCTCGGGCTGATCGCGGTCGTCGTGGCGCTCGCGTTCGTGCTCGCCGGGCTCGGCGCCCATCGCGGCACCGGCGTCGCGCCCAACCTCGGACCGCGGCCGGGCCTGCAGCCGGTCTCGCTCAGCCAGACGGCCGCCCACGGCTACAACCCCTTCGGCACCGGCCCCGAAAACCGCGACCAATACGACAACGTGGTCGACAGCGACCCCAACACGACGTGGAGCACCGAGCAGTACTACGGCGGCACGCTGCAGAAGCCCGGCGGTGTGGGCACGGGCATCTATCTCGACGCCGCGCCCGGCGTCGCCGCCAAGGCCCTGCAGATCCAGACGCCCACACCGGGGTTCGCCGCGCAGATCTACGTCGCCAACCAGATAGACCTGTCGCTGCCCTACGGCAACTCCACCCCGCTGGGGGCGCGCGGCTGGACCGGCCCCGTTGGGCACAGCGCCGACGTGGGCGAAGAGGAACGCATCCCGCTCAGCCTCGGCGGGCGTCGCTACCGCTACTACCTGCTCTGGATGACCCGCCTGCCCCCGCATGCCGAGTCGGTCTCGATCGGCGGTCTGACCCTGTTCAGGTAGATGGCCGCCCGCGGCGGACCGCCCGTGTCCATCGCCTGGCTGCACGCTCACGCGCGAGCCGGGCCACACCGCTCAGTGGCGGTAGGCGTTGCGTGCACCGTGGCGCTCGAGCGCCAGCCGGCAGAGCCGGTCGACGAGCTCGGGATAGGCCACACCGCTCGCCTGCATCAGGGTCGCGTACACGCTCGTGCGTGTGAACCCGGGCATCGTGTTGAGCTCGTTGAGCAGCACCTGCTCGCCATCGACGAAGCAATCGACCCTCGCAAGCCCGTGACAGCCCGCGTGCAGGAAGACCCGAGCCGACAGCGTCCTCACCGCCTCCGCCGCGGCGCGTGGGATGGGTGCCGGCACCTGCAGGCGCATCCCCCCCGGCGCGTACTTGGCATCGAAGTCGTACCAGTCGCCTTCGAACACGATTTCGCCCGGCTCGGAGGCAAGCGGCGGCGCGCCACCCGCCCCCTGGCCGCGCCCGGCGCCGAGCACCCCGCACTCGATCTCCACGCCTCCGGCCACCGCCTCGACGATCGCGAGCTCGTCGTGCGCGAAGGCCTGCTCGAGCGCGTCGCGCATGTTCTCCGACGCTCCCACCTTCACGATCCCGACCGACGAGCCGAGGTGCGCGGGCTTGACGAACACCGGCAGACCCAGGCGCGCGATCTCGCCGAGCACCTCTTTCTCGCGGTTGCGGAAGCGACCCTCGTGCACGCCAACGTAGTCGACCTGCGGCACGCCCATCCCCGACATGAGCTGTTTGAACAGCACCTTGTCGACGCACAGCGCCGACGCCGCCACGCCCGAGCCCACGTATGCCACGTCGAGCGTCTCGAGCAGGCCCTGTACGGTGCCGTCCTCGCCGTAAGGCCCGTGCAGCGCCGGGAACACCACGTCCGCGCCGAGGAGGCCCGCACCCGGGGTCATGCGCACGGCCTCGCCATCGCAGTGCCACGCGCCGTCGGCGCCGATCTCGACCCAAACGACGTCGTGGCCCGAGGCGAGCAGCCCGTCGCGCACCGTCTCGCCCGACGCCAGCGACACCTCGCGCTCCGCCGAACGCCCACCGGCGAGCACCGCCACCCTCAGCGCGCGCCCGCTCATCCCGGCGTGGCCGCCGGGGTCGTGGGGGTGCTTGTCGTGGTCGGCGACGTCGCGCCCGACACCCCCGTCGGGCCGGTCGTCTGGGTGAGCGTGCCGACCGTGATCGTCACGCTCGCGCCCTTGCGCACCTGCTGGCCCGCCGACGGGCTCTGGCGCAGCACCAGCCCGACCTGGGCGGGTTCGGTCGTGCCAGCCGAGGCCGTCTTCGGATTCAAGCCGGCCGCGCCGAGCGCCGCCGCCGCCGCCGCCTCGTCCTGGCCGACCACGCTGGGCACGGTCACATCCTTGGGCGCCTGGGCGATCACGAGGTCGACCGACTGCCCGCCGTTCAGCGAGCTGCCGGCGCTCGGCGACTGCGCCACCACCGTGCCCGGCGCCTGCTTGCTAGACACCTGCTGTGTGACGCTCCCAACAGTGAGCCCGGCGGTCGTGAGAGCCGATTCGGCCGCGGTCTGCGACTGGCCGGTCAGGTCGGGTACGTGCACGAGCGCGGGACCACTCGACACGATCACCGTGACCGGGCTACCGAGCGCGAGCTCGGTCCCTGCCGAAGGGTCGGTCGAGATCACACGCCCCTGCGCGACGCTTGTGCTCGACTGGCTCATCGTGCTCGGTTCGAAGCCCGCGGCGCGCAGCTTGGCCACCGCCTGCGACGAGGTGAGGCCCTGGACGTCGACCAGGGGCTTGCTCGGCGGGCCGCTCGACACGACGATGTTCACGCGCGTGCCGCTGTGCACGACGCTGCCGAGCGTGGGCGACTGCGACACGACCAGGCCGCTCGCCACCCCCGTGCTCGCCGCCTGCGTAG
>DASPVR010000034.1:0-9512 GCA_035622255.1 Solirubrobacteraceae bacterium | reverse complement strand
GTGTTCGCCGCCCGCGTACTGCGCTCATCCTCGCCCCCGGTGCCAGAGATGGCGATCGAGGAGGCGCGCAGGATCCGCGAGACCGTGAGCAACGGGTCAGACGGCGACGGCCAACCGCCGCCCTGGCCCGCCGCGGGCGTTTCTTCTGGCCCCACGCCGGTCTCGTCGGTGGCGCCCGCGAGCCCACCCGTCGCGCCGTCTCCAGCCCCTGCGTCGCCACCCGTCACGCCGCCGCCCGATCCCGTGGCGGCGCGCCAACCTCCGCCCCCCGCGCCCGAGCCGCCGCCGGCGGCGTTCGCGCCCGAGCCCCCGCCGCCCGAGCCCTTGGCGCCGACGATCGCCGAGGCCGAGCTCCAGCCCGACCCCGCCGCTGACGCGAGCCACCTGTCCACGGACGAGCTCGGACCGCCGGTGCAGCCGGCCGAGGACCCTGGCGAGGGCGAGCGCGAGGCGAGTTGATGGCGCAGCGAACCCCGGCCGAGATCCGCAACTCGATCGAGGAGAACCGCATGGAGCTGGCGGTGTCGCTCGACCGACTGCGCGGCGAGGTCGCCTACATCACCGACTGGCGCGGGCACATCGAGCGCCACCAGAACGAGCTGATCGCGGGTGCCACCGTGCTCGGCCTGCTGCTCGGCGGTCGCATGCTGCGCCGCCGGCGCCGGCGGCGCCGCGAAGGCTGATCAGGACAGAAGCGAGCGCGGCAGGCCGCCGAGCCCGATCAGTCCTGGCCCGGTGTAGGTGCCGATGACCGGGCCCACCTCAGAGCTGAAGGCGGGCTCTGAATCGAACACCTCGCGGCAGCGCTCGATCAGGCGCTCTGCCTGTCCTGGGGCACGGATGTGCTGCACGGCCCACGCGTCGGCGCCCTCGCCGTGCAGCTCGTGCGCGTACTGGACCATCCGCTCGAAAGCCCGGCCGGCCGTGCGCACGCGCTCGACCGGCACGATCTCGTACTCGAGCGAGAGGATCGGCTTGATCCTCAGCGTCCCGCCGAGCCACGCCTGCGCGCGCCCAATGCGACCCCCGCGTCGCAGGTACTCGAGCGTGTCCAGGCAGAACCAGATCTTAAGCCCCCGGCGGGCCTCGCGCACGCGCTTGGCCACGGCCTCGCGGCCGGCCCCAGCCCGGGCCGCGGCGCACGCCGCGAGCACGACCAGCCCGGTCCCGCCGCAGGCGGTTTCGCTGTCGACGACCTCCACGCGCTCGCCGTGGCCACGCTCGGCGAGCAGCTCGCACGTCTGGCGCGCCGCCTCGTATGTGCCAGAGATCCCGCCCGCGAGGTGGATCGAGACGATGTCGTGGCCGCTGTCGATGAGCGGCTCCCAGACGGCGAGGAAGTCGCCGATCGAGGGCTGGGAGGTGGTGGGCAGCTCGGGGTCTGACGCGAGGCGCTCGTAGAAGCCGGCGAAGCCGTCCATGTCGAGCTCGCGCACGGGCTGACCGGCCCAGCCCACGTACAGGCTGACGCGATGTATCTGCTCGCGCTCGACGATCTCCGCTGGAAGGTAGTGCGTGCTGTCGGTCGCGATCGCCACCGGTCGCCCGCCCCCGGCGGACGCTATGCGAGCACCTCGGCCAGCTCGCCCGACTCGTACATCTCGGTGACGATGTCGCAGCCGCCGACGAGCTCGCCGTTGGCGAACAGCTGGGGGATGGTCGGCCAGTTGGAGATCGCCGAGAGCTCCTGGCGGATGCGCGGGTCGGGCAGGACGTCGACCGCGGCGAACGGCGTGTCGAGCGCCTGCAGCGCCGCCACCGTGCGCGCCGAGAATCCGCACGCGGGCGCTTCGGGGGTGCCCTTCATGAACAGGATCACCTTGTTCTCGGCAATCGCCTCGCGGATCGCCTCGCGGATCGCGCTCGCGCTCGCGCTCGCGCTGTCGTCGGGCGATGCGGCGACGCCCTGGTCGGGTTCGCCGTCCATCATCGGGAGGTCGCGGACTGTCCGGTCTGCGCTTGACATGGGAGAGCTCCTAGCGGTCGGTCTGGGTGTCTTATGGAGTCTGCGTCGTGAGCGACAGCGCGTGGATGGCGCCGCCGATCTCGCCGTCGAACACGTCGTAGACGAGGCGATGCTGCTCGAGGCGGCTGCACCCCTCGAAGGCGGTCGCGGTGACGGTCGCGTGGAAGTGGTCGCCGCCGCCGGTGTAGTCCTCGACCTCGGCGCGGGCGCCCTCGATCGAGGCCTCGATACGCTGCTTGATCTCCTCCGGGGACGGCATTTCAGGCCCAGCTTAGCCGCTATACTCGGTAAAGCGGTGATCACGATCAGCGACAAGGGCGCGGAGAAGGTGCGCGAGTTCCTCGCCGCACAGGACGCGGAGGCGAGCATGGCCGGACTACGCGTCGGAGTGCGCGGCGGCGGCTGCTCTGGCTTCCAATACCAGCTTGCCTTCGATGAGCAGCGCGCCGGCGACGTCGTGTTCGAGAGCCACGGGCTCAAGCTGCTCGTCGACAACGAGAGCCTGCCGTTCGTGAGCGGCTCGACGATCGACTACGAGGAGAGCCTCCAGGGCGCGGGGTTCAAGGTGAACAACCCCAACGTCGTGGCTGCGTGCGGCTGCGGGTCCTCGTTCCGGGTAGCCGAGCAGGACCAGGTCTCAGCCGTCTGACGGCCGGATGGCGGTGCGCGGCGGCGTCCTCGGTCGCTCGCGTGCGCCTGCACGCCACGCTCCCTGCGTCCTTGCCCCGTTTGCCCTCCGGCCGTCAGAGGCGAGTTGGATCTCGGCGGTGCGCGGCGGCGTCCTCGGCGCTCGCGCGCGCCTGCACGCCACGCTCTACCAGGGCTGGCGCAAGTGGTTTGCGACAGAGCGGCGGACATGATCAAGAGCCCGTGCAGACGGGGATTTTTGCGTCGAGGAACCCGCGCTGAGCGCCTTGACGGGCTCCTGGGCATTGTGTAGGTTGGCGCTGACATGATGTCGAGTTAGTACTGGGATTGGATGCCCTTTCCGGCAAGGCTCAGGTCTCCGGCAAAGGGGTCGGCGCCGGTGGGTTCGTGAATCTGACGACGGGCGCCTTGCGGTCGTCTGAGGAGGGCTCACCGGCGTCGGCCAACCTCAGCGACGGTGCGAGCGTGGGCGGGGAGTCAGGCCGGCTCGTTTTGGAGCGAGCGCCAGAGGTAGCGGCAGGCGAGCGTGCGATATGGCCGCCAGGGCGAGGCGATGCGCTCGATCGTGTCCGCGTCCGGGAGGGCGTCGAGGTGATAGGCGCGCTCGATCGCACGCCGGATGCCGAGGTCGCCCACGGCGAGCACGTCGGGGCGCTCGAGATGGAACATCAGGAACATGTGAGCGGTCCAGGTGCCGAGTCCCTTGACGGCGACGAGCTCGGCGATGACGTCCTCATCGTCCATCGTGTCGAGCCGGGCCAGCTCGAGCTCGCCGGAGATGACGTGCTCGGCCAGTGAGCGCAAGAAGCTCACCTTCGCGCGCGACAGCCCGACGGCGGCGCGCAGCTCTTCGGGGTCGTCGGCGAGGATCTCCTGTGGAGTCGGTGGACGCCCGCCGAAGCGATCGATCAAGCGCGTGTAGATTGCGCGTGCTGCCAGCACCGAGAGCTGCTGACCGACGATCGAGCGCACGAGCGAGCCGTAGTGGTCGTCGCGGTCGGGTCTGCCGGCGCGGGGGTCGGGAAGGGCGCCGGCCGACGCGATCAGCTTTGCCATCACCGGGTCGCTGCGCTTGAGGTGGGCGAGGCCGGCACGCGAGCTGCGCGGGCGCGAACGGCCACCGGCGGGCTTGGCCACGGGCTTGCGGCTGGGCGCCGCGCGGGCGCCTGCGCGAGTGCTCACCACCTCGATCAGGCCGCCGGGAGCGGCTCGGTCTGGACGGCGATCGGCTTCCCGTCGAGCGCGTTCAGCGCGCGCTCCAACGACATCCGGATGCAGGTGAAGCTCGGGGTATCGCGGACCGTGTAGCGGGATGCCTCGGTCGTGCGCAGCCGCTGGACGAGGTCCAGGAAGGCGCCGACGTCGTCGGTGTCGAAGGCGACGACGAACTCCTGGTCGTCGAGCCCGAAGGAATAGATCGTGTGGTTGTCGACGCCCGGATATTCGCGCCCGACCTCGATGTGCTGCTGCATGATCCGCCAGCGCTCTTCGGCGGGCAGCGCGTACCACTCGCGAGACTTCACGAACGGGTAGACGAACACGTAGGCGCCCTCGAAACCGCGCGGCGAGACGCGCTCGTCCTGGGAGTACTCGGAGCTTTTGCGCATTCCCAGGAACGAGTACGGAATCGAAGCCCACTGCATCAGCCCGCTCTGGGCGAGCACGACGTGCAGCTCGTGGATGCGCTTCAGGTTCTCCGCCTCGGCGATCAGCAGCAGCTCGGCGTCCCCTCGGGTGCCGACCAGTGAGAAGGACTGAAGCAGGTGACCGTCGGCGAAGTCCTCGCATGCGGCCATCAACTCGCGCTTGTCCTGCTCGCGCTCGGCGGCCTCCCGCCGTCGCCACGCGGGGTCGATCTTCAGGAACGTGTACTTGACGAAGTGACGGCGAGCGCGCACGCGGCGATTATCGCACCGCGTGCCCGCTCCGAGCGGGACTCCGCGGGCGGGCCGACGGCACTCGCCGGCCCAGACCCGACGATCGACGGCGGCGGCGGATACAGTGTGCGGCTGTGCGGATCGCGCTCGTGTCGCCGTACTCGTGGACGTATCCTGGCGGGGTCACGCGCCACATCGAGTCGCTCGCAGGGGAGCTTCGCGCGCAGGATCACGAGGTGCGCATCCTCGCTCCGTACGACCCCGACGACGGGCTCGCACGGTGGCTGCACAGAGGGGCGCGCCCGCAGGGGCGCGAGCAGCCCGAGGGCTTCGTCTCGCTCGGACGCACCGTCGGCATCCCGGCCAACGGCGCCGTGTCGAACATCGCTGCGGTCCCGCAGGCGGTGCTCGCCCTGCGCCGCGAGTTGCGCACCGGCTCCTACGACGTCGTGCACCTGCACGAGCCGGTCGTCCCGCTCGTCTGCTGGGACGCGATGGTCAGCGCGCGCGAGCTGCCGCTCGTGGGGACCTTCCACACCTACTCCGAGAACACGCTGACGAACGGGATCGCCGCGCTTCCGCTCGGGGGCCGGCGCCGCATGAACCACCTGCGTGTGCGCATCGCGGTGTCCGAGGCGGCCGCGTGGACCGCGCGACGCTTCTTCGGGGGGCGCTATCGGATCGTCCCCAACGGCGTCCAGCTGCCGGCCGGCGACGAGCTCGACCAGGCGTTCGCGCGAGAGGGCGGGATTGCCGGCGAGACGCGCTTCGCCGGTGATGGCGAGGCGTGTCCGCTGCGGATCGTGTTCGTCGGGCAGGCGGTGGAACGCAAGGGACTGCCCGTGCTGCTGCGGGCGTTCGAGGCGCTCCGCGATCACGTCCCGGCGACGCTCACGCTCGTCGGCGCGAGCGCCGAGGAGGTCGCCCACATGATGCTCGACGATCGCGACGTGCTCGCGCTGGGCAAGGTGTCCGAGCGGCGCAAGCTCGCCGAGCTCGCGCGCGCCGACGTGCTCTGCGCGCCTTCGCTGAGCGGCGAGAGCTTCGGCATGGTCATCACCGAGGCGTTCGCCGCAGCCACGCCGGTGGCCGCGTCTGACATCCCGGGTTACCGCGACGTGCTGCGCGACGGCGTGGACGGACAGCTCGTGCCCGCGGGCGATCCGCTGGCGCTGGCAGAGGCATTGCGCCGCCTGGCGCTCGATCAGCACGCGCGCCGGCGGATGGCCGGCGCCGCGCGCGAGCGCGCGCAACGCTTCGCCTGGCCGCACGTGACCCGCGAAGTGCTCGACTGCTACGAGCAGGCGGTGTCGATCGGCGCGCCATCCACGCGGCTTCATCGGGTCGCGGTTCGTCACGGCCTAGCGCCGGCCGACCTGCTGCCGCGTGTCCCGGCCCAGCGGCTGCCCTCGCTGCAGTCCGGGCGCAAGGAGGGCCGTGCGCCGCCGCCCTACTCCCGCCGGCGGCGAACGTTGGGCCGCGTCGGGCTGGTCGCGAGCTCGCTCGCCGGCGCCGGCCTGGCCGCGCTGGCGCTGCAGCGTGTGGGGATCGCGCCGGTCGTCACCTCGCTGCTGGCGTCCAAGCCGGGCCTGTTGGTCGCGGCCGTGGGGACGATGTGTGCGGCAATGCTCGCGCGCGCGCTCTCCTGGCACGCGATCCTGGCGGTCGCGCCGACGTGGCGGCGGGCGCGCCGGCGCGACGCGATGCAGGGCACGTTCATCGGCGTGCTCATGTCGGCCACGCTGCCAGCGCGCCTGGGCGAGCCCTCGCGCGCGCTGATCGTCGCCCGCAGGCTCGGCCGTGCGCGCGAGACCCTTCCGGTCGTGCTCGGGACGATGATCTCCCAGACGATCCTCAACCTGCTCGCGCTGGCGGCGCTCGGGGGCGTGGCGCTGTCGAGCGTGAGCGTGCTCGACGCCCACGACCGTCCGCTGCTGCTGATCGCGCTCGCCCCACTGGCGGTGCTCGCGGCGACGCTGCTGGCGCCCGTCTTTATCCCGCCAGCGGCGGTCTCGCGCTCACGGCGCGCACAGGCGCTGCTGGCGGGGCTGGGAGGGGTGCTCGCGCGCCTGCGCGACGGCCTGCGCGTCTTTCGCCGGCCGCGCAGCGCCGGGCTCGCCACCGCCGCCCAGCTCGGTGCGTGGGCGCTTCAGCTGCTGTCGTGCTGGCTGTTGCTCGTGGCCCTCGGCCTCGATGCGCACGCGGGGCTCGCCGCGGCCGCCGGCGTCCTGTTCGCGGTCAACGTCACGGCCATCATCCCCGCGACGCCCGCCAACGTGGGGGTCTTCCAGGCCGCCTGCGTGGCCGTGCTCGCCGGCGCTTACCACATCTCGACGCCCGAAGCGATCGCCTACGGCATCGTGCTCCAGGCGGTCGAGATCGGCGCCGCGGCGATCATGGGCCTGCCCGCCCTGCTCAACGAGGGGATGTCGTGGCGCGAAGTGCGCCGGCGCACGCTCTACGCGTCGCCGGTCAAGCTCGGTCCGCTGCCCGAGCGGACCCGCGGGCTGTCGCAGGTCGAGGGCTAGCGACAGGCTCAGGAGCCTCCGGCCATCGCGGGCGCGTCCTCTTCTTCGACCGCCCCGTCCGGCGGGTCCTCGTCGCCGAGCTCCTCGAACAGCGAGGGATCGCGCGGCGAGCCCTTGATCACGTCGTCCGGTGAGCCGTCGGGCAGCAGCCGTCCCTGGCGGGTGCCGAAGTAGATCGCCTGCGGGTGGTGGGCGACGAGCGCGAGCGTCGACTGCTCGGGGTCGGGGGCGTAGCCGTCTGTGATCGTCATGCCGATCTGGCGCAGGTCGAGCAGCCGGTCCACCTTGACGTGCTCGCTCTGCTCGGGCACGGCCGGGTAGCCCCACGAGTAGCGCCGTCCCTGCGTCGGCGCGATGCCGAGCATGCCGCGGACCTCGGCGTGCAGCCACTCGGCTAGCCCCTCGGCGGTCTGCACGCCCAGGCCGTGCACGAACAGCTGCTCTGCGAACTCGCCGTCGGCCTCCAGGCGAGCCATCAGCTCGGTCACCTCCGAGCCGACGGTCACGGCCTGCACGGCGATGACGTCGAGCTCGTCGGGCGCCGCGCCATCCACGGCTGGGCGAAAGAAGTCGGCCAGGCAGATCCGGTCGCCTTTGGGCTGGCGGGGGCACACGAAACGCGTGAGCTCGTGCTCGCGGTCGCTGGGATCGAGGATCACGATGTCGTTGCCGAGCGCGTAGCAGGGGAAGAAGCCGAGCAGCGCGCGCGGGTGCAGGTACGGCTCCCGCCCTACTCCGGCGCCCCCATCTGGCCGCTGCTCGCCCGCCTGGTGCCCGACCGCCTCGCGCCACATGCGCTCCAGCCGCGGACGGAAGTCGTCCCGCAGCAGCTCCTTCCAGGCTTGGCCTTTGACGCCCTTGCCCCCCCAGTGGAGCTTGAACAGCACGTGCGTGTCGAGGTGGCGATAGACCTCGTCGATGTCGACCGCCAGCTCGCGCACGCCCCAGAAGGGCGGATCGGGGATCGGCACGTCGGCGCGCGCCCCCGAGCGCACCGAGTCGTCTGAGAGGTCGGGACCCTCCTCGGCCGCATCCCCCTTGGCGCGGAACTCGCTCGCCCCGGCGCGCAGCTTGTCGACGAACGCGGTGCGCGCGTCGGCGTCGATCAGCTGGTCCATCACGGCGAGGCCCTCGAACGCGTCCTTGCAGTAGAACACGCCGGGCTCATAGACCTCGTCCGACTCCCGCCCGCCCGGATACAGCGCGCGGTAGCCGAAGGCGCGGTTGATCGCCGCGCCTCCGATCAACACGGGATACGGCAGCCCCTTGGCGTGGAGCTCCTGGATGCACGCCGGCATCTGCTTGGAGGTCGATACGAGCAGAGCGCTGAGGCCGATGGCGGTCGCGTCGTGCTCCTGCGCGGCGTCCACGATCGTCTGGATCGGGACCTGCTTGCCCAGGTCCACGACCGTGTAGCCGTTGTTGGTGAGGATCGTGTTGACGAGCGACTTGCCGATGTCGTGGACGTCGCCGAACACGGTCGCGAGCACAACCGTCCCCTTCGTGTAGCCCTCGATCTTGTCGAGGTATTTCTCCAGCTGCGCGACGGCGCGCTTCATCACTTCGGCGGACTGGAGCACGAACGGGAGTATCAGTTCGCCGGCGCCGAATTTGTCGCCCACCTCCTTCATCGCGGGCAGCAGCACGTCGTTGAGCGTCGGTACCGCGCCGATCTTCTGAACACTCGCGTCGATCCATGCCTCGACGCCCTCCTTGCGGCGGCGCAGGATGTGGAAGTGAAGCGCCTCCTCGGGGTCCATCCCCTCGGTGGGATCGGCCGCGTCGGTCGCATCGCCCTCGTCGCCCTTGGCCTCGAAGTGTGCGATGAAGCGCTCGAGCGCGTCCTCGCGGCGGTCGAACACGAGGTCGTCGGCCAGCTCGCGCTCCTGCTCTGAGACCTCGGCGTAGGGGGTGATGTGGTTGGGGTTGACCATCGCCAGGTCGAGTCCCGCGTCCACGCAGTGGTGCAGGAACACCGAGTTCAGGACCGCTCGCGCGCCCGGTGAAACGCCGAAGGAGACGTTGGAGACGCCGAGCGAGGTCTTCACCGACGGGATCTGCTGCTTGATCGCCCTGATCCCGGCGATCGTCTCGACCGCCGACGGTCGCCACTCCTCGTCACCGGTCGTGAGCGTGAACGTGAGGCAGTCGAAGATCAGCAGCTGCGGATCGAGGCCGTGCTCTTGGCAGCACAGGTCGCGGATGCGCTTGGCGATCTCGACCTTGCGCTCGGCCGTCTTGGCCATGCCGGTCTCGTCGATCGTGAGCGCGATCAGCGCGGCGCCGTGGGCGAGCGCGAGCGGCACCACGCGGTCGAGCCTGTCCCTGCCCGCCTCGAGGTTGACCGAGTTGATGATCGGGCGGCCCGGGATCTGCTCGAGCGCGCGTTCGATCACATCGGGCTCGGTCGAGTCGATCTGGATCGGCGCGGCCTGCGTGAGCGAGATGCGCTTGGCCAGCAGCCGCATCTGTTCGTCCTCGTCGCTGCGCTCG
>DASPVR010000033.1:0-4603 GCA_035622255.1 Solirubrobacteraceae bacterium | reverse complement strand
CCCTCCCCCTCCCCTCTCGAGGCGTGGGCGCGCAGTCGCCGGGGCTGCCGGGGCGGCCCTATCCGCCGGGCGCCCGCGTGCCGCGCATCTGCTGCCTCCGAACCGTTGGGGTCCCCGCAACCATCGAGTCACCCGGCCGCGCGCTTTAGCAACTGCTTTGCGGGGACCGCGAATCGCTGTCGCGCTCAGCCCTTGGCGGCGCGAGCCGACGCACTCCTGCGCTTGGGGCGCTTTGGCGCACTCGAGCCCGTGTCCGCCGGTAGCGGCCCGAGCTGCCAGAGCTCGGCGTCGTGGCGTTCAGAGAGCCAGCGCCTCGCGTCCCGTTCGCCAAGCGCGATCAGCTCGTCGATGAACTCCGGCGCCAGCAGCAGATAGCTCAGCAGGTCGCCGTGGACCGCGCTGCGCTGCGCGCTCACGATCCGGCCGAGCAGCGCGAGGCTCGGATTGCGCACGAGCTTGTCGATGCGGGCGTAGTGACGCGTGTACATGCGATGCGCGAGGCGCCCGATCTCCAGGCGATCGCAGGGCGCCACGAAGATGTAGGGGATCTTGCGACGGCGATGCGCAGCGGCCCCCTTCGCTTCCCCGGTCTGCGTGGAGGCAAGCACCTCGTTGACGGTGGCGAGGGTCGCGACGTCTTCGGCCAGCTGGTCGGAGAGGACCACCTGCAGCAGCTGCGCGACCCCGTCGGTCGCGTCGGGTCGGCGCGGTGGGCGCGCGGAGGTGACCGACGAGTTGAGTCCGATCACGACGACGCGGTCGGCTCCCAGGGCGAGCGCGGGCGCAAGCGGCGCATTCAGGCGCACGCCACCGTCGCCGTACCAGCCGCAGGCGGCCCGTGGTTTTTTGATCTCCACCGCGGGAAACGCCGCCGGGATCGCGGCGGAGGCGAGCACGTGCTCGGGCGCAAGCCTGGTCGCGGCGTAGTCGATCGAGCGCACGGGATCGGCGCCGATCTCCGGGCCCCCGTGATGGAAAACGACGCTGCGCGTCGTGGCGTAGGAGGTCGCCACGACCGCGGCCGCAGCCAGCGCGCCGCCTTCGACGTTGCGGGCGATCTCCTTGAAGGAGACCAATCGCGAGAGCGTGCGGCGCAGCGGCGACGGATCGAGCAGGCCTGGGACGCGCGCGCTCGGCAGGCCGGCCAGCATCGCGCCGGCGCTCAGCACGCGGCCGAGCTCCGCGGTGGACACGAGCGGTCGCAGCGCGTCGCCCCAGCGCAATCCCCGCCACATCTCGACCGCCTCGCCACAGACGATCGCCGGCGGCTCCGCTGCGCGCGCGGCGAGGAACGCTCCGTTGAGCGCTCCGATGCTGGTGCCGACTATCACGTCGGGGCTCTGACCCCGCGCCGCGAGGGCGGGCAAGAGCACCGCAAGCGCGCCAGCCTCGTAGGCGCCGCGAGCACCGCCCCCGGCGAGCACCAGCGCGACGCGCTCGCGCGGGCGACCGTTTGGCAGGGCATCGGGCACGGTGGCGCTCAGACTACCTTCGCGGCGCCCTGCGGCTCGAGTGCGAGCGCACGCACGAGCAGCTCGCGCGCGGCGCCGTCGGCTCCGAGCGCGAGGGCGCGGCGCAGGGCATCGAGCGCCCCCTCGCGGTCCAACAGCGCAAGGCGCAGTCGCCCAAGCCGCTCCCAGCCGCCCGCGTCGCCCGGCCCGCACGCGGTCGCCCGCTCGGCCGCCTCGGCGGCGAGGTCGAGCGCGCCCATCTCCTCGTAGATGCGGGCCGCGAAGCGATGCGCCGCCGGGCCCTCTTCCACCCGTGCCCAGTCGCGCACGGCGCGCGCGGCAGCCTCGAGCTGCCCGGCGTTCCAGAAGGCGAGCGTCATCTGGCGCAGGACCGTCGGGTTGCGCGGTTCGGCGTCGCGCGCGTACACCAGACGCTGTGCGGCGAGCTCATACTCGCCCTCGGCCATCGCCCGCTGCGCGGCGATCGTGAAGCGCTCGGCGCGCTCGCTCGCGGGATCGGGCTTTGAGAAGTCCACGAAGCGCATGCTCCCCGCCGGCACCGTGCGCACGCCGTGGCTGAAGCGCACGCGCGCCCACTGCTGCACCTCTTCGCCGATCTCCGGCTCGCCGCTGAAGTAGATGCCTTCCACGCTGCCCACGCCCCACTCCGGGTAGGACGCGCAGCGCGCGTAGCGGTGCACGACCGAGCGGTCGGGCACGCGGCTGGCGAACGGGTCGTGCTTGGCCTTGTCCTCGGCCTGCGCGCGCGCCCGCTGCTCGGCTTCATACGCCCGTCGCCCGGCCTCCTCGCGCGCCCTGCGCGCCGCCGCCGCGCTCGCGCGCACGGCGCTCGTCGACACGCGCCCGCCCCGCGACCCCTCTGCTATGCGCTCGAGCTGATCGGCCGCCTCGTTGATCGCCTTCAAATGGCGCTCGTGCTCGAACTGCCTGCCCGCCGGCGCCAGGTCCGGGTGCCAGCGCTTGGCCATCCGCCGGCGCGCGAGCTGCACGTCGCGCTTGCCAAACGGCGCCTGCAGCTCCAGCAGGAGCAGGTGGCGTTCGATGTCCAGGACGACGGCAGCCATGACCTGCTCACGTTAGCGGCAGCGTCCCCGCAACTCAAAAGTTCCGCGAGCCCCCGTGCACGCGCGGGGCGCCCGGCGCCCGCAGCGCACGCCAGCCCGGGACGGCGCCAGCCGTCCCCTTAAGAGATCAGACGACCTCATATCCTGCGCTGCGCACCGTGTCCTCCCAGTACGTCTTCACGATGCACCGTCTGTCCCGCCTGCACCCCCCGGACAAGACGGTGCTCGACAACATCACGCTCGCCTTCTTCCCGGGCGCCAAGATCGGCGTGCTCGGCTACAACGGCGCGGGCAAGTCGACGCTGCTGCGCATCATGGCCGGCGTCGATCAGGACTACCGCGGCGAGGCCGCGCTCGCCGCGGGCGCCACGGTGGGCATGCTCGAGCAGGAGCCCAGGCTGGAGGAGTCCAAGGACGTACGCGGCAACGTCGAGGAGGGCGTCGCCGAGACGAAGGCGCTGCTCGATCGCTTCAACGAGCTCGCCGCCAACTACACCGAGGACAGCGCCGAGGAGTTCGCCGACATCCAGGCCAAGATCGAAGCGGCCGACGCGTGGAACCTCGACACGCAGCTCGAGTACGCGATGGACGCGCTGCGGCTTCCGCCCGGCGACGCCGACACCGCGACGCTCTCCGGTGGCGAGCGCCGGCGCGTGGCGCTCTGCCGCCTGCTGCTCACCGCGCCCGACCTGCTCCTGCTCGACGAGCCCACCAACCATCTCGACGCCGAGTCGGTCGCCTGGCTGGAGCAGCACCTCGCCGAGTATCGCGGCGCCGTCGTGGCGGTAACGCACGACCGCTACTTCCTCGACAACGTCGCCGGCTGGATCCTCGAGCTCGACCGCGGCAAGGGCATCCCCTACCAGGGCAACTACTCCAGCTGGCTGGCGCAGAAGCAGGCCCGCCTGGCCGCCGAAGAGCGCGCCGAGAAGGGCCGCCAGCGCACGATCGCCGCCGAGCTCGAGTGGGTGCGCGCCAACCCCAAGGGCAAACGCACCAAATCAAAGGCCCGCCTCGCCCGCTACGAGGAGCTCGTCGCCGAAGAGCGCGACGTCAAGCTCGACGAGGTCCAGATCCACATCCCGCCCGGTCCGCGCCTGGGCGAGCGGGTGCTCACCGCCAGCGGCCTCACGAAGGGCTTTGGCGAGCGCCTGCTCATCGACGACCTCAGCTTCGACCTGCCGCGCGCCGGCATCGTCGGCGTGATCGGCGCCAACGGCGCCGGCAAGACCACGCTCTTTCGCATGATCACGGGCGAGGAGCAGCCCGACTCGGGCACGATCGCGCTCGGCGACAGCGTCGCGCTCGCCTACGTCGACCAGTCGCGCGACGCGCTCGACCCCGCCAAGACCGTCTGGGAGGAGATCGCAGACGGCCACGAGCAGATCAAGGTCGGCGAGCGCGAGGTCAACTCGCGCCAGTACACCGCCGGCTTCAACTTCCGCGGCTCAGACCAGCAGGCCAGGATCGGCACGCTCTCCGGCGGCGAGCGCAACCGCGTCCACCTGGCCAAGCTGCTTCGCAGCGGCGGCAACCTGCTGCTGCTCGACGAGCCCACGAACGACCTCGACGTGGACACGCTGCGCGCGCTCGAGCAGGCGCTGCTCTCCTTCCCCGGCTGCGCCGTCGTCATCTCCCACGACCGCTGGTTTCTGGACCGCATCGCCACCCACGTGCTCGCCTTCGAGGGCGACTCGCAGGTGCGCTGGTTCGAGGGCAACTTCGAGGCCTACGAGGAGCATCGCCGCGCCACGCTCGGCGCGGCCGCCGACCGTCCCCACCGCATCACCTACAAGCGCCTGGTCCGTGGCTGACGAGCCCGCGCTGGACTCCTTCGAGCGCGACACCGCCGTCGAGCTGCGCGCGACCGAGGGTATGCGCCACATCTTCGACGCCAGCGTCTCGGGCGAGTGGCGCGCCGGCCGCGGCCCCCACGGCGGGTACCTCGCGGCGATGCTGCTGCGCGCGCTCTCGCGGGCGCTCGACGATCCGCTCCGCGCTCCGCGCTCGATGACGATTCACTACGCGCGCGCGCCCGAGAGCGGGCCGGTCACGATCACTGTCGCG
>DASPVR010000032.1:0-8511 GCA_035622255.1 Solirubrobacteraceae bacterium | reverse complement strand
GATCGCACGGCGTCCCGGTCGATGAAGCGCATCGCGGCCTGCTGGAACTCGCCGTAGAGGTCACCCTCCTCGAGGCTGCCGTGCTTCTGCGTGGACGTGTGCGCCCGGCCGTTCTGGGCCAGCCGCGCCTCGATCGTGCGTCGTATGTCCTGGATGCCCGACTCGCCCGAGAGGGCGATCGCGCCGTCGCGGACGAGCTTGACCCCGGTGTAGGCCTTGGGGTTGTGCGAGGCCGTGCACATCAGCCCGCCATCGAGCTCGCGCGAGCCGACCAGGAAGTAGAGCATCTCGGTACCCACCTCGCCGGCGTCGATCACGCTCGCGCCCTCGCGCAGCAGGCCGTCGCGATAGCGCGCTGAGAGCTCCGGCGCGGTCAGGCGCATGTCGCGTCCGAGCCCCACCCGCAGCTCTCCCGGCGCCTTGCCCGCCAGGCGCGCGAGCACGCGCGCGAAGGCCCGCCCGATGAGCTCGGCCACGTCGCCGTCGATCTGCTCGCCGTAGAGCCCGCGGATGTCGTAGGCCTTGAAGATCTCGGGCGCGGGCGGACCTCTCATCCGCGGCAATCCTATGCGCCCGTGCCGCGGCGCCGGGGCGCGGGCGAGCCATGCACGGGGAGCCCCGGCCGGGCCGGCCGTGATCGCCCAGCTCGTACACTGCCCGATATGTCCGGGCACTCCAAGTGGGCGAGCATCAAGCACAAGAAGGCGGTCGTCGACTCGCGCCGCGGCCAGCAGTTCACCAAGCTGGCGCGCGCGATCACGGTCGCCGCGCGCGACGGCGGGGGAGACCCGGCGGGCAACTCCGCCCTGGAGAACGCGATCCGCAAGGCCAGGGAAGCGTCGATGCCGAAGGAGAACATCGAGCGTGCGATCGCCAAAGGGACCGGCGAGGGCGGCGAGGCGGCGGCGATCGAGGAGGTGCTGTATGAGGGCTACGGCCCCGGCGGCGTGGCGCTGCTCGTCGAGGCGCTGACCGACAACCGCAATCGCACGAGCGCCGACGTCAAGCATGCCTTCTCCAAGCACGGCGGCAGCCTCGGCGAGCCCGGCTCGGTCGGCTACCTGTTCGAGAAGAAGGGCGCGATCGTGATCGACGCCGCGCGCTACTCCGAAGACGACCTCATGGTCGCCGTGGAGGCCGGCGCGGAGGACATATCCACCGACGACGACGTGTTCGAGATCGTGACCGAGCCCGCCAGCTTCGCCACGGTGCTGGCGGCCGTGCAGGCGGCCGGCATCGAGATCGAGAGCGCTGAGCTCGCCCACCGGCCCTCGAGCCTCGTGCCGATCGGCGAGGGGCAGGCGACCTCGCTCATGCGCCTGATCGACACGCTCGAAGAGCTCGACGACGTCAACGCCGTGCACGCCAACTTCGACGCGCCGGCCGACGTGCTCGAGCGGGTCGCGGGTTAGCGACCGCCGGGCGACGGCTGCTCCGCGCGGCGGACACGAAACAGCGGCACGGGGCCGCGAACGCCGCGCAGCCGGCGCTCGCCGGCGAACGACCACCGGTATGGACCGTGGGCCGCCTCCCGCAGTCGCGCGTCCACGAGCAGGCTGCCGGGGCGCGCTATCGCGGTGATGCGGCTGGCGAGGTTGACCGGCCTGCCATACCAGTCGCCGGCGCGCAGGAGCGCCTGCCCGAGCGCCGCCCCGACGCGCAGTTGGGGGAGCTCGTCGCTGTCGGCGTCGGCAGTGTCGATCAAGCTGAGCGCCGCCTCCAGCAGCGGCTCGGGCTCGGGCGAGGCGAGCATCGCGGCGTCGCCGATCGTCTTGACCAGCCGCACGGGTGGTCTGGCCACGTCGGAGGCGACCGCTTCCAGGCGCTCGGCCAGACGGCCCAGCTGGTCGGGCGAGACTTCCTCTCCCAGGCGGGTAAAGCCGACCAGATCGGCGAAGCAGACCGTGACGTCGCGCGAGCCGGGCAGCTGCCCGCCGCTTCGCTCCAGCGCGCTCACCACCGTGCTCTGGGTGGCGTGTTTGAGGTGCAGCGCGATGATGTTCGCGACCAGCGGGTTGACGAGCGGATACAGCCCCGCCGCGGCCTGCGCGTAATGGTAGGCGAGCTGTGACTCGCTCATACCCGGCTCGAGCACGAGTTTCAGCGGGACGGCTCGCAGGCTTTCGGCCGCCTGGGAGAGGCCGCGTCCGAGCACGCGCAGCAGGTCGAGCAGTTCCTCCTCGGAGATGCCCGCGCCGCGCGCGACGGTGATCATCTGCGCGGCGTCGAGGTCGACCTGTGAGTAGGAGGGCTCGTCGGGCTCGGGTACCGGCAACCCCATCGCGCGACGGGCGGCCAGCAGGAAGCCCTCCCGCACGCCGCTTCGTTGCGCGAGCTCGCTGAGCGTGTAGCGCTCGGGGCCGACGATCACCCGATCCGCCGGCAGGTATACGATCGTGCCGGCCTCCGTGCTGCGCCGCAGCTCGGACAGGGGTACGCCGTCGGCGGCGAGACGTTCGAGCAGCGCCAGGCGCTCGGCGCGCTGCTGGCCCTCGAGCCCGTGGAGCAGGCCCTCGGCCGCGAAGTCGATCGGCTCGTCGCTCATTTCCTGGCAGCCTAAGCAAGGCAGGCGTCCGAGGCCCGGCGCAGAATCAATCGGCGATGGTCGTCCTCGGAATCGATCCCGGTCTGGCGAGCACCGGATATGGCCTGGTGGCGCGCCGTGACGGCCGCCTGCTCGCGCTCGACGGCGGTGTGATCGAGACCGCGCCCGAGCTCGCCCGCGAGCGGCGCCTGGCCGACATCCACGCGCGCTTGCGAGAGCTCATGGCCGCGCACGCGCCCGATGCGATGGCGCTCGAGGAGCTCTACTTCGGCCAGAACGTGCGTACCGCCTTCGCCGTCGGCCACGCGCGCGGCGTGGCGATGCTGGCGGCAGGCGAGCGCGCCATCCCGTGCGCAGGCTACACCCCCCAGCAGGTCAAGGGCTCGGTCTGCGGCAGCGGGCGCGCCGACAAGCGGCAGGTCGGGCAGATGGTGGCGGCGCTGCTCGGGCTCGCCGAGGCGCCCCGCTCAGACCACGCCGCCGACGCCCTGGCGGTGGCGATCTGCCACGTCAACCGCGCGCCGCTGTCGAGCGCGCTCACGGGGGCGCTGGCGTGATCGCGCTGCTGCGCGGCGAGGTCGCCCTGCGCCGTCCCGACCACGTGGTCGTGATGTGCGCGAGCGTCGGCTACCGGGCCGCGGTGTCGGCCGAGACCCTGCGCCACGTGCCGGCGGTCGGCGAGGAGGTGACGCTGCACGCGCACCTGATCGCGCGCGAGGACGCGCTCACGCTATACGCCTTTCACTCCGAGCAGGAGCGCGACCTGTTTCTCATGCTGCTCTCGGTGCAGGCCGTAGGCCCCAAGGTGGCGCTCGCGATCCTCTCGGGTGGCCCGCCACGGGAGCTCGTCGCCGCGCTCGCGCGCGGCGACGCGGCTCGTCTGCAGGCCGCGCCGGGCGTCGGCAAGCGCACGGCCGAGCGGATCATCGTGGAGCTGCGTGAGAAGGTCGGGGTCACCGGCGACACGGCCGTGGCCGGGGGACCGATCCTCGCGCGGGCGGGCAAGGATCGCGGTCCGCACGCGCTGGCGCGCGAGGGGCTGCTCGAGCTCGGCTACGCCCCCGGCGAGGCCGAGCAGCTGCTGGCCGACGTCGACGGCGACAGCCCCGAGGCGCTGATCGCCCAGGCCCTGCGCGTGGCGCGGACGGCGACGCGATGAGCGAGGAACCGACGCGCGTGCAGACGCCCTACCTGCTCGAGGAGGACGAGCTCGACCGCTCGCTGCGCCCGCGCAGCCTGGCCGAGTTCGTCGGCCAGCAGACGCTGCGCGAGCAGCTGAGCGTCGCGATCGAGGCGGCGCGGGCGCGCGAGGATGCGCTCGACCACCTGCTGCTCGCCGGGCCGCCCGGCCTGGGCAAGACCTCGCTGGCGCAGATCGTCGCGGCCGAGCTGGAGGTCCCGTTCGTGCAGACGGCCGGACCGGCGCTCGAGCGCAAGGGGGACGTGGCCGCGTTCCTGACCGCGCTCGAGCCGCACAGCGTGTTCTTCGTCGACGAGCTGCATCGCCTGCCGCGCGCGCTCGAGGAGACGTTCTACCCGGCGATGGAGGACCAGCGGCTGCCGATCACGGTGGGCCAGGGCGCGGGCGCGCGCGTCGTGACCCTCCAGCTGCCTCCGTTCACGCTCGTCGGGGCGACCACGCGCGCCGGCCTGCTGACGACGCCGCTGCGCGACCGCTTCGGCATTCAGGCGCGCCTGGAGCCATATTCGACCGATGAGCTCGCGGTGATCGTGCGGCGCTCGGCGGGCATCCTGCAGATCGCGCTCGATGACGCTGGGGCGAGCGCGATCGCGACCCGCAGCCGCGGCACCCCGCGCGTGGCCAACCGCCTGCTCAAGCGCGTGCGCGACTTCGCCGAGGTGCGCATGGAGGGCGTCGTGACGGCCGCCGCGGCGCACGCCGCACTGGCGCTGCTCGAGGTCGACGAGCTCGGCCTCGACCGTCTCGACCGCGAGATCCTGCGAGCCATCTGCGAGAAGTTCGACGGTGGGCCCGTCGGACTGTCGACCCTCGCCGTGGCGGTCGGCGAGGAGGCCGACACGATCGAGGATGTGTACGAGCCCTACCTGCTGCGCGAGGGGCTGCTCAAGCGCACTCCGCGCGGGCGCGCCGCCACGGCTGCGGCCTTCGACCACCTGGGGCTCGAGGCGCCGGCGGCCCTCGGCGCGAACGCCGCCGACGAGGCCGCCCTCTTTTGACGGGATCGCGCGGCGGACTCCCGCCTCCCCGGGGCGTGAGGCGCGACCGCTCCCCTTAAGCGCCCGGCTTGCGTACCCTGTGCTGGATGATCGATCTCATCATCTAGACATGTCACATCCTTTCATCTGCCCCAACTGCGGCCATCGCTCTAGCGAGGTCGACCGCAACATCGGCTTCACCCGCCAGCGTAAGGGCTGCGTGAAGTGCGGCTTCGCGTTCCTGTTCGAACTGCTCGACGACTACTACCCGGCGCCCGACGCGGCTTTCTTTGTGTGCGATGGCGAGGGCCGCGTGATCGGGTGTGGCAAGAACGCGTTCGCGCTCACCGGCCTGGAGGAGGAGGAGGTCATCGGCCAGCGCGTGGACCAGGTGCTCGGGCTCGAGTTCTCCAACGGCGACGATCCCCTGGGGACGGTGCTCGAGTGGGGCGTGCGCGCGCTCGAGGTACCCGTGCGCGTGAGCGGCGAACGCGACGCGGTGGCCGACGCGAAGGCTGACATGTTCCCGGCCTATGACGACGAGGGCGGGCTGCTGCTCGTGCTGACGCCCGAGAAATAGGTGGCGCCATGACCGACAGACGCCGCAACATGTTCGTGCTGCTCATCGTCGCCGGCCTTGCGGCCGCGTCGCTGGCGGTGATCGTCGGGCTGCCGAGCGTGATCAAGCCCAAGAAGACGCGACTGGGGCTCGACCTGAAGGGGGGCGCCGAGCTCGTCTACCAGGCGCGCCCGACAGCCCAGGCCAAGGTCGACACCGAATCGCTGGAACGCGCGATCAACATCATGCGCAAGCGCGTCGACCAGCTGGGCGTCGCCAACCCGGAAATCCAGCGCTCGGGCGCCGATGAAATCGTCGTGGCGCTGCCCGACGTGAGCAACATCGGGCGCGCCGAACAGGAGGTCGGCAAGACAGCGCAGCTGTACTTCTACGACTGGGAGCCAAACGTGATCGGGCCCTCGGGCAAGCCCGCGGGGGTCAGCGAACCGACGGTCACCGGGGGCGCCGCCGCCGGCGCCGAGGAGTACGGGGTCCCCCAGTACGAGGCCGTCATGCGCGCGGCCAAGCGCCCGGCGATCCTGCGCGACAACGACACCACGTGGCAGCGCGGCTGCACTCCGGAACAGGTCAACGGGTGCATCTACGGCAGCTGGTACCTGGTCGACTCCAACCACGAACGGATGCTCTGCAAAGGCACCCCGGCCGAACCGAACCCCAAGACCTGCCCGTCGGCAGAAACCGAAGCGGCGCTGTACTCCGACGGCTACAAAGCGCCGCCGGGCTCGGTGCCGCGGGCGGTACGCGTCAACCCCGGCACCGTGATCGTGCAGTCGCGACCGCTGGAAGGCACCAACGGCAAGATCACCAACCGCAACCCCAACAGCTGGTACGTGCTCAACGACGCCCCGGCGCTCGAAGGCAGCAACATCACCAACCCTCGGCAAGGCTACGCCGAAGGCGCGGGCGAAAACGGCCAGCCCGACGTCGTGTTCGAATTCGACTCGCGCGGCAAAAAAGTCTTCCAGCAGGTGACCAAGGAAATCGCCGAACGCGGCCGCGAAGCGCAGCTGCCGGGCGTGAGCAAGGAAGCGGCGCTGCAGCACTTCGCCATAGCGCTCGACGACGCCCTGATCACGACCCCCTCGATCGACTTCACCAGGTACCCCGAAGGGATCGACACGACCAACGGCTCGCAGATCTCGGGCAACTTCACGCTCAACTCCGCCCAGGAACTCGCGAGCGAGCTGCAGTCCGGCGCCCTGCCCCTGAAGCTGACGCTGATCTCGCGCTCGCAGGTGTCGGCCACGCTCGGCAAACAGGCGCTCAAGCAGGGCCTGCTGGCCGGTCTGGCGGGCCTGCTCGTCGTGTGCGTGTTCCTGCTGGTCTTCTACCGCGTGCTCGGCGCGATCGCCGTCGGCGGCCTACTCATCTACGGGCTGTACTTCTTCGCGCTGATCAAGCTGATCCCGGTCACGCTCACGCTGCCAGGGATCGCCGGGCTGATCCTCACGATCGGCGTCGCGGCGGACGCGAACATCGTGATCTTCGAGCGCGTCAAGGAGGAGATCCGCGGCGGGAGATCGGTCGTCTCGGGGATCGCGACCGGCTACCGGCGCGGGTTCGCGGCGATCATCGACGCCAACGTGGTGACGCTCATGACGGCGTTCATCCTGTTCGCGCTCGCGACCGCGGAAGTGAAGGGCTTCGCGCTCATGCTCATGATCGGCACGCTGCTGTCGCTGTTCACGGCTGTGCTGGCGACCCAGGCGGCGCTTGGCGTGATGAGCCGCTCGCGCGTGGTCTCTCGCCCGGCGGCGCTCGGCGCGGCGGCGCGGCGCGGCGCCGGTTGGAAATTCGACTTCATGGGCGCCTCGAAGTGGTTCTTCTCGCTGTCGGGCACGATCCTGCTGATCGGCGCGCTCGCGATCGGCGGCAGGGGGCTGAACTTCGGCATCGACTTCAAGTCGGGCACGCGCATCCAGACGGCGTTCGTGCGACCGGTGTCAGAGAACGAAGTCGCCTCGGCGGTCGCGGCGGCCGGCTACCCGAACGCCGAGGTGCAGAAGATCACGAGCAGCAACATCGGCGGGTCGGGTTATCAGATCTCGACCGAGACGCTGCGTCCCGAAGCGGTGCGAAAGGTCGAAGAGACGTTCAACGCGAGGTTCGGTCACGGCGAACGGTCCCCCGGAACACGGAACTTCTCCTCGACCTCGATCGGACCGACGTTCGGCAAAACCGTGGCCAAGAGCGCGATCATCGCGATCATCGCCTCGCTGCTGGTGATCTCCGCCTACATCGCGCTGCGGTTCGAGTGGAAGTACGCGATCCCGGTGCTCATCGCGCTGATGCACGATCTGCTGATCACCTCGGGCGTGTACTCGCTGACCGGGCGCGAAGTCACCACTGCGACGGTCGCGGCGCTGCTCACGATCCTCGGATATTCGCTGTACGACACGATCATCGTGTTCGATCGCGTGCGCGAGAACGTGCCGCGCATGCCGCGCGCGGCCTTCTCGCAGATCGTCAACCGTTCGATGTCCGAGGTGCTCACGAGGTCGCTGGCGACGAGCTTCTGCACGCTGCTGCCCGTGATCGCGCTGCTGCTGTTCGGCGGCGAAACGCTCAAGAACTTCGCGTTCGCGCTCATGGTCGGCATCGCCTCCGGCGCCTACTCGTCGATCTTCATCGCCTCACCGGTGCTCACGCACTGGAAGGAGCGCGAGGTGGGCTACCGGCATCGCCGCGCTCGCATCGTCCGTGAACTGGGCGCGGTGCCGGCGTACGCGACGATCGCCGGCGGCGCGCCGGAGGACGTCGAGCCCGAGCCCAAGCGCCGGCGCACGCGGCGCGGCAGCCTGATCGCCCCCGAGGATCCCGGCGAGCAGATCTCCCGCGAAGAGTTCCAGGAACTGGTCCGCGATCTCGACGTCGACGAGCCCGCCGCCGAGCCCTCGGGCAAGGCCAAGGCCGGCGGCGTGGGCGTCGTCGAGCGTGCGGCCACGCAGGCCGACCAGGGCGCGGCCACGCGGCCCGACGGCCAGGCCGGCGAGCCCGAGCCGGCGCGCGACCCGGCCGCCGATCTGCTGCCCGAGGACCTCGTGCTCAAGGACAAGCCCAAGCCGCGCGAGAAGCGCCGACGCGCGCGCAACCGCAAACACGGGAGAAGCCGCTGATGGGGATGCTCGGCTGGGTGATGATGGGTCTCGCCATCTGGCACTTCACGATCTTCCTGCCCGACCGCTTCTGGGGCGGGATCGTGGGTGCG
>DASPVR010000031.1:0-7993 GCA_035622255.1 Solirubrobacteraceae bacterium | reverse complement strand
GCCAAGGGCCTCGTGCCGCCACTGGGAGTACCGCCGACCGCGCTGCTGAGCACGCGCCTGAGGCCCGAGCGAGTGGCGTGCGTGGGCGGGCCCGCGCATGCGCAGGAGATGGTCCACGCCGGGGCGGCGCTGGTGGCGGCTTCGGGCTCGCGGGATCTCGCCCAGGCGATCGCCGCGCTGTTCACGCGTGCGGGGGTCGTGTGCGAGCAGTCCGACGACCCGCTCGGGGTCGAGCTCGCCGGGGCGGCGAAGAACGCCGCGGCGCTCGCGGTCGGCGCGACCGAGGCCCAGGGGCCGAACGCGGCGGGCGCGGCTGCCGGCCACATTTTCGCGGAGGTGTGGCGCTACGCCGAGGGCCTAGGGGCCCATCCGCAGTCGCTGATCGGGCTCGCGGGCACCGGCGATCTGCTGGCGACGGCGCTCGCGCGCGAGAGCCGCAACCGCAGGGCCGGCGAGCTGCTCGCGGCCGGGGTGCCCGGAGCGGAGATCCCCGCCCGCGTGGGCCAGGCCGTCGAGGCGCTCGAGCTGGTGCCGCTGCTGTGCTCCGCGCTGGAGCGCGCGCAGCTGCCGGCGCCCGTCACGGGCGCGCTGGGGCGACTGATATCGGGTGAGCTACCGCTCGACGACTGGGTCGCGCTCGTGCGCGCGACCGTGCCGCCACCCGCGCGCTGGCGCCGACGTCGTCGCGCGGGGCTGTGGCAGCGGATTCGCCGCTGGCTGGCGCTCAGGTCATCAGCGTGGTGACGACGGCCTCATACACGCCGCCGCCGTGTCCGGACTCGGTGATGCGCACGTTGTCGTGGACGGCCGCCGTCTCGCGGATCGACGGGTCGCGCTGCACGGCGTTGGCGACCAGCCAGAAGCTCGCCACCTGGCTCGCGCAGGCGAGGTCCTCGCGCGAGTCGCCGATCGCGAACGTCTCCCCGCGCGCATAGCCGCGCGCCCGCCGGTGCAGCGCGACCGCGGCGGCCTTCGAGGCGCCCGCCGGGACGAGGTGATAGCCGTGCACCTGCGGCAAGTCGGCAAGCGCCGGCGAGCGACGGCTGACCGCCCCGTTGTCGATCAGGCGAAGGTCGCCGTGCCCGTGCTCGCGTAGGACCTCGTCCACCTGCTCGACGTCGACCAGACCGCGGAACAGATGCGAGACTTCGCGACCCACGTGCCAGGGCTCGTGGTGCTCCAGGCGGCCGGGATAGAGCTCGAGCAGCAGGGCGGGCGCACCCGAGCGCTCGATCTGCTCGGCGATGCTCAGCTCGCCCGGCAGGAGCGCGCCAGTCAGCCAATGCTCCTCGGCCGGCGGGGGCGGGGCGTCGGCCCAGCCCGACGGCGGGCCCCCGCCGAGCACCACGCACGCCCCGGCCTCGAAGATGTAGGAGCTCTGGCCGAGCAGGCGCGCGTCCTCGTGCACCTGCAGGCGCCGGCGGCCGGACATCAGCACGACCTCGACGTTCGCGCGCAGGCACGCCTGCACCCCGCGCACCCCGTCGATCGACACGCTCCCCTCGCCGTCGTGCAACAGCGACGCGCCGCGTCCCAGCAGCGTGCCGTCCAGATCGAGATACAGGCAGCGCGGCGGGGGCGCGGGCGTCACGCGCCACCCCGGCCAGAGGGGGCCGCGGGGGCGCCCGCCGCCGCGACGCCGTGCGCAAGGCTTTCGTGCGCCGGGCGCTCGGCGACGACGTGCTCGAGCGTGCCCGTCAGACCCTCGTCGTCCAGGCGTCCTTCGGCCCGCAGCCTGGCGGCGATCGTCGCGAGCACGGTGAGCGCCATCTGCGAGAGCGCCGCCAGCGGCTGGTGGCGATTTCGATGCTCGTCGAGATCGACCTGCGCGATGCCGTCGAGGCCCAGCGCATGCCAGGCATCGATCAGCATCGCGATCTCGACGCCATAGCCGGTGGCGAACGGCAGCCGCCAGAGCAGGTCGCGGCGCGCCGCCACCTCGCCGGCCAGCGGCTGGCGGATCTCGGCCAGCTGCGGGTAGAAGAGCGCGAGCGCGGGGCGAGCGGTGAGGTGGTTGACACGCCCGCCGCCGTCTGCCAGCAGCGTGTCCCCGGTCACGAGCGGGCGGCGGTAGAAGGCCTTGCAGAACGACACGTCGCGCTCGCACAGCAGCGGACCGAGCACCCCGGTGGCGAAGTGCGCAGGGAAGTCCTGACTGTCGGCGTCCAGGAAGCACACGACGTCCCCGCGCAGCGCGGGCAGCGCGCGCCACATCGCGTCCCCCTTGCCGAGCACGGGCCCGTACGCGGGCATCAGCTCAGCCTCCTGGAGCACACGCGCGCCGGCGCGCTCGGCGGCGGCCGCCGTGCCGTCCCTGGAGGCAGCGTCTATGACGACGATCTCATCGATCACTGCCTGCTCGCACAGCCGCGCGAGCTTCGCGACTATCTCACCGACCGTGGCCGCGCATTCGCGTGCGGGCAGGCACGCCGAGACGCGCACGCCGCGCTGCGCGCGCGCCGCCGCCAGCCGCTCGGGCGGATAGCGCGAATGGTGGAACGTGCGCACTTGCGCCGCACGCCCGTCGGGGGAACTGTGCATCGCCTCTACTATCGCAAGCCGTGTCCACGCTGGATCGCAAGCTCGAGCCCTGGAGCGCGCTGCTCGACGAGGCTCGCGAGGATGGGCGGCTCGTGCGCGAAGCGCGCGAGGGACCACGGCGTAAGCGGCTCGTCGCGCCTCCCCACGACCTGCACGGGGAGGTGCTCGCGGCGCTCTCGCGCCTGGGCATCGAGCAGCTCTACTCGCATCAGGCGCAGGCGATCCACGCCGCCTGGGCGGGTCCGACGATCGTCACGACCGGTACGGCCTCGGGCAAGTCGCTGTGCTTCAACCTGCCGACGCTGGACGTGCTCTGCCGGGATGCGCGCGCGCGGGCACTGTACGTGTATCCGACGAAGGCGCTGGCTCAGGACCAGGCCCGCGCGCTGGCGACGTTCGGGCTGACCGGGCGCGTGCGCCCAGCGATCTACAACGGCGACACGCCGCGCGCGGCACGGGCGCAGATTCGCCGGGACGCCAACCTCGTGCTCACCAACCCCGACATGCTGCACGTCGGCATCCTGCCCAACCACGCGGCCTGGGGAGAGCTGTTCGCCAACCTCGCCGTGGTCGTGATCGACGAGGCCCACGTCTACCGCGGCGTGTTCGGCTCCCACGTGGCCAACGTGCTGCGGCGGCTGCGCCGGATCGCCGCCGCGTACGGGACCGCCCCGAGGTTCCTGCTGACCTCGGCCACGATCGCCAACCCGGTCGAGCTGGCCGAGCGGCTCACCGGCCTGGAGCCGTTCGCGCTCATCGACGACGACGGCTCGCCACATCCGCCGCGGCGGATCGCGATCTGGAACCCCCCGCTCACCGACGAGCTGCTGGGGGCGCGGCGCTCGGTGCTCGCCGAGGGAGCGCAGCTGCTGGCGCACCTCGCTCGTGCGGGGGCGCGCACGATCTGCTTCATGAAGTCGCGCAAGGGGGTCGAGCTGCTCAGCCGGCTGACCACGGAGGAGCTGCAGGGCACAGACCCCGAGCTGGCCGAGCTGATCGTCCCCTACCGCGCGGGCTACACGGCCCAGCAGCGCCGTGAGCTCGAGCGGCGGCTGATGCGCGGCGAGCTGCGCGCGGTGGTCACGACCGACGCGCTCGAGCTGGGCATCGACGTGGGCGAGCTCGACGCGGCGGTCGTGGTGACGTTCCCTGGCACTGTCGCGTCGCTGCGCCAGATGTGGGGGCGGGCCGGCCGACGCAGCCGCGGGCTCGCCGTATACGTCGCGGGCGAGGACGCGCTGGACCAGTTCTTCTGCCGCCACCCCGACGAGTTCCTCGAGCGTCCGGTCGAGGCGGCGATCCTCGACCACGAGAGCCCGCTGATCTTCGCCGCGCATCTGCGCTGCGCTGCGCACGAGGGCCCCCTGGAGGGTGACGACGCCGAGTTCTTCGGGCCGCGCTGGGAGACCTACGCGCAGCTGCTCGTGAGCGCCGGCGAGCTGCGCGCGCGCAGCGGGGAACCCCGCCGCGGGGCGCCCGCCGACGAGCCGCGTGCGCACGAGCTCGGCCCGCGCCGTTACGTCCCGCGCCGCGCCGACCGCTACCCGGCGGCCGAGGTGTCGCTGCGCTCAGCATCGCCGGACAGCTTCGTGATCGTGGACGTCTCCTCGGGCGAGCTGATCGGCCAGACCGAGGCGGCGCGCGCCTACTCGACCGTCCACGACGGAGCCGTGTACCTGCACCAGGGACGCTCCTATGAGGTACGCGAGCTCGACCTCGCGCATCGGCGCGCGCTCGTGACGCCCTTCGACGGCGACTGGTACACCCAGCCCAAGCGCGAGACCGAGACGACGATCGAGCGCCTGCTCGACCGCCGCGAGGCGCTCGGCGTGACGCTCAGCTTCGGCGAGGTGAGCGTGAGCGAGACCGTGCTCGCCTACCAGCGCAAGCTGCTCAGCGACCACAGCCTCCTCGACATGGTCGCGCTCGACCTGCCGCAGACGAGCTTCGCCACCCAGGCGATGTGGTTCGAGCTCGACGCAGACGAGCTGGCACGGGAGATCGGGATGGCCTCGCTGCTGGGGGCGCTGCACGCCACCGAGCACGCGCAGATCGCGGTGCTGCCGCTGATCGCAATGTGCGATCGCTGGGACATCGGCGGCCTCTCGACCAACATGCACCCCCAGACGGGCGGCCCGACGATCTTCATCTACGACGGGCACCCCGGCGGCGTGGGCATCACGCGCACGGCGCACGCGTGCTTCGAGCTGCTGTGCGCCGACGCTCTGCGCCTGATCAGCGAGTGCCCGTGCGCGAGCGGCTGCCCATCGTGCGTGCAGTCGCCCAAGTGCGGCAACCTCAACGAACCGCTGTCCAAGCAGGGCGCACGCACGCTGCTGGCGGGGCTGCGTGCGAGCGGCGTTGCAACGGCGCTCTGAACGCCGGTCTGCGCTGTTGAATGGGTAGCGATGCCGGCCGTCGACCGCACCCGCGCGAAAGGGCCGAGGCTCGCGCGCCTGACCGGCGTCTCGGCAACCGCCGCGCTGCTCGCGGGGAGCGCGCTGGCGCTGCTCTCACCGGGCTCGGCACGGCCGGAGCCGGCGGCGGTGCAGGTCCTCTCCAGCCACGTGAGCATCGCCGAAGGACCGGGGGGACGCACGCAGCTGACGCGCTGGACGCTGCGCCGCGACCCCTCAAACCGCGGCCTTTCGCGCGGCTGGCAGCGGGGTGGCTTCTCCGGCTCCGTGGTCGGCGTCCCCAACGTCGTCGATCCGACGCAGTTCGAGGGCGAGATCGGGGCCCGCAACTACGAAGGCTCGGTCGCCTGGTACCGGACGAGCTTTCAGGCGCCGAGCGCCGGGACCTATGCGTTCACGTTCCAGTCGGCGAACTTCCGGGCGAGCGTGTGGATCGACGGGCACGCGCTGGGGTCGCACGAGGGCTCATACCTGCCCTTCGAAGTGCGCGCGCAGCTCACGCCGGGGAAGCACACGCTGGTCGTGCGCGTCGACTGGCGCAACCCCAACGCGCAGTCCAAGGCCGGCTTTCACCGCACGTGGTTCAACTGGGGCGGCCTCGACGGCGAGGTCGACATGCGCGAGGTGGGGCTGAGCGAGCTCTCCAGCCCGACGATCGAAACCACGCTCACGCCCGACGAACCGACGGCCAAGCTCGCGACGGTGAAGCTCGGGGTTCAGGTGCGAAACGATGGCCCGGCGCGCACGATCACGCCGGAAGGCACGCTCGTGCACGGGACGCAGACGATCGCGCTGAGCTTCCCCGCCCTGGCGCTCGCGCACGGCCAGAGCGCGCTCGCGACCACGACGGTGAGCGTCGAAGCACCGGCGCTGTGGTCGCCGACGAGCCCCAGCCTGTATCAGCTGACGCTGGCCGTCGGCCAGGAGAGCAGCTACTCGGCGCGCGTGGGCCTGCGCGAGCTCACCTGGCACGGCGGGCGCATGTACCTCAACGGACAGCGTCTGCAGCTGCACGGCGCGACGATCCAGGAGGACGCGCTGGGGCACGGCGACGCGCTGACGCCCAACGACGAGAGCGAGATCGTGCGTGAGCTCAAGGCGATCGGCGCCAACGCCGCCCGCGCTCAGCACCCGCTCGATCCCGGCCTGCTGGAACGGCTGGACGCGGCCGGGATCGTCGTGTGGCAGGGGGTCGGACCCGTGGAAGGGGCCGGCAACTGGTACTCGAGCACCCCGCGCCTGCTGGCCGACGCCGAGCAGCAGGCGCGCAGCGGCGTGATCGCATCGCAGCTGCATCCGTCGATCATCGCCTGGAACCTGGTCGACGAGGTCGCCGGCAACGGGCACGACGCGGCCGAGGTGCGCTACGTGCAGACGCTCACGGCCTGGCTGCACGCGCGCGACCGGACGCGCATGGTGGCCGTCGACGTGTGGGGCGACCACCCGCCGCGCCACGCGGGCTCGCTGTACGCCAACGTCGACGCGATCGCCGAGACCGACTACACCGGCTGGTATGACCACCCGGACGCCTCGCCCGCGCGCCAGAGCTCAGAAATGCGCGCGCGCCTGGCGGCGATGCAGCGCACGTTCGCGGGCAGGGTGCTGGTGATCAGCGAGTTCGGCGCCGAATCCAATGCGCTGAACCCGAGCGGCAGCCCCGGCAGCTACTCGTTCCAGTCGCGCCTGCTCGCACGCCACATCGCCGTGTACGAGGGCGATGCGCAGCTGAGCGGGATGCTGATCTGGGTGCTGCGCGACTATCCGCTCGAGCCGATGTTCGAGGGTGGCTCGATCCACACGGTGCTGCCGCATCTGCGCCTGATCGAGGGGCTCAACCAGAAGGGCCTGTTCACCTACGGCCAGGTCGCCAAGCCGGCGGTCGCCGTCGTCGCGCACCTGTTCAAGGCGCTGCCCGCCGGCTAGCGATGCGCCACCGCAGCGGGCCCGCAGCGGCACCGTCCGCGGCGAAGATCGCCAGCGCGGCGTGCGCGGAGGTCAGCTCCTGACGAGCAGGTAAACGCGCACGCCGGCCTCGCCGGGGGCAGGGAAGGACGTCACGCTGTAGCCATGCCCGTGGTAGCTGAGGGGCCCGCTGTCGGGCAGCCGGCGCGGCCCGGGCGTCGTGCTGCCGGCGACCTGGTGAGATCCCGCGCGCACGTAGCCGAGACCGCCCGTGAGGCTGGAGATCGCGTCGACGAAAGCCGACGGGGGGGCGCCGTCGTGAATGATGAAGCGCCCCCACACCAGCTGCGCGATGTGGTTGAGCTCGTCGATCCGGATCGAGGCGCAGGGGGTCGTCGCGAGCCCGCCCGGCAGCGGCAGCAGCAGCGAGATGCGCAGCTGGCCGCTGGGGAAGGCCTTGCCGGAGAACGAGAAGGCCTGGTAGAAGACGCCCTGGTAGGTGACCGGGCCGTGGTCGGGGATGCTCGCGGGGCCGGGCGCGAGCGTGCCTTCCACGGGAATGCGCACACCGTCGCTGCGCATCAGGAGCGGCACGCCGATGAAGCGCGTCTCGAGCTTGACGTAGCCGAGGTCGTCCTGGACGGAGAGCACGTACTGCCCGACCGTGCGTCCGTGCAAGCGCAGGCTGCCGCCGACGGGGGCGATGATGTAGGGCCCCCCGACGTCGGCGAGCACCTGCCCGCCCTGGGTCACACGCAGGCGCACGACGTGGGTGTGAGAGAAGACGAGGCTCGTGACGGCCTCCTGGACGCCCGCACGGTTGCCGCTGGCGAGCGCACTCAAGAGCGGCGCGTAGCTTTCGACCTGGCGCTGGTCGGCGCTCACCTCCGAGCTCGCGAGCTCGCGGTCGTAGATCTGGATCGCCACCTGACCGGCGGTCTGCGCGAGCGTTTCCGGACCGGCGGCGCCGCAGCCGTGCGCCGCCCCGGGGAGAGCAGCCGTGCCCTCGGCCGTCGCTGCGATCGAAGCTTGATCTTCGCTCCCGGCGGGGCGCTGGCGCGTCGAGGCGTCGGTCGTCTGGGCCGAGGCTCCGCAGGCGGCGAGCAGCACCGAGAGCAGCAGCAGCGCAGCGC
>DASPVR010000030.1:0-4153 GCA_035622255.1 Solirubrobacteraceae bacterium | reverse complement strand
GCGCACTCTTTAGCTCTCGATCGCGCTGTAACCTCGCTTCTCGGTCGTCCGGTCGCTATGCCATTTTGAGTCCTGGCTGCGTCCACCCGCAGCCAGAAGGGAGGTAAAGGCCATGCCGCCGCCTCCTAAGTGATCAACAGGGCTGGCCTCGGTCTCGACATCGGGGCCAGTTCTGTTTCGTGCTCCGCAAGCATACTGCGGGGCGCGGCGGAAACCTTTAAATTCTTAAAGGTTTGGAAGACCTCTTCAAGATGCTGGCGCACAAGGACCGCCTCTGGATCGTCCAGTACCTCCTGGCAAACGGACCAACGAAACAGGGCGACCTCATCAGCGCGCTCGCACAGTCGGGCCGCAAAGATCGCAATGACGGCACGATGAGCACGTGGATCAAGGAACTCGCCCGTGCCGGGCTTGTTGAGCGAGGCGACAACAAGCAAGACGCCATACGCGTGACGGACGCCAAGCAGGTGGGCGGGCTCCTCACCCTGGCGTCGGCGCTCACGCTCGCCGCTGCTACGGAGGCACAGAGAGCTGCCGAAGCACAGCACGCCGAGATCAGGAAGGCAACCACAAAGGCAAGCCCCCCAGAACAGGCCGCTGAGCGGTAGCGCGGCCGGGCGCTATCGTTCGTTTTCCGTGGTCGAGCAAGCGAAATCCGCAACGAGCGAGAAGCCCGAGCCAGAGGCCGCCGAGCCGGTTAGGATCGACCTCTCTCCCGAAGCCGCACTGAAGGGACTCCTCGCCGTGGAACCCACGATCACCGCCGAAGACATGGCTCGCAAGCACGGCCTCGACGGGCTGTCGCTACGAGACCTACTGAGAGCCAACCCGAGCCTGACACCCGGTCATCGCGACAACGATGACTACCAGATCACGCCCGCAATCGAGCGGGCGATCATGGCTCACCCTGCCTTTCAGGGCGTCAAAAAACGCTAGCAGGGCGGAGGACGACGAGGCGTAGCGACCCGTCGCGCTGGGGAGGGCTCGGACACCCGAAGCTCAGGCTACCGCAGCAGGGGCGGCGCATCGTCGCCGAAGTGGTCGCGCCAGGTCGAAGCTGGCTTCGCCGGTCGTACCGCCCCGACGATCCAAAAGATCGGGAGCAGAACACCTAACGCTGTAAAGCCGATCTTCCCCTTCATAAAGCACACGACCGCGCAGCCCAAGAGGATCGCGTAGGTCACGATGTAGCCCGCGACGGTCATGCGGCCCTATCGGCCTATACGGCGCCGGGCTTGACGCAGAGCTTCTACAGTCGCTGCCCATATGTGGGCTGACCCGCTCCTGGGTTTGTCAAGTACAACATTGCCGATTTTTCAGACAGGCCTCAGGCAGGGCCCATAATCGGACGATGCCAAGGATGGTGAGCTCTATGCGAGGACGATGCCGGGGATGGTGAGCCAGCTCGAACGCAGCGTCGAGACGGTGACGAACGCCGTCCAGCGGTGGCTGGGCGGTCAGGCTGCGCTGGTCGCAACTACGACCGCGGGGACGCACGAGCGCCTGGCGAGCGCGATCGCCGCCCAGACGCCCACTGCGCACACCTCGATCACACAGTCCATCCAGAACTTCGCCGTCCAGTGGGAGCCGGTCGTCGGGATCATCTTCTTCGTCGCGATCATCACGCTGCTGTGGCGCACGCTGAAGGTGATGCCGCGCGTCAAGCCGCAGCAGATTCGCCCCTCCTCCAGCCGCTCGGTGTCGTTCAGCGACATCGCCGGCGTCGACGACGCCAAGGCCGAGCTGCAGGAGATCGTCGAGTTCCTGCGCGATCCCAAGCCCTTCGCCAGGCTCGGGGCGGCCGTCCCCAAGGGCATCCTCTTGCACGGGCCGCCGGGGACGGGCAAGACGCTGTTGGCCAAGGCGGTCGCGCACGAGTCCGGCGCCCAGTTCTTCGCGCAGTCGGCGGCCTCGTTCGTGGAGATGTTCGCCGGCCTCGGGGCGGCCCGCATCAGGCGCCTGTTCGCCGTCGCGCGCAAGCACGAACCCGCGATCATCTTCATCGACGAGCTCGACGCCGTCGGCGGGCGGCGCGGGGCGGACATCTCCGGGGAGAAGGACCAGACGCTCAACCAGCTGCTGGTCGAGATGGACGGCTTCTCCTCGAGCGGACGCGTCGTGGTGATCGCCGCCTCCAACCTGCTCGAGAAGCTCGATCCGGCGCTCCTGCGCCCGGGGCGCTTCGACCGGCAGGTGTTCGTCGTGCCGCCCGACGTGAAAGGCCGCCAGGGGGTGCTCGCCGTGCACACCCGCGGCAAGCCCCTCCAGGACGTCGACCTGAACCTCGTCGCCCAGCAGACGAGCGGGCTCACGGGCGCAGACCTCGCGAACATCTGCAACGAGGCGGCGATCTTCGCGGCGCGGCGCGGCGCGCGCGCGATCACCAACGCCGACTTCGACTCGGCCCTGGAGCGCGTGATCGCCGGTGTGCAGTCGCGGCGCGTGCTCAACGACCACGAGAAGCGCGTCGTCGCCTACCACGAGGCCGGCCATGCGCTGTGCGGCGAGCTGCTGCCGTCGGTCGATCGCGTGCACCGCATCTCGATCGTCCCGCGCGGGCGCGCGCTCGGATACACGCTCAACCTCCCCGCCGAGGATCGCTACCTGAAGACGCGCGAGGAGCTGCTCGACTACATGACCGTGCTGCTCGGCGGGCGCGTCGCCGAGCAGGTCGTGTTCGGCGCGATCACGACGGGCGCCTCCGATGACCTGCAGCGCGTCGCGAGCATCGCGCACTCGATGGTGCACGACTACGCGATGGGCACCGCCGGCGTGGGGCGCGCGCCCGACGGCGATGTGCGCCTGTCCGAGACCACGCTGCGCATTCGCGACGAGGAGCGCCAGGACCTGATCGAGGAGGCCCGCCGCGCCACCCAGCGGATGATCGTCTCCCACCGCGCCCAACTCGACGCATTGGCCCAGGAGCTGCTCGAGCACGAGGTGCTCGAGCGCGGCGCGATCGATCGCATCATGGAGGGCGTGCCGCGCCTCGAGCGCGCGCCGGGAGTCGGCCTGCGGGTCGTGGCGGTCGCCAAGCCCAAGCCGCCGCGCCCCGCCGCGAGCGCGATCGAGGTGCCCGGCACGCCGGGCGAGGGAGACGGCGGGCGGCTATAGACTGCCGCGGGTGTTCAGCCGCATCGACCACGTGGGCGTGGCCGTGGAGCGGATCGACCCGGCGCTCGAGCTCTACCGCGACACGCTGCAGATGCGCCTCGCTCACCGCGAGGTCGTCGCCGAGCAGGGCGTCGAGGCGGCGCTGCTCGACGTCGGCGAGGGGCACGTCGAGCTGCTCGCCCCGCTCGACGCCGACACGCCCGTGGGGCGCTTCCTCGCACGCCGCGGCCCCGGGCTTCACCACGTCGCCTACCAGGTTTCAGACATCGAGCGCACGCTGGCGGCGCTCAAGCAGGCCGGGCTGGCGCTGATCGACTCCAAGCCGCGCGCAGGGATCCGGGGCTCGCGCGTGGCGTTCGTTCACCCGCGCGCCACCGGCGGCGTGCTGTCGGAGATCGTCGAGCCCGCCGCAGCCGCGCCGGCGCCGGCGGAGGGCGGCTGATGGCCGGCGGCTCGCGACGGATCAGCATCGGCTTCCAGGGTGGGCAGGTGCTCGGGCTGCGCGTCTCCGACGCCGAGCTGAAGGAGCTCAACGGCGCGCTCGCGGGGGCCGGCTGGCACGAGCTCAAGAGCGACGAAGGCCCGGTGCAGCTGCTCATGGGCAAGGTCGTCTACGTGCGCGTCGAGGACGAGGACGCGCATGTCGGCTTCGGCGCCTGAGGCACCCGCGGCGAGCTGCCCGCGATGGGCGTGGCGAGCGATCTCGACGAGCAGCTGCTGCGCACGCTGCGCACGCGCGCGCACGATCCCCGCGCCGAGCGGGCGGCCGCGGCGCTGTCGCGCCTGGGCGCCCACGGAGGGGTGTGGCTCGCGATCGGTGCGCTCGCCCAGCTCGCCGAGCCCGACCGCGCGACGCGCTGGCGTCGCGCGACCGCCACGGTCGCCGGCGTGTATGCGCTGAACACCGCGATCAAGCTGCTCGTGCGCCGGCGCCGGCCGGTCCTGGCGGGACTGCCACCGCTCACCGCCACGCCCACGCAGCTGAGCTTCCCCAGCGCGCACGCCTCGACCTCGTTCGCGGGCGCGCTCGCCTACTCGC
>DASPVR010000029.1:0-3738 GCA_035622255.1 Solirubrobacteraceae bacterium | reverse complement strand
GAGCTGAAGCTGCTGATCGCAGAGTCGCACGCCGGCGGCCAGATCGACCCCGGCGAGGCGGGCATGCTCAGGGGCGTGTTTCACCTGCATGAACAGGAGGCGCGCCAGGTGATGACGCCGATCCCCGCCGTCGTCACGATCGACGTCATCGTCACGCCGATCTGCACCGCCGAGATGTACTCGTTGATCGACGCCAGCTGCTCGAGCGCCAGCGAGGCCCCGCGCAGGCCCTCATCGCGCATCAGCTCCAGGCGTGAGCGGCGCGAGCGCACGAGCGCGTACTCGGCGATCACGAAGAACGCGTTGACGGCCACGAGCACCGCCGCGATGACGAGCTTGAGCCCGTTCACGCCCGATCGGCGATCCCCGGCGTGCGCCCGCCGGCGTGTAGCTCCCGCCTGAGGTGGCGGGCACGGGGCCCCCTACGGACCCCGCGACTTCGGGGAGGTTCTTCGTCGTCGTTCATGCCTGCCGACACGCCAACGGTAGCAAGCCGTCAGGTCAGGCGTTCGATCTGCGCCGCGAGCTTGAAGTCGGCCTCGGTGAGACCGCCCTCGGAGTGGGTTGAGAGGGTCAGGCGCACCCCGTTGTAGCCATGGACGAGGATGTCGGGGTGGTGGTTGGCCGCCTCTGCCAGCTCTGCCACCCGCTCCACGAGCGAGATCGCCGCGGCGAAGTCGGCCAGCTTGCCCTCGTAGACGATCTCGTCCTGCTCGCCGATCTCGTCCTGCTCGCGCCGCCAGCCGGGCAGGTCCGCCAGGCGCTGGTCGATCTCGCCGCTGCTGAGCGTGGCCATCGCCCCGCACGATACCCCCTCCGAAGCGTCCGCTGCGCTCGCCGCCCCGCTGCGCACCTCGCGCCCCGCCCACGCGCGCCCTACAGTCACGGAATGCGGATCGTGAGCCTCGTCCCGCACGCCACCGAGCTGTTGTTCGCGCTCGGGCTCGGGCCCGAGGTCGTGGCGGTGACACACGAGTGCGACTACCCGCCGGCGGCGCGCGAGCTCGCGCGCGTGACGCGCGACGCGCTGCCCGGCGGTCTTTCGGCCGGTGAGATCGACGCCCAGGTGCGCGAGCGCACGCTGCGCGGCGAGTCGATCTACGAGCTCGACCGCGAGGCCCTGGCTGGGCTGTCGCCCGATCTGATCGTCACGCAGGCGCTGTGCCCGGTGTGCGCGGTGTCATACGAGGACGTGGCGGCGCTGGCAGAAGAGCTGGCGTCGCGCCCGCGCGTGATCGCGCTCGACCCGAGCACCCTCGGCGAGGCGTTTGGCGACGTGCGCGCGGTCGCACAGGCAACCGAGCGCGGAGATCGCGGCGTGGAGCTGGTGCGCGAGGCCGCGGCGCGGATCGACCGCGTGAGGCTCGCCGTGCGCGGCCGGCGGCGGGCGCGCGTGGCGGCGCTCGAGTGGCTGGACCCGGTGTACGCGGCCGGACACTGGACCCCGCAGCTGATCGAGTACGCCGGCGGCGAAGACGTGCTCGCCTTCGCCGGCGAGCCATCGCAGACGACGACCTGGGAGCAGGTCGCGGCCGCCGGGCCGGAGGTCGTCGTGGTGATGCCGTGCGGATTTGACGGCGCGCGCGCACGCGAGGAGGCGCTCGAGCACGCCGATGAGCTCGGGGCGCTGGGCGCGCGCAAGCTGGTGGCGGTCAACGCCTCGGCCTACTTCTCACGCCCCGGCCCGCGGCTGATCGACGGGCTGGAGCTGCTCGCGCACGTGCTGCACCCGGCGCACTTCAGCGACGCGCCCCCCGAGGGCGCGCTGCTGGCGCTCGATCTCGTCCCGGCCGCCCGCCATTAGCCAAGGCCGGTTTCGCCCGCCACTAGCCAAAGCCGGTTCCGCCCGCCCCGGCGACAGCGATCGCGCCGGCCACGGCGGCGGCCGAGAGCATCACGCACGCGATCAGCCCGAGCGGGTCCAGGTGGCGGTCCTGGGAGAAGCGCAGCGCCAGGCCGGCGATCGCGCCGCCGATGAGCCCGCCGATGTGCGCGCCGACCGAGATGTTGGCAGCGTGAAGCTGAGTATGAGGTTGAGCACGATCAGCCCGCCGATGCCCGACTCCATCGCGCCGATGCCGCGCGCGCGCAGCTCGATGACCGCGGCCCCCATCAGCCCGAAGACCGCGCCCGAGGCGCCCAGGCTCGGCGCCGCCGTCGCGACGACGACGCCGAAGGAGCCCGCGAGCAGCGAGGTGAAGTAGATGGCGGCGAAGCGCAGCGAGCCGATCGCCGGCTCGAGCATCATGCCGAGGAGGTAGAGCAGATACATGTTGAAGCCGATGTGCAAGAGGTTCTCGTGCAGGAAGGCGCTCGTCACCAGGCGCCAGTACTGGTGTTCGGCGATCGCCGCGCGGTAGAGGACGCCTTCTTCGATCACCTTGCCGTGGATGCTGGTGCCGTAGATCGTGAACTGGCCCTGCTCGGTGAAGAAGGCGAGCACGTTGATCGCGATCAGCGCGTAGGTGACGCGGGGCACGGTCGCCATGTCGCGCATGCGCGTGACCCGCGTGCGCTGGCGCGCGCACTCCGGGCAGCGCATGCCGACAGGCGTGGCGGTCATGCAATCGGGGCAGATCGGCCGCCCGCAGGATGAGCAGGACACGCCCGTCTCGCGCGATGGGTGGCGGTAGCAGGTGGCCATGCGCCCCGAGAGGCTACCGCCAGCGGACGGCGCCTTAGCTCAGCGCTGGCCCAACAGCCTGCGCGTCTGCGCCGAGAGCTTTCGCAGGGCCTGCTGGGCGGAGCGATCGAGCGCGGCAAGGCGCCCGTCTGCGTCCGCTTGGGTCGCCTGCGCGCGCCGGCGGGCCCGAAGCATGACGAGCGCCCCGCCCGCGGCGGTTCCCGCCACGATCGCGACCGCGGGGCGCACCCAGTTGCGCGGATCGCGCATCGCCGACAGCTCCCACGCGTCCAGCTCATCGGCGGCCATCTCGGTGATCGACAGGAGCGTGCCCTCGAGGCGGTGCACGAGGTCCTCGGGCGGCTCGACCGGGGCGAGCGCTTCGCGCAGGAGCGCCTCGAGGCTCGGCGAGACGTCACTCATCGACGAGCTCCTGGAGCTGCTTGATGGCGCGGTGGATGAGCACCTTGGTGGCGCCGTCGGATCGCCCGAGCGCCCGCGCGATCTCGCGATTGTCCATCCCCAGCGCGAAGCGCATGATCAGCGCCTCGCGGCGGTCGTCGGGAAGGCGCGAGACCCCGTCGAGCACACTCGTCAGCTGCTCGCGCCCCTCGACCAGCTGCTCGGTCGTGTGCGCCGCTACGAGCGTCGGGGATTCCTCGATCGAGGAGGCGGGCTTGCGCGAGCGGTCGCGGTACAGGTTGGCCGCGAGGTTGTGTGCGATGCGGATCAGCCACGGGCGCAGCGGGCGCCCGTCTGACTCGCGCTGGGCGCGCTCGTAGTGGCGGTAGGCCTGCAGGAAGGTCTGCTCGGTGAGGTCCTCGGCGTCGTGATGGTTGCCGACGCGGTAGTAGGCGTAGCTGTAGACGTCGCGCACGTGGGCACGGTAGAGCTCTGAGAACTCCGCGTCCAGGACCGCCTTTGCCTTCTGGGGATCTGGCTCTGTCACTCATCGCCCACCCTATCTGCCGGTCTGTGTAGCGATCGTCTCCGTGCCGCCCGCCCGCGCCCGCCCGCGGCGCAGGATCGTCAGGCGGCGTGAGCCCTCTCACGTACCGGTGGGCTCTGGCCGACGCGCCTGCGGCGCGTGACGGTCGGATCGGTGGGCTGGGTGT
>DASPVR010000028.1:0-7367 GCA_035622255.1 Solirubrobacteraceae bacterium | reverse complement strand
GCACGCGCATCGGCGACACCCTGCTGCTGACCGTGGCCGGGCTCATGGGCAGCGCCGCCGTCAAGGCGCTCGCCGGCTGAGCGGTCAGGTGGGTTTGGCTTTGGCCCCCCGCGCGCCCCTCGGCGAACGGTCCGGTGGCTTGGCCATGCCCCGACCGCCCGTTCCCGGATCCCGACCGCCCGTTCGCGGATCGTCTGGCGGGCCGACCGCAGGCGGCGGCTCCTCGGCGGGCTCGGCGGGTGCCTGCTGCGAGGGGCCGGGCGCCCGCCGGCGCGGACCGGGCACAGGCGGGGAGGGTGGCGGCGGGGAGGGCGCCGGCGGCGCAGGCGACGGCACGGGCGCCTCGGGGAGCCTGTCCAGCAGCGTCCCGAGGCGGTCCTCGATCGCGGCCAGGCGCACCTCCACGCCTGGACCCGCGAGCGCGCCCTCCATGCGAAAGAGGGCGTCCTCCACCCCCTCCAGGCGCTGAGACATCGCGCGCAGCCGCCGCGTCAGCCGTTCGATGTCGGCGGCCGACGGGATGTTGAGCACCGCGAGCGCCATCTCCTGGGCATGGACGGCGAGTTCGCGAGCGTCGAAGGCGCACGTGACCGCGCCCGTGAACAGCGGATTCTCGAGCAGCTCCGAGAGCGCCTTGCCGAGACGATCATCGCCGGAGCCAGCGAGGCGCTCGCGCAGGCTCCTCAGGGCATCGTCGGCGTCTGTCATCTGGCTCTTGCTGTCATCGATGGGGTGACCGTGGCGCGCGAGGCGTCGCCGCAGAGCTGGGCCACTGCGCCCAAGGCGCTCGTCGGGGGAGGATACGGTGCAAGCGTGGCCGAGCGTCTGTTCCTGTTCACCCAGCTGGAGCTCCCGTGGGAGCTGGGACCGCCCGACGGGCGCTATCTGCTGCGCTCACGTCTCGACCGAGAGCCCGAGTGGGTGGTGGTGCTCGGCACGCTCGCAGCCGGCACCGCCCACGCGCGCTCCGCCCGCCGGGGATCCGGGCCGCTCGCGCGCCGCCGGCCCAAGCCCGCCAGCCCCGAGCCCGCCACGGTGAGGACATCTCGAGCCACCGTGATAGACCCCGTCTCGCTCCCCGCCGAGCACCAGGCGCAGGCGTGGCTGTCGGAAATCGACGCCGAGCGCGAGGTCGAGTCGGCCGTGACCGTGATCAACCGGGTCCTCCACGCCTACCGCATCGCCGCTGCCGACCCCTACGTCCACGAGGTGTCGGCCACCCAGGCGCTCGTCATCCGGGCCGGCTTCGGCGAGGGAGAGCGGGTGGCGGACGGCAACTGGCGCCACGCCCGCGAGCTCCCCGCCGAGAGCAGGGGCCGATCGTTCTTGCGCCGCCGCCGCCGTGTGCGCGACGCGGCGCTGCGTCCGCAGGAGCGCCTCGCCGAGCTGCTAGCCGTGCGCCACCGTGACCTCGTCTGCGAGGAGCTCACGCTGCGGGCGCGCCTGGACCTCGATCAGGGACGCACCGGCCATGCCGCAATCCAGCTCGATGCGGCCCTCAGCGCGGCCGTCGTAGAGCTGCGCGCGGAGGGTCGCGAGGACCTAGCGCTGCGCATCGACGAGCTCGACAAGCTGCGCGCGGGGGTCGCCCGGCGTGCCGCTGGGGTGCTCCCGGTGCCCGAGACGCCCGCGCACACCGCCGGCGCGAGCACGCCTGCTGGCGACCCTTCGCCGCGATCGGCGGCGTCCGAGGAGGGCTCCGACGGCGACGACGACGCCGTTCGCCATGCGCTTGCGCGCCTGGAGGCGGCGCTGCGCGCCCGCACCGCGACCGGGTTTGGACGCTAGCGCCGGAAGGGCGGCGCTTGCTACGGTCGGTGCATGGGGCCGAGCACGACCGCGATCGGAAGCTGGAGCGGCGGTCGCTTCATGCACTTCGGAGAGGCGCTCGACGACGCCCGCCTGCAGGCGCTGCTGCGTCCGGGCGACGGGGTCGACACCGTCATCACGGCCGACGCCTATGGCGCGGGCGAGGCCGACCGTGCGCTGGGCGCCGCGTTGCGGGGATGCGAGCGAGAGTGCTATTGCCTGATCGGCGCGGTCGGACATGACTTCTACACGGGCGAGCGCGAGGGCGCGAAGGGCTTCCCCCGCTTCACCGACCCGCGACTGCGCACGGCCAGCCACTACGCCGACTACATCCGCATGGCCACGGAGCGCAGCCTGGAGCGCTGCGGGGTCGAGCGCTTCGACGTGCTGCTGCTGCACAACCCCGATCACACCGGCTACCGCAGTGAGGCGGTGTGGCGCGGCATGCAGGCGGTGCGCGAGGGCGGGCTGGCGGATGCGCTGGGGGTGGCTCCCGGGCCCGCCAACGGCTTCACGCTCGACCTGATCGCCTGCCTGGAGCGCTTCGCCGGGCTGATCGACTGGGCGATGATCATCCTCAGCCCAATGGAGCCGTGGCCCGGGGAGCTCGTGCTGCAAGCGGCCGCCGCCCACCGGGTCGGGCTGATCACGCGCGTGGTCGACTACGGCGGCGTCTTCTTCGGCGACGTCGCCAGCGACGAGGGCTTCGGCGAGCACGACCACCGCCGCTTTCGACCCCGCGGCTGGGTCGCGGACGCCTCGACGCGGCTCGCGGCGATGCGCCCCTATGCCGAGCGCCACGGGCTCACGCCACTGCAGCTCGCGTGCGCCTGGAACCTGGCTCAGCCCGCGGTGCGCTGTGTCGCCCCCACGCTGATCCAGGAGCGCGGTCCCGGCGCCCGCCCGATCGAGGACAAGCGCGCCGAGCTCGCCTCGCTGGGGCGCCGCGCGGACGCCGGCCGGCTGCTCAGCGAGCGGGAGCTGCTCGCGATCCGCCGGATCGGCGACAACACGGGCTGCATGGCGCTGAAGGGATCAAGCCCGATCCACGAGGGCCCGGCCGGGCCCGATCGCTGGCGCCTGGACAGCGAGCTCTCGGCCGTCGCCGGGCGCTGGGGCATCGACCCCGAGCGACAGCTCGTTCCCATCGCCGCCGGGGCCTGAGCTCGTGCAGAGCGCCTTCACGCTGATCGTGTTCGGGGCCGTGGGACTGTCGCTCGTCATCTCGCTGCTGCTGCTGGTGACGAGCCGGCCCTCGTCGGGGAGCGTCTACGACGAGATCGGCAGCGGCGGCCTGGTGCGCGACGGCGACCCGACCGGTCCCGCCGGCTCCTCGATCGCGCACCCGCCCGACTCTCCGGCCGCGCGCGCCGAGCGCGAGCGCGAGATCCGCCAGATGCTCGGGGCGCGCAGCCAGCGGCTGGTCGCCAGAGGAGAGGCGCCGCTGGACATCGACGCCGAGGTGGCGCGGCTGATGGCGCCCGCCGAGCGGCCGGCCGCACACGATCAGGGGCTGGTAGAGGAGGTGCGCCAGCTCGTGATCGCTCGCAACGAGCGGCGTGCGCGCCAGGGTCTGGAGGAGCTCGACGTGCAGGCCGAGATCGCGCGCACGCTGGCCGAGCTCGGGCCCTGACCGCATCGTGCGGGCAGATGCCCGCACAGCGCCGCGCAGTTGGGTATAAACGCGCCATGAGCGACGGACGCCACTTCCGACTTGATGAGATCACAATCCGTCCAGGCACGTACTTCAACCCGCAGACCGAGGTCCTGCTCGTCGTCGACGACTCCCCCGAGGTCGACCACGAGATCTTCGACGTCGAGGAGCTCGACGAGGGCGAGTGGGTGCTCATCTCCGACGACACGCCGCTGGACGAACCGCGGCGAGATGACCTGATCGAGCACTTCCAGGTCACCTACCAGCCGAGCGGCCACCCCGTCGGCGCAGACGACCCCGAAGACGACGAAGACGACGAGGATGAGCTGGACGTCGACGAGCTGGACGTCGACGAGGTGGAGGCCGAGCTGGACTGAGCGTGCGGCCGCGACGGCGCGGCGCAACTCGCACGCGAAAGACCGTGTTCGACAGACGTGCCCTGCGATCCCCGACACGCGTGATAGACGGCGCCAAGCCCGCAGGCTCGCGCGCCGCGGATCGCGTGCGCATGGGGCACGCGCGCCGGCTCGCCGTGCTGGCGGGGTGCTGCGTGGCCGGGCTGGGCGCCGTCGCGCCCGCTGCGGGCTCGGCGGCAGCGACCGCGCGCGGCCCGAGCGTCGCGGGGGCCCTGCAGCAGCTCTGGCGCGCAGGAGAAATCTCCGAAGCGCTCTACAAGCAGGACGGCGCGACCTTCACGGGGGCCGAACGCTCGCTGTCCAAGCTGCGCGGCACCAGGCAGAAAGAGCTCGGGGCGGTGCTCGCGAACGTGCGCGCGATCGCCGCCGCGGGGGAGCTAAGCGCTTCGCGCCTGGGGGCGCTGTTCCTCACGCTGGAACGCAACTGGAGCTACTGGACGACCCAGCCGCTGCCCTCGAACGGACAGCGGCTCACGTTCCCGCCGAGCAAGCTCGTGTGGGAGTACTACGACGGGCAGGGTCTCGAGATCCAGTGGCTGGCAACCTTCGGCGCAGCCAACGGCTACTACCTCGCGGGCAACGAAAACGCCAACCTGCACCAGCTGCTCGGCGAAGTCATCCCGCTGGCGACCAAGCGCGCCGGCGGCATCGCGTGGGAGTACATGTTCCGCTTCGACGGCGGCTCGCCGCCGTGGACCAGCGGGCTCTCGCAGGGCACCGCGCTCCAGGTCCTCGCGCGTGCCTGGTCGCGCTTCAAGGAAGGCGCGCTGCTGACCGCCGCCCAGCAGGCGCTCGGCATCTTCGAGACGGCGCCGGCGAACGGCGTACGCGTCAAGACGACGGCCGGGGCGACGTATGCCGAGTACAGCTACGCGCCCAACGATCACATCCTCAACGGCTTCATCCAGGCTCTGGTGGGGCTCTACGACTACACGTCGCTGACCAAGGACCCGCTCGGGCTGCAGCTGTTCGAAGAAGGCGACGCCGAGGCGCGTGCCGAGGTCCCCCACTACAACACGGGTGCGTGGTCGATGTACGACCAGTTCGGCGAATCGAACCTCAACTACCACGAACTGCTCACCGAATTCCTCCAGCACCTGTGCGAACGCACGAGCAAAGGACCGCCGCTGAGCATCGTCGCCGCGCCCGTCCCCACATCCCCCCCGACGACCAACGGCAACGGCGGCACCGGAGCGGTCAGCGGGGCGAGCGGCGCCAGCACCGCGAGCGTGCAGCGGAGAGCGCCGGCGCACAGCGCGAGCGCGCCGGCGCCGATCCCGGGCGACGCGATCTACTGCACGACGGCGCAGCAGTTCTCCGCCGACCTGCACACCCCGCCTCAGATCGCGCTGCTCAGCACGACCCTGCCCACGAGCGCGCGCGCCGGCGTGCAGCTGTCGCTGTCGAAGATCTCGAGCGTCTCGCTGACCATCCGCAAGGGTGCTCGGGTGGTGTGGACCAACCGCGCCACGGTCGAACGCGGCAAGCCCCGGGTGCTGTGGGTGACACCGTCGGCGGCCGGCGCGTACTCGGTCACGCTCGTGGCGACCGACCTGGCCGGCAACTTCGCCAGCGCGAGCGGGACGATCATGCTGGCCAAGGGCGCAAAGCCCCACTGACCCCGGTGCGTCGCCGTGCCGGGCGCCGGCTGGGCGCCGCGGCGAGGCGGCTCCGGCGGCTAGCGGCGCTCCTAGACTACGACCATGGCGTCGTGTGAGACGGGCCGCCGCGCGGGCGGGAGGACATGACGGCGCGGCTCGCCCGCGACTGGCGCGTGCTGAGCTCCGAGCAGCGCCTCGCGCTCGGCGCAGCAGTCGCCCTGTGCGTGACGATGCTGCTGCCCTGGTACCAGCAGAACGCGGTCGTCAACGCACCGCGCCAGGCCCCGCTGGAGAGCCGCAACCTCAACGCCTTCCAGGTCTTCACGTTCGTCGAGGCGGCGGTGCTGCTCGTCGCGCTGGCGGTCATCTACCTCCTGTACGCGCGCGCAGAGGGCCGTCGGTTCCAGCTGCCGGGAAGCGACGGTGCGGTCGTGCTGGCGGCGGGGCTGTGGACGGGTCTGCTGCTGATCTTCAGGCTGTTCGACAAGCCGGGCATCTCCAGCCACGGGGTGGCCGCGAACGTGGGCGTGCAGTGGGGCATCTTCTTCGCCTTGGCCGCCTCGGCGCTGCTCGCCTACGCGGGTTCACGGATGCGCGCGGCGCGCGGGCCCGAGGCGCCGCTGATGCGAGCCGAGGATCGTCGCGTCCCCGCGCCGCCTGATCCCTATGAGGCCGGCGCAGCTGAGGCCGCGGCGGAGACCGCGCTGCAGCCCTTCGACGCGGCGGCGCCGCGCGCCGCCCAGCGCGCACGCCCGCGCTACCCCCCGGCTCCCCAGACCGTGCCCGCGCCGCCGCAGCGCCGCGCCTCGGTCGCGACCGCCAAAGCCAGCGAGCAGCTCTCCTTAGAGGACGCCCCGACCGAGCCCGACCAGCGCCACTCCTAGCGTGTCCGGCCGGCCCGACGGCGCGCTTGGCGCCGGCACGCTGGTCCTATCATTGCGCTGACGATGCCAGCATCCTCGTCCTCGGCGCCGGCGGGCTCCGCCTCGGCCCCGGCGTCCATCGCCGAGGTCGCCGAGGGCCTGCGCGGCGTCGGCTACCTGCCCGGCGAGTCGACCGCGCTCGTGGCCTACCTCGCCACGAAGCTCGGCAAGCCGGTGCTCGTCGAGGGCCCGGCGGGCGTGGGCAAGACCGAGCTGGCCAAGGCGCTCGCCGCCTACCTGGATCGCGAGCTGGTGCGCCTGCAGTGCTACGAGGGGCTCGACGACGCCAAGGCGCTGTATGAGTGGAACTACCGCAAGCAGCTGTTGCGCATCCAGGCCGAGGCCGACGGCGCGGGCTGGGAGCAGGTGCAGGACGACATCTTCGGGGAGGCCTTCCTGCTCGCGCGGCCCCTGCTGAGCGCGATCGCCTCCGACGAGCCTGTCGTGCTGCTGATCGACGAGATCGACAAGACAGATCAGGAGTTCGAGGCGATGCTGCTCGAGGTCCTGTCTGACTTTCAGATCTCGATCCCCGAGCTGGGACTGGTGCAGTCGCGCACGCACCCGATCGTGCTGCTCACGTCGAACAACTCGCGCGAGCTGACCGAGGCGCTCAAGCGTCGCTGCCTCTACCTGTGGCTCGACTACCCCTCACTCGAGCACGAGCTCGAGATCGTGCGCCTGCACGCGCCACAGCTGTCGCAGACGCTGGCACGGCGCCTCGTCGAGATCATCGGCATGGTGCGCGAGCTGGACATCAAGAAGCCACCGTCGATCGCCGAGTCGATCGACTGGGCGCGCGCGCTGCTGTTGCTCGGGGCTCGCGACATCGACGCCGATACGTTCCACGAGACGATGTCGGTGATCGTCAAGCACCGCAGCGACATGGACGTCGTCGGCGAGCGCGTGGGGCTGAAGCTGTCCCAGCCCGCGGATGTCGCCACCTGAGCCCGATTCGCCCGGC
>DASPVR010000027.1:0-3976 GCA_035622255.1 Solirubrobacteraceae bacterium | reverse complement strand
CGCAACCTCGTGGCGGCGATGGTGCCGGTCAGCGCACTGATCGGCGTCGTGGTCGTGGCGCGGCGGGCCGGGCGCATGGGCGTGGTGTTCGCGACGCTGATCGCGCTCGCGTTCGCGGCGATCTCGCTCGACGTCGACCTCAGCCCGCGCCTTCAGCGCGGTGACTGGCGCGGGCTCGCAAGATCGCTTGCAGCGCCCGCGCCGACAGCGGCCTACGCCGGCGCGCCGCCGCCGGGCGGGGGTGCGCGTGCGATCACGACCGTCGAGCTCGGCTCGCTGCCGCTGCAGTACTACCTGCCCGGGCTGCGCGAGGTCCCGCGCGGGGACGTGGTGACGGTGAGCGAGATCGACGAGACGGGTTACTCGCCGCTGCGCCCATCGGCCGGGCGGTCCCCGGCGCCGGGCTTTCGCCTCGTCGCGCGCATCGACGTGCACGGGCTGGTCGCCTACCGCTTCGTCTCGCCGGTCGCGCGGACGGTCTCGCAGGCCGTGCTCGCGCGCGCGGTGATCACGCTCGCCCACGCCGAGGTGCTCGTGATCGGCAACCGAACCTTCGTCGCTCGGCAAAAACCCCTAGCGTTGCGAAAATGAGAAGCGTGTCGGCGACGGTGGAGGCCCGCAGCGGGGCGCGTGTGGCGCTGGCGCGGGCCCGCGGGCACCTGCTCTCACTCCAGCACGAGCGGGGCTGGTGGCAGGGCGAGTTGCAGACGAACGTCACGATGGACGCGGAGGACATGCTGCTGCGCGAGTTCCTGGGCGTCCGGCGCGCGGACGAGACCGAGCGCTCAGCTGCCTGGATCCGCTCCCAGCAGCGCGACGACGGGACGTGGGCCAACTTCCACGGCGGCCCGGGGGAGCTGTCGACGACGATCGAGGCCTACTGGGCCCTGCGCCTCGCCGGTGATGCTCCCGACGCTCCACACATGGAGGCGGCGGCGAGCTTCGTTCGCGCGCAGGGCGGGCTGCAGCGCGCACGGGTGTTCACGCACGTATGGCTCGCGCTGTTCGGTCTGTGGTCGTGGGACGAGGTGCCCGCGCTGCCGCCGGAGATCGTGCTGCTGCCGGCGTGGGTGCCGCTGAACATCTACGACTTCGCGTGCTGGGCGCGCCAGACGATCGTGGCGCTGTCTCTCGTCAAAGCCCAGCGACCCGTGCGGCCGCTGCCCATCGGGCTCGACGAGCTGCACGGCCCGCAGGCGTGGACGCCGCGCGCAGCGAGCTCGCGCCGCGGACGCTGGCTGACGCGCCTGGACCGCGCCGTCCGCGCATACGAGCACCGGCCGGTCGGCGTGCTCCGCAGGCTGTCGCTGGCACGCGCCGAGCGCTGGATCGTGCGCCGCCAGGAGGCCGACGGCTCGTGGGGGGGGATCCAGCCGCCGTGGGTCTACTCGCTGATCGCGCTGTCGCTGTGCGGCTATCCGCTCGATCATCCGCTGATCCGCCGCGGGCTGGAGGGCCTGAGCCGCTTCATGGTCGAGGATCGCGACGACGCGCGCGGGGTCGGCGCGCCAAGCGGCGCCAGCAGGCGCTTGGAAGCCTGCCAGTCGCCGGTCTGGGACACCGCGCTAGCGATCGTCGCGCTCAGCGACGCCGGGTTGCCCGCCGACGATCCCGCGCTCACGCGCGCGGCCCGCTGGCTGCTCGGCGAGGAGGTGACGACGCGCGGAGACTGGTCGGTCGCGCGGCCTGAGCTGCCGCCCGGCGGTTGGGCGTTCGAGTTCGCGAACGTCAGCTACCCCGACGTCGACGACACCGCCGAGGTCGTGCTCGCGCTGTGTTGCCTGGCCCGCCGGCCAGCGGCGCACGGCAATGGTCACGGCGAGCTCGGCGACGGCCTGCGCGAGCGCAACGGCGCGGTGGGAGTGATAAGCCTGTCCGCGCGCATCGACGCAGCGCTGGAGCGGGCGCTGCGTTGGGTGCAGGGGATGCAGAGCGACGGCGGGGGCTGGGGCGCGTTCGACGCCGAGAACACGCGCACGCTCGTGCGCGAGCTGCCGTTCCTGGACTTCGGCGAGGTGATCGACGAGCCGAGCGCCGACGTGACGGCCCACGCGGTCGAGATGCTCGCGGTGCTGGGGCTCGCCCGCACGCCGGTGGCCCAGCGCGCGATCGGCTGGCTGATCGACCAGCAGGAGGAGGACGGGTCGTGGTTCGGGCGCTGGGGGATCAACCACGTGTACGGGACCGGCGCGGCCGTTCCGGCGCTCTTGGCAGCCGGGCTCGACCCCGGGCACGAGTGCATCGCGCGCGCGGTCGCCTGGCTGCTCGAGCACCAGAACGAAGACGGGGGCTGGGGCGAGGATCCCCGCTCCTATGACGATCGGGCGTGGATCGGGCGGGGATCGAGCACCGCATCGCAGACCGCCTGGGCGCTGCTGGCGCTGCACGCCGCCGGCGAGCATGCGGCGCTCTGGGGCGGGGTGGAATGGCTCGTACGCACGCAGCGCCCCGACGGCAGCTGGGACGAGCCCCAGTACACCGGCACGGGCTTCCCGAGCGACTACTACATCAACTACCACCTCTATCGGCTGACGTTCCCGCTGATGGCGCTGGGGCGCTGCCTGGACCAGTCCGCCGCAGGCCTCGAGGCCCGCGAGGGCGCCCCCCTGCAGCGCGCCCTCGGCGGATCGGTCACGGCGCCGGGGTGATGCCGGCCACGCAGACGTCCGGCGGCGCGCTGAGCACGGGCGCGGTGATGGCGCGGGCGTCGGGCGAGAACTTCCCGGTCGCTAGTCGGCTGCTGCCGCGGCGCGTGCGCCAGCACCTGCTGGCGATCTACGGCTTCGCACGAATGGTCGACGAGCTCGGCGACAGCGCGCCGGGCGATCGCCTGGCGGCGTTGGACGAGCTCGAAGCCGACCTCGACCGCGCCTTCGCCGGACGCGCCGAGCATCCGCTATGCCGCCGCCTGCAGGCGACCGTGCGCGAGTGCGCTCTGCCGCGCGCACCGTTCGCGCGCCTGATCGAGGCAAACCGCGAAGACCAGCGCGTCAGCCGCTACGACACCTGGGAGCAGCTGCGCCGCTACTGCTCGCTGTCGGCCGATCCGGTGGGCGAGCTCGTGCTCGGTGTGTTCGGCATGGCCACGCCCGAGCGCATCGCGCTGTCGGACTCCATCTGCACGGCGCTGCAGCTCGCCGAGCACTGCCAGGATGTCGCCGAGGATCTGCGGCGCGACCGCATCTACATCCCCGCCGAGGACCTGGTGCGCTTCGGCTGTGACCCAGGCGAGCTGGCGGCGGCGCACGCCGGACCGCGCGTGCGCGAGGTGCTCGCGTTGGAGGTCGCGCGCGCACGGACGCTGCTGCGCGAGGGCACGCCGCTGCTCGGGCTGCTGAAGGGTCGCGCCCGGCTCGCGGTGGCGGCGTTCGTCGCGGGCGGGCACGCCGCGCTGGACGCGATCGAGCGCGCGGGATTCGACGTGCTCGCCGGGCCCCCGAACGCCGGCCGCGCGCGGCGGCTGCGCGCGCTGGCGGCCGTGCTCGCGGAGGGTCGCCGCCGTGGCCCCTGAGCGCGCCACGGCGGCCGGCGCGCGCTCCGACAGGGCGACTACGATCTCGCTCGCCGAGGCCTATCGCCACTGCGAGGCGGTCACGCGCATGCAGGCGGCCAACTTCTACTGGGGCATCCGGCTGCTACCAGGCCCGCGCCGGCGGGCGATGTGCGCGGTGTATGCGTTCGCCCGCCGGATCGATGACATCGGCGACGGCAAGCTGGCGCGCGAGCACAAGCTGAGCGCGCTCGAGGCGCAGGCGCACGTGCTAGCGCGCCTGGGGGAGGAGGACGGCACCGATCCGGTGATCGTCGCGCTCGCCGACGCGTATGCGCGCTTCCCGCTTCCCCCCGACGCCCTGCCGGCGCTGATCGAGGGCGTGCGCATGGATGTCGAGGGCGTGCGCTATGAGACCTTCGAGGAGCTCGTCCCCTACTGCCGTCGCGTGGCCGGCGCGATCGGGCGTGCGTGCCTGGCGATCTT
>DASPVR010000026.1:0-3684 GCA_035622255.1 Solirubrobacteraceae bacterium | reverse complement strand
GGCCAGGGCATCGAAAGCTTCGGCGGCACCTGGCACGCGCTGCCCGCGGGCGGCGAGAGCAGCGTCGCGCCTGCGCCCGCGCCCGCTCAAACGACCACCGAATCGACGCCCTCGCAGTCCCCACCCTACGGCTACTAGACGATCGAGCGGGCCCGCGCGCGCCGCCGCCAAAGGGTCTACAGTCGGTCGTGTCGAATGTGCTGACAGCCACAATCGGATGGAGGATCGACCCGTGCATCTCAAAGCAGAGCGTCAAACCAGGAGCCATCTGACCCGGACGGCGCTCTTGCTCGCGCTCGTCGGGGCGCTTGCCCTCGCCGGTTGCGGCAGCTCGAGCTCGAGCAAGTCGTCGAGCTCCGCGTCCGCCCCGGCGGCGACGCCGACGACGTCGAGCGCCACCACGCCCGCCACGAGCTCGGGCGCCGTGCAGACGGTCGACCTCGCGGCGAACCCCGGAGGTCAGCTCAAATACGACAAGAGCTCCTTCACCGTCAAACCGGGCAGGGTGAACATCGTGTTCACGAACATGTCGCCGCTCGAACACAACGTCACGGTCGAATCGTCGGGCCACGCGACGCTGGGGGCGACGCCGACGTTCAAGGGCGGCTCGAAAACGCTCTCGGTGATGCTCACAGCCGGGACGTACAAGTTCTTCTGCTCGGTCCCCGGCCACCGCGCGGCGGGGATGGAAGGAACGATCACCGTCCAGTAGGTCGCGGCGCATCCGGCGAGGGGCGTGGGACGCGATAGCGTCTGCGCCCCTGCGATGCAGACCTTCACCACGTGGGACGAGCTCGAGATCGCCTACCAGCGCTGGGGCGATCCCGCGAGCGCTCCGCCGGTCGTGCTGCACCACGGCTTCGTGGCCAGCGCCGAGGCCAACTGGGTCGCCACGGGCGTCGTCGATGCGCTGGTCCGGGACGGGCGCAGCGTCGTCGCGCCCGACGCCCGCGGCCACGGCAGCTCTGACAAGCCCCACGACCCGGCCCGCTATGGCGAGCAGCGCATGGCGCGCGATCTGGCGGTGCTGGTGGATGAGATCGACGCCCCGCAGATCGACCTCGTCGGCTACTCGATGGGGGCCGTCGTGTCGCTGATCTTCTCCAGCGAGGACGCGCGCGTCCGTCGCCTGGTCGTCGGCGGGGTCGGCTCGGGCGTGATCGAGTGCGGCGGCGTCGACCGGCGCGCCGTCTCCAACGACTCGATCATCGAGGCGCTGATGAGCGGCGAGCCCTCCGCGCTGCCGTCGCCCGAGGCGCGGGCGTTTCGCCGCCTCGCCGACGCGCTCGACGCCGACCGCGAGGCGCTCGTCGCCCAGGCGGCGTCGGTCTTCCGCGGCGAGATCGCGCTCGATCGCATCTCGGCTCCGACGCTCGTGCTCGCCGGCGACGAGGACCCGCTCGCCGTCAGGCCGCATGTGCTCGCGCAGGCGATTCCGCGGGCCACGCTCCAGATCGTCTCGGGCGACCACATGTCGGCGCTCGCCGATCCACGCTTCAGCCGGGCGATCGTCGACTTCCTCGGCTAGATGGCGAGCGGCGCGTGCCGCGCGTGAGCGCGGGCGAAGTGATCTCGATCGCCGCGGCCGGCATGGCGGCCGGCGCGATCAACACGATCGTCGGCAGCGGAACGCTGATCACGTTCCCCGTGCTGCTGGCGCTCGGGTATGCGCCCGTGACCGCGAACGTATCGAACACCGTCGGGCTCGTGCCCGGCTCGGCCTCGGGGGCGATCGGCTACCGGCGCGAGCTCGCCGGGCAGCGCCGGCGCGCGCTGCGGCTGGGGACGATGTCGGTGCTCGGGGGCGTCACCGGCGCGGTGCTGCTGCTGGTCCTGCCGGCGTCGACGTTCGAGGCGATCGTGCCTGTCTTCATCGCGCTCGCGCTCACGCTCACGCTGCTCCAGCCGCGGCTGGATCGCTGGCTCGCGGGTCACCAGGTCGACCTCGAGCACTGCGCCTGGGCGCTGATCGCGCTCCTCGTCTACCTCACCGGCGTCTACGGCGGCTACTTCGGGGCGGCCCAGGGGATCCTGCTGCTGGCGATCCTCGGCGTCAGCCTGTCGCAGAGCCTGCAGCGTACGAACGCGCTGAAGAACGTCCTCGCCGGCCTGGTCAACGGCGTGGCGGGCGTCTACTTCGCGTTGGCCGCGCACGTCGATTGGGGCCCGGCCGCGATCATCGCCGCGACGTCGATCGTGGGCGCCCAGATCGGCGCGCGCTACGGGCGGCGGATGTCGCCCGCGCTGCTGCGGGCGGTGATCGTGATCGTCGGGGTGTCGGCGATCGTGCGCCTCGTGCTCACGTGACCTCGACGATGTCGCCGATCTGGAGCATCCCGAACACCACCTGGGCGGTTTCGATCGGCAGCTCGACGCAGCCGTTGGACTGCGGGAAGCCGTAGGAGGCGCGCGGGTAGCCGTGCACGGCGTCGCCGCCGTTGAAGTAGTTGACCCAGGGAACGTCGGGCACCACGTATTTGGTGCCGTCGGGGTCTTCCCCGCTCATCGTCGTGGAGACGAAGCGCGCGAATATCGGGAAGATCCCCTGCGGGGTTTCAGCGCCCGGCACGCCGGTGTTCGTCGCCGAGCTGAGGACCACGTGATGGCCGCGGTGCACCTCGAGCGTCTCGGGCAGCGACTCCGACACCGTCACCCAGGTGTAGGGATGGGGGTCCCTGCGATCGGCCGCGACCTCCGACAGCAGCGACGCCCACGTCTGGCGGTCTGGTTCGCCCGTGACCGCGAGCCCGCGGTCTGACTGGTACACGGTCAGCGCGCCGCGCGTGGTCTGATCGAGCTTGCCCGCTTCTACCGGGGGAGCGTCGGGCGGGTCGGGTGCGAAGCGCCCGCGCGGGGGGTGGTAGGCGTGCACGGCCGCTTCGTGGCGTGTCTCGGGGCCGGCAGGCTCGTGGAAGGTGTACAGCGGGTGAAAGCGCGCGCCGAGGTGGCCCAGGCGCGCGAGCGCCTGCTGCAGGCCGGCGACCGGGGGGCAGGCGACGTTCAGCCCGACCGTGCGCCGTCGCCCAAGGCGCGCGTGCCCGGTGGAGGTGGTGTCGGCCCACACGGTCAGCTTGTAGGTCGAGCACGGCTGTAGCGTCGAGGCGGGCGTGAACACCTCGGAGTCGCCTTCGATGGCCCACGTGCCCGCGACGCTCGGATGCAGCGTGGGCGTCGGGGAGGTCGGCGAGGGGGGCGCCGACAGCGTTATGACGATCGGTTTGGTGGCGTTGGCGATCCGGTTGGCGGGCAGCGCCACCAGCTCGGTGGGCGCGAGCGGCGCTGGCTGTGCCGCGGCGCTCGCCGCCCGCGGCCCGAGCAGCCCGCCGTACTGGTCGCGGAGCCCGACCGGCGCGGACAGGGCGAGGACGACCGCCGCGGCGAGCACGCCGAGCGCCAGGCGCCTCGAGGAGCGCGCGAGACGGCCCGGCCCGGTGGCCGGCGGCTGAGCTGGGAAGCGTCTCGGTATCCACCTCATGGGCATCTATCGCAGTGGCGCTCCGGCACACAGAGGCAACGCAGAGGCTAACGCCGCCCGGCGTCGCGCTAGTACTACTTTGTTAGCTCCTCGGTAGGGTTCGCCGCCTTCGCCCCGAACCCTCTTCGCATCAACCCACTGCACGCGAGGAGGAAGATGATGGCGGTGATCCAGGCAGCGAGGACCGAATCTGCGGCGAGCGTCAAGGA